>NZ_VDDD01000086.1 GCF_006151785.1 Paracoccus marcusii
CAACCGCGCTTCCCAGCACCGCCTTCCCGGCCCCTCCAGCGTTCCCGCCTTCGGTGAAGCGGTGTTTAGGCCCAGCCGCCGGGGGACGCAAGCAGGTTTTGTGAAAAAAACGTGTCAGCCGGTCAGTTTTCTCGCAACTAACTGAAATAAAAGGAAACGTTAGGCCCTTGCGGGGCGGGTCCAGGACATCGGGCGACGAATCACAAGCCTGGAGGCCAGCAGAAGCGCGATCACCGCCGCCCAGAAGATCGGGGCGATCTCGTTGACCTTGATGGCCCACAGCCAATGCATCGCGGCAAGGGGGGCTGCAACATAGACCAGCTTGTGCAGGCGTCGCCACGCCTGCCCACCCATGCGCCGCAGCGACGTGTTGTTCGACGTCACGGCCAGCGCGATCAGGATCAGGAACGATCCCATTCCGAACAGCAGGTAGGGCCGCTTGAGGATGTCACGGGCCATCTGTCCCCACAGCAGTCCCATGTCCAGGACGACCCAGGCCAGCACATGGGGCAGCGCATAGGCGAAACAGATCACCCCGATCGCGCGGCGGAACCGCATCAACGACACGCCCGTCAGTCGCAGCAATGGCGTGACCGCCAGGCCGCCGATCAGGAAGTACAGCGCGGTCTGGCCAAGGCGGTGTTCGACCTCCTGCACGGGATCGACGCCCAGGCCGCCCGTGAAGATGTCCCACAGCAGCACGGCGAAGGGCACCGCCCCTGCCAGCCAGACCGCCCAGACCGGAATGCGCCGCAGCGCGTTGTTGATGCCGCGGATCATCAGTAGTTCACCGACAGATCCATCCCCGCGTAAAGTGAGGCGACCTGATCGCCGTATCCGTTAAACATCAGCGTCTCCTTGCGCCCGCCGAACAGCCCCGCGCCGATAACGCGTTCGGTCGCCTGGCTCCAGCGCGGGTGATCGACCTGCGGGTTCACGTTGGCATAGAATCCGTATTCGCTGGCCTGCAGCTGCTTCCAGGTGTTCACGGGCTCCTGCGCCAGCAGGTTGATGCGCACGATCGACTTGATCGACTTGAACCCGTATTTCCACGGCACCACCAGGCGGATCGGTGCGCCGTTCTGGTTGGGCATGGGCTGATCGTACAGACCCGTGGCCAGGATCGTCAGCGGGTGCATCGCCTCGTCCAGACGCAGACCCTCGCGATAGGGCCAGTCCAGGATGGCGCGTTGCTGGCCGATCATCTCCTCGGGGCGCACCAGCGTCTCGAACTCGACGAACTTGGCACTGGGCTGGACGCCGACCTTGGCCAGCACGGATGCCAGCGGCACGCCGATCCACGGAACGACCATCGACCACGCCTCGACGCAGCGCAGGCGATAGATGCGTTCCTCCAGCGCGTTGTCGGGGGCCAGATCTTCGACGCCATAGCTGCCGGGGCGGTCGACCAGGCCCGCCACCTCCACGGACCAGGGATCGGTGGTCAGTGCGCCCGCATTGCGCGCCGGATCCTCCTTGCCCGTCCCGAATTCGTAGAAGTTGTTGTAGTTGGTGATCTCCTCGAAGGTGTTCGGCGTCTGGTCGGTCGACAGCGGGGATGGGCGTGCATTGATCGTCTGCGCGCGGACCAGTCCGGGCAGGGCCACGGCGGCGACCCCTGCGGCCATGAATTTTCGACGGTCCAGAAAGATCCTGTGCGGCGTGACGTCAGACCAGTTCAGCTTCATCATGTCCTCCGATCGGGCTGCCCCAACGGGGCGGTACCCTTGCGTTATCGCATGATCCACGCAGGGGGTTGCGCAAATGATGCATCACGTTCGGTTGACTGTTCGCTGCAGGGCACCTGTTCGTTACCAGCGCGGCGCGATTTATTCGACGCGCTCGATCTCGGCCAGGAAGGCGTCGGCGAACCGCTCCATGCGCGGCGCGTCCAGGTGACGCGCCAGTCCATCGACGCCGGCGGGGCGGCTTTCCGCGATGCGCTTGATCTGGGCGGTCGAGCAGGACAGCGGCTTGTCGGTGCCGTCGGGGCCGCGCTGCAGGTCCAGCTGCACGGCCATCAGCCGGTCGAACAGCGCGCCTTCGGGACGCCCGGCCAGGGCGCGCCGTGCCGGGTGCATCTCGGGCTGCGCGCCCGCGATGACCTCCAGGAAGGCGCGGCCAAAGCTGTCCAGCTTCTTTGCCCCCACGCCGCCGACCCGCGCCATCTGGTCCAGGTCCTGCGGCCGCTTCTCGGCCATCTCGATCAGGGTGCGGTCGGGGAAGATGACATAGGCCGGCACGCGCGCCGCCTCGGCCAGGGCACGCCGCTTGGCCTTCAGCGCGGACAGAAGCGGCTCGTCCTCCTCCGATACCTGGGTACGCAGGACGTTGGCGGGCTTGGCGCCCTTGGTGGTGTCCTCGCGCAGCGTCACGCTCTCCTCGCCGCGCAGGATCGGATGCGCGGTCTCGGTCAGGTGCAGGGCGCCGTGGCGTTCCGGGTCGGGGCGGCACAGGTCCAGCCCCATCATCTGCCGGAAGATCGCCTGCCATTGCCCGCGCCCGTGTTCGCGCCCCACGCCGAAGGTCGGCAGCTGGTCATGGCCGCGCTCGCGGACCTTGTCCGTGGTGGTGCCGGTCAGGATGTCGATCAGGTGGCCGCTGCCGAACCACTCGCCGGTGCGCACCATCGCGGACAGCGCCTTGCGGACCGCCAGCGTGCCGTCGAACAGCTTGGGCGGGCTCTGGCACAGGTCGCAATTGCCGCAATCGCGGTCCATCTCCTCGCCGAAATAGGCCAGCAGGCGACGGCGGCGGCATCCTGTCGCCTCGGCCAGGCCCAGCAGGGCGTTCAGACGTGCATGATCGCCGGCCTTGCGGGCGCTGTCGCCCAGGCCCTCGTCGATCTGGGTGCGGCGCAGGCGGATGTCGTCGGGACCGTAGAGGGTCAGCGTATCCGCCGGGTCGCCGTCGCGGCCCGCACGCCCGATCTCCTGGTAATACCCTTCGATGGATTTCGGCAGGTCGGCGTGCAGCACCCAACGGATGTCGGGCTTGTCGATGCCCATGCCAAAGGCCACGGTCGCCACGACGATCAGCCCGTCCTCGGTCTGAAACCGCGCCTCGGCCTCGCGCCGGGCCTCGGCCTCCAGCCCCGCGTGATAGGCGATGGCCGGATGCCCCGCCTCGCGCAGCGCCTGCGCCAGGCTTTCGGTCCGCGCGCGGGCGCCGCAATAGATGATGCCCGACTGACCCCGGCGCGCGGCGGCATAGGCCAGGACCTGGGTGCGGGGGCTGTTCTTGGGCTGGAAGGCCAGCCGGATGTTCGGCCGGTCGAAGCCGCGCAGGAAGGTCACGGGGGCCTGTCCGTCGAACAGGCGGGTGACGATCTCGGCCCGCGTTTCCACGTCCGCAGTGGCGGTGAAGGCCGCCAGCGGCACGTCCAGCGCGCGCTTCAGATCGCCGATGCGCAGATAGTCGGGGCGAAAGTCATGGCCCCACTGGCTGACGCAATGCGCCTCGTCCACCGCGATCGCCGTGACGCCCGCCCGGCGCAAGAGGTTCACCGTGCCCCCGGAGGCCAGCCGTTCGGGCGCCATGTACAGCACCTTCAGCCGCCCCTCGGAGATGGCCGAAAACACCGCGTCGGTCTCGGCCTCGGTGTTGCCGCTGGTCAGTGCGCCCGCCTCGACCCCCGCCTCGCGCAGCGCGCGCACCTGATCGCGCATCAGCGCGATCAGCGGAGAGATGACCACCGTCACGCCCTCGCGCATCAGCGCGGGCAGCTGGAAGCACAGCGACTTGCCGCCGCCCGTCGGCATGATCGCCAGCACGTCGCGGCCTGCGGCCACCGCCTCGACGATCTCTTGCTGTCCGGGGCGGAAACCGTCGAATCCCCAGACCTGGCGCAGCAGGTCCGTTGACATCACATGCCGTAGAAGAAGCCCGCGTTGTTCGCCAGGGCGCGCTGCGCGATGATGATGATGATGAAGACGACCAGCGGCGCCAGATCCAGCCCGCCGGTATTGGGCAGGATGTTCCGGATCGGGCGATAGATCGGCTCCAGCAGCCGGTTCAGGCCGTCCCAGATCTGCGCGACCAGAGGCTGGCGCAGGTTCAGCACCTGAAAGTTGATCAGCCAGGACATGATGATGTGCACGATCATGATGAACCACAGGACCTGCAGGATCAGTTGCAGGGCTTCGTACAGGGTTCCCATGGTCGTCTCCTTGGCTGCGCGCGCGTTCGGGCCCTGTATGGCCGCGCGTAAGGCGGGACGCAAGCGGGGCGCGACCGGATGCCGCCGCGTCCGGCTTGACGCCCGCGTGATCGCGGGCCACCCACGGGGCAGAACGAAAGGCCCGCCCTCAAAAGGCCTGCTGACGAAAGGCCCCTCCATGTATCCGCTGATCCGCTTTGCCAAGGAACTGGTCAAGTTCCGCAACGCCCCCGCCCTGGACCCCCTGGGCACGCATGTGTCCACGCACATGTGCTGGCCCTGGGACCTGGACCCCTGGTGGGAGCTGAACAACGGCCGCACCCTGACCCTGTTCGATCTGGGCCGCATCCCGCTGGCGCGGCGGACCGGGCTGGTGCCGGTGCTGCGGGCGAATGGCTGGGGCATCACGGTGGCGGGAAACTCGACCCGCTATCGTCGCCGTGTCCGGGCGTTCGAACGCTTCACCATGATCTCGCGCATGGTGGGCTGGGACGCGCGCTTCGTCTATATGGAGCAGTCCATGTGGAAGGGCACGGAATGCTGCAACCAGGTGATGATCCGCTCGGCCGTGACCTCGGCCCAGGGGATCGTCGCCCCCGCCCGCGTCATGGAGGCCTTGGGCCACGCCCCCGACAGTCCGCCCCTGCCCGACTGGATCGCGGCCTGGATCGCGGCGGATGCGACGCGGCCCTGGCCCCCCGTCATCCCGGATGAGGCGAAACTTCACTTGCCACTCTGACGGGCTCTGTTCCTTATGACGGAAAAGCCATGAGGGACGGACATGACGATCGATCGCAGGCGGGTCTGGGGCTGGTGGTTCTTTGACTGGGCCAGCCAGCCCTATCACACGCTGCTGCTGACCTTCGTCTTCTCGATCTACTTCGCCGAGGTCGCGCGCACGCATTTCATCGCCCAGGGGTTGGATGCCGCGCAGGCCGGGGCGCAGGCGCAGGCGCTTTGGGGATACGGGCTGGCCATCGCGGGCGCGGTCATCGCGCTGGCCGCCCCGGTCCTGGGCGCCATCGCGGACAGTTCGGGGCGGCGGATGCCCTGGGTCTGGGTGTTCTCGGCATTCTACGTGGTGGGCGCGGCGGGGCTGTGGACCCTGACCCCCGGCCAGCCGCCGCTGATCCAGGCCATCGTCTTGTTCGGCATCGGCCTGATCGGGGTCGAATTCGCCACCATCTTCACCAATGCCATGCTGCCCGCCCTGGCCCCGCGCGACGAGATCGGCCGTCTGTCCGGGTCGGGCTATGCCTTCGGCTATCTGGGCGGGGTGACGGCACTGGCCGTGATGCTGCTGCTGTTCGCCGAAACGCCCTCGGGGCGCACGCTGCTGGGCATCCCGCCCCTGTTCGGCCTGGACCCCGCGATGCGCGAAGGTACGCGGTTCGTCGGCCCCCTGACGGCGATCTGGTACGCGGTCTTCATGATCCCGTTCTTCCTGTGGGTCCGCGAACCGGGGCCGGGCCGGCCGGTGCAGGTGCGCCGCGCCCTGCGCGACCTGTGGACGCTGATCCGCAGCCTGCGGCATCGGCGCAGCCTGGCGGCCTGGCTGGCATCGTCGATGTTCTCGCGCGACGCGCTGAACGCGCTGTACGGGTTCGGGGGCGTCTATGCGGGGACGGTGCTGGGCTGGCCGGTGTTCCTGGCCGGCGTCTTCGGGGTGGTCAGCGCCATCTCGGCGGCGGTGATCAGCTGGCTGGGCGGGCGCGCGGACCGCGCCTTCGGCCCCCGCGCGGTGATCGTCGCCAGCATCCTGGCGCTGATGGCGGTCTGCATGCTGCTGGTGGGTATGGACCGGACATCCGTCCTGGGCATTGCCACGCCGGATGCGGTCCTGGGCACCCTGCGCCTGCCCGATCTGATCTTCTTTGCCTGCGGGGCGGTGATCGGGGGCGCGGGCGGCGCGCTGCAGGCGGCCAGCCGCACGATGATGGTGCGCCACACCACCCCCGACCGCGCAACCGAGGGTTTCGGCCTTTACGCGCTGTCGGGCAAGGCCACGGCGTTCCTGGCACCCTTCCTGATCGCGCTGACGACCGACCTGACCGGGAATCAGCGCATCGGGTTTCTTCCCCTGATCGTGATCTTTCTTGTCGCGCTGGTTCTGCTAGTGTGGGTGGACCCCGAAGGAGAGACGTCCCCGTGATCCGCAAGACCCTGACCGCCGCCGCCGTCCTGATGGGCCTGGCTTTGCCCGCATCGGCCCAATCCCTGGCCAAGGACGTCTTCGGCGCGTTCCGCACGGCGTCGGGCGGGCCGGCCGTGTCGATCGGCAACTATTCCCAAGGTTGCGCGCAGGGTCTGGTGCAGATGCCCGAAAGCGGACCCAGCTGGCAATCCATGCGCCTGTCGCGCAACCGCAACTGGGGCCACCCCGAGATGATCGGCTTTCTGCAGGGCCTGTCGCGGGCGGCGCAGCAGGCCGGGTGGCGGGGCCTCTATATCGGGGACATCAGCCAGCCGCGCGGCGGGCCGATGACCTCGGGCCATGCCAGCCACCAGCTGGGGCTGGATGCCGACATCTGGATGCTGCCGCCCCCGACCCTGGGCCTGTCCCCGCAGCAGCGCGAGAACCTGTCATCCGTGTCGGTCGTCGCGAATGGCGGCACGGCGCTGTCGGGCAACTGGACGGGCGGGCACATGTCGATCATGCGCGCCGCCGCGCGCGATCCCCGCGTCGAACGCATCTTCGTCGATCCCGTCGCCAAGGTCGCCATGTGCCAGATGGAGACGGGCAACCGCGACTGGCTGCGCAAGATCCGCCCCATCAACAACCACGACTTCCATTTCCACGTCCGCATGAACTGCCCTGCCGGGTCGATCTGCCAGACGCCGAACCCGATCCCGGCCGGCGACGGCTGCGCCGAGGCGCAGGAATGGATCAACATCCGCATCGACCCCAGCCGCGCCAAGCCCTCGACCCCGGACCCCAACTATCGCCACCCCCGCACCTATCGGATGAGCGACCTGCCAGCCCAATGTTCGACCGTCGCATCGGCGCCCTGACGCTGGCCCTTGCCGGGTCGATCCTTGCCACCGCGCCTGCCCGTGCAGGCGCGGTTCTTGATTATGTCGGCACCTATATCTGGACGATGGACCAATCGACCTTCGGCGGCTTCTCGGCGATCGACATCAGCCCGGACGGCACCGGGTTCCACGCCCTGACCGACCGGGCGCACCTGTACTGGGGCCGGATCGAACGCGATGCCCAGGGCCTGGTGCGCGGCATGTCCGTCGCCGGGCGCACGAACCTGAAGGACAGCAAGGGCCAGCCCCTGCCCCCCGGCTATACCGGCGACAGCGAAGGCATCGCGGTGGGCCCCGACGGCCGCATCCATGTCAGCTTCGAAGGGCTGGACCGGGTGGCGACCTATGATCACCCCGACGCACCCGCCACCACCCATCCCCGCCCGGACCGCCTGCCCGGCATGGGCGTGAACGTGGGGCTGGAGGCGCTGGCCATCGACGACGACGGCACCCTGTTCGCCGTCCCCGAGCGGTCGGGGACGGAAACCCAGCCCTTCACCATCCTGTCGTTCGACGGCGCCTGGACGGAATACGGCCAGATCCGCCGCGATCCGCGCTGGCGTGCGGTGGGGGCGGATTTCGGGCCCGACGGCTGGTTCTACCTGCTGGAGCGCGATTTCCGCGGCATCCTGGGCTTTGTCTCGCGCGTGCGGCGGATGCGGCTGGAGCCGGGGGTGATCCAGGACGACCAGATCCTGCTGGAGACGCGGCCCCTGCAATACGACAACCTGGAAGGCATCTCGGTCTGGGATGACGGCGTGGGCATGCGCATCACCATGATCTCGGACGACAACTTCCTGTTCGTCCAGCGGACCGAGATCGTCGAATACCGCCTGCGCGATACCGGCCTGCAGGCGCTGCGGAATTGACAAGACCGCCCGCGCGGGCGTAAGGCGCGCGCTGCTCCACCCGTCCGGGGGGCCGAGTTCTTCCGCAACCTTCGCAAAAACGGAAACCCACCGATGATCCGCTTTCTGCCCGGCATCCTTGCCATGGCCGCCATTGTCGTGGCCTCGAACGTCCTGGTTCAGTTCACGGTCGCCACCTGGCTGACCTGGGGGGCCTTCACCTATCCGCTGGCCTTCCTGGTCACGGACGTCATGAACCGCGTCCACGGCGCCGCCGCCGCGCGCCGCGTGGTGCTGGCAGGGTTCGTGACCGGGGTCGTCTGGTCGCTGATCGCCGCAGGGATGGATGCCACCACGCTGCGAATCGCCATCGCGTCGGGGGCGGCCTTCCTGGTGGCGCAGATGGTCGACGTGCAGGTCTTCGACACGCTGCGCGGCGGGCGCTGGTGGCGGGCGCCGCTGGTCTCGACCCTGCTGGGATCGGCGCTGGACACGGTGCTGTTCTTCGGAATCGCCTTTGCGGCCGTGCTGCCCGCGGACACCAACACGGGCTGGGCCAACGAGGCGGTTCCGCTGCTTGGCGCGGGACCGTTCAGCCCGCTGTGGGTTTCGCTGGCACTTGCCGACTGGATGGTCAAACTTGGTCTGGCGATACTGGCCCTTGTGCCGTTCCGCATCATCGTCCGCAATTTGTTGGGGCACAGGGCAGAAAGCTGATTGACAGAATTTCGATCTGTGTCAGCCTGTCCCTATACAGCAATCTTTTGAAAGGAGGTGGTCCAGTGTCTAGAGTGATAGTGGAGAGACGTTTCGGAACAGTCGGGGGGACCCCGGCCTGAGGGCAGCCCCAAAGGCCACCACCCCTGGTTGGGACCGGACCTGCGTCCGCCCCTAACCGGACCATCTCCTTGGATCTCGCGGGCCGCCTCTTGCTGGGCGGCCCGTTCCTTTTTGCGCACCCGTGTCCGGTTTGCGCCCTCGTATCCGGCCGTGCGGCGCGGCGCAACGAGAACGGGCGGCCCCGAAGGACCGCCCGCACCGATGTCGTCAGCCTTGCGTCAGGCGCGGACAGGCACCGCGGCCCGGTCGCGATTGGCGCGCATCGCGCCGACCACCACCGCGGCCCAGATCAGCGCCGCCAGCCACCACAGCCCGCCGCCGATCAGCGCCATCCCGATCAGGCCCGCCTGCACCACGTAATACGCCATGGTGATCAGCGTCTTGCGGATGATGTCGCCCTCGCGGTCGGTCAGGCCCACGACGGCGGACGCGGCCACCACGTTGTGCACGCAGACCATGTTGCCCGCAGCGCCGCCCACGGCCTGCAGCACCACCACGATGGTGATCCCCGCAAGATCCAGTCCGATGCCCTGCGCGGCCGAGAACTGGAACAGCGCGAACATCATGTTCGACACGGTGTTCGATCCCGCGATGAACGCGCCCAGCGCGCCCACGATCGGCGCGAACAGGGGCCAGCTGGCACCGGTCGCCGCGGCCATCCCCTCGGCTAGGGTGATCGGCATGGACGCCACGCCCTCCGAGCCCGAGTTGATGAACACCTGCACCATCGGCACCGCCAGCAGCAGCGCGGGCGCCGCGGCCAGCATCGTGCGGCCCGAGATCGCCCAGGCCCGGCCGTAATCGCTGCCCCGCATGCGGAACAGCGCGACCGAGATCAGGGATGCGATGATCATCACCGTCCCCGGCGAATATGCGAACTGCGCGGTCGCGTTGATGCCCGACCCGAACAGGTCGCGCAGCGCCAGCGTGGTGTCCGGCCCGGTCAGCCAGGCCTTCAGCGGCGCGATGGTCCGCGTCAGCACCAGCAGCGCCGCGACGATGACATAGGGCATCCATGCCGTCAGCAGGCCGATGCGGCGGTCATCGGGGCCCAGTTCGGCCTGGTCCGGTTCGATGTTGCCCTGCCAGCCTTCGTCCCATTGGGCGCGTGCCGGAAAGTCGAACCTGTCGGACGGCATGAACCAACCGGCCCGCGCGGCCGGCACCACGATCATCAGGCCGATCAGCCCGCCCAGCAGGGACGGGAATTCCGGTCCCAGGATGCGCGCGACCAGCAGATAGGGCATCGTGAAGGCCAGCCCGGCAAAGATCGCGAACTTCCACGCGCGAAAGCCCTTGGCAAAGCTGCGCTCGGTGCCGAAGAACCGCGTCAGCATCCCCACCATCAGCAGCGGGATCAGCACGCCCACCAGCGCATGGACCAGCGCGACCTGCGCGGCCACCACCGGCACGTATTCGGCCAGGGTCAGGGGCGCGATGGCGCTGGCGACCTCGGGGCTGTTGGACAGGCCGGTGTTGATGCCGACCAGCATCGGCGTGCCGACCGCGCCGAAGGACACCGGCGTCGACTGGATGATCAGCGTGACCATGACCGCGGCCATGGCCGGAAAGCCGATCGCCAGCAGCAGCGGCGCCGCCACGGCGGCCGGCGTGCCGAACCCGGACGCGCCCTCGATCATCGACCCGAACATCCATGCGATGATGATCGCCTGGATGCGCCGGTCGGGCGAGATGTCCATGAACCCGCGCCGGATCGTGCGGATCGCGCCCGATTCCTGCACCGTGTACAGCAGCAGGATCGCCCCGAACACGATGTAGAGCAGCGTCACCGCCGTCACCAGCCCGTTGACCGTGGCCCCCGCGACCCGCGCCAGCGGCGCCCCCCACAGGAACAGTGCCAGAAGCACCGTGACCACATAGGCGGTCATCATCGACAGCTTGGCCGACCGTCGCATGACGACCAGCAACACAAACACCACCGCGACGGGCAAGGCCGCGGCAATGAACATTATTCCCTGTGACACCCCAACTCCTCCTCGAATTGTCCGCATCATTCGGGACGGGTTCACGGCGGAAAGCAAGAAAAAACCGGTCTGGAAACCAGACCGGTTGCGCAAACGTCGCCGGGACGGTGCGTCAGTCGCGACGGATCGCGATGGCGATGCCCTGCCCGCCGCCGATGCACATGGTGATCAACGCGGTGCGACCGCCTGTCCGCTCCAGCTCGTGGATGGCCTTGACCATCAGGATCGCGCCTGTGGCGCCGACCGGATGGCCCAGGGCGATGGCGCCGCCATTGGGGTTCACGCGGGCCGTGTCCAGACCCAGGCCCTTGTTCACCGCCAGGGCCTGGGCGGCAAAGGCCTCATTCGATTCGATCACGTCGAAATCGCCGGCCTTCAGCCCGGTGCGGGCCATCAGCGCCTCGACCGCGGGGACCGGGCCGATGCCCATCACCTCGGGGCGCACGCCGGCCACGGCATAGCCCAGGATGCGCGCCCGCGGGGTCAGGCCCGCGCGTTCGGCGGCATCCGCCCGTGCCAAGACCAAGGCTGCGGCGCCGTCGTTGATGCCGCTGGCATTGCCCGCGGTCACGCTGCCGCCCTTCTGGAACACGGCCTTCAGGCCGGCCAGCTTTTCCAGGCTGGTGTCCTTGGGGTGCTCGTCCGTGTCGAAGGCCACCATGCCCTTGCGCGACTTGACCTCGACCGGGACGATCTGGTCCTTGAAATGGCCTGCCGCGATCGCCGCCGCGGCGCGGCGCTGCGATTCCATCGCGAATGCGTCCTGCTGTTCGCGGCTGATGTCATGTTCGGCGGCGACGTTCTCGGCGGTGACGCCCATATGTCCGGTGCCCATCGGGCAGGTCAGCGCGCCGGTCATCATGTCCAGCATGACCTGATCGCCCATCTTGGCGCCGAAGCGCGCCGAAGGCACGACATAGGGCGAGCGGCTCATGCTCTCGGCGCCGCCCGCGATGGCGAAATCGGCGTCGCCCAGCATCAGCGCCTGCGCCGCCGACACGATGGCCTGCGCGCCCGACCCGCACAGACGGTTCACGTTCATCGCGGGCGTGGTATGCGGGATGCCCGCCTCCAGCATGGCCACGCGGGACAGGTACATGTCGCGCGGCTCGGTGTTGATCACATGGCCGAAGACGACCTGACCGACCTGCTCGGGGGCCAGGCCCGCCCGCTCCAGCGCGGCACGGGTGACGGTCGCGGCCAGCTGGATCGGCGGGATGGCCGCCAAGCTGCCCCCGAAGGTGCCGATGGCGGTGCGGGCGCCGGACAGGATGACGATATCGGATGCGGACATGGCAGGGCCTCCTCTTGCCTTCGGCGCGCAGTCTAGGGCGCGTGCCGCCTGCCGCAACCCGTGCCGTCACGGCAAATTGCGCCCGGCCGGGCAAGGCGCTATGTTGCGCAGGAATAACGAGAGAGCCCCCATGACCCAGACCGCCCCCCGGCTGCGCATCAAGCTGCGCCTGGAATACGATTCGCCCCTGATCCTGGGTCCGGGCAAGGCCGAGCTGCTGGCCCGCATCGGGCGGCTCGGCTCGATCTCGGCCGCCGCGCGCGAGATGGGGATGAGCTACAAGCGCGCCTGGACCCTGGTCGAGGAGATGAACACCGCCTTTGCCGACCCCGTCATCGACAGCGCGCGCGGCGGGGCGGGGGGCGGCGGCGCGACCGTCACCCCCACCGGACAGCAGGTCCTGGCCCATTACCGGGCGCTGGAATCGCTGTTGCTGGATGCGGGGGCCGCGGATCTGATGGCGCTGAACGCCCTGCTGCGGCCCGAGGGATCGGGCTGATCCATCGGCCGATCCCTGCCCCGCTTCCGGCTTTGTGATTTCACAGGCGGGTGAATTTGCGTAGACTGTCCGCAAAACAAGAGAACGAGGGCAGGATGAACAGGCTACTGAAGCTGGCCATTGTCGGGCTGGTCGCCTCATGCGGGGGCGGCGGGAACTTCAGCGCGCCGCGGCAGCTGGACAATGCGTGCGCGATCACGTCGGAACGACCCGCCTATCTGCGCGCCATGCGCCAGACCGAACGCAAATGGGGCGTGCCGGTCCATGTTCAGATGGCGACCCTGTACCAGGAATCGAAATTCATCGGCGATGCGCGCACCCCGCATCAATACGCGCTTGGCGTCATTCCCATCGGCCGCCAAAGCAGCGCCTTCGGCTATTCCCAGGCCCTGGACGGCACCTGGGAGGAGTACCAGCGCGAGACCGGCAACCGTCGCGCCCGGCGCGACAGCATCCGCGACGCGACCGACTTCATGGGCTGGTACATGCATGGCAGCCAGCAGCGGCTTGGCCTGTCCAAGAACGACGCCGCGTCGCAGTACCTGGCCTATCACGAAGGCCGCAGCGGCTTTGCCCGCGGCAGCTATCGCCAGAAAAGCTGGCTGATGCGCGTGGCCGGATCCGTGGGCCAGCGGTCCGAGATGTACCGCCAGCAGCTGGTCGGCTGCCGCCGCGCTTGACGCGGCGCGGGGGCTGGGGCCTTCTGTCCGTCCAACGGCCAGGAGGATCCCCATGTACCGCGTCATCGGCACCGCCAAGTCCCGCGCCCTGCGCGTCCTGTGGATGCTGGAGGAGCTGGGACAGCCTTACGACCACATTCCCGCCAATCCGCGCAGCGACGGCGTGGCCCAGTTCAACCCGGCGGGCAAGGTTCCGGTCCTGATCGACGACGGTACGCCGATCACCGATTCGACCGCGATCCTGACCTATCTGGCCGATCGCCACGGCGATCTGACCCACCCGGCGGGCACCCTGGACCGGGCGCGTCAGGACAGCCTGACCCAGTTCCTGCTGGACGAATTCGACGCGGCATTGTGGCTGGCCGCGCGCCACAGCTTCATCCTGCCCGAGGAGATGCGCCTTGGCGCGATCAAGAACACCCTGCGGTGGGAATTCGAGGCCAGCCAGAAGACCCTGGTCCACCGCATGTCCGACGGACCCTATCTGATGGGAGAGCGGATAACCGTGCCAGACCTGATCCTGGCGCATTGCCTGGACTGGGCGCTGTCGGCGCGGTTCCCGATCGTCGAACACCGCCTGACCGAATACCTGGACCGCATCCGCCAGCGCCCCGCCTATCAGCGGGCCATGGCAAGCTAGAGCCTGCGGGCTGCGGCCTGCCCCGCGCGCAGCCCCGTGGCAAGGCAGGTGGTCAGCAGATAGCCGCCTGTCGGCGCCTCCCAATCCAGCATCTCTCCGGCGGCAAAGACGCCGGGCAGGGCGCGCAGTTCAAGCTCAGACGTCAGCGCCTCCGACCGGATCCCCCCGGCCGACGAGATCGCCCGGTCCAGCCCCATCGGCCCCGCATGGCAAAGCGGCAGCGCCTTGGCCCGCGCGGCCCAGCCCTCGACGCTGTCCGGCAGGGGGCGCCCCCATTCCAGCAGCAGGCCCACCCGCGCCGGATCGCCCAGGATGCGGCGCAACCAGTTGCCCAGGCTCAGCTTGCCACGCGGCTGCGCAAAGCGCCGCGCCAGGGACGCGTGGTCCAGATCCGGGGCCAGATCGACATGGGCCGCCTGCCCGTCGCGGATCGGGGCCGCGACGGCATAGACGCCCCCGCCCTCGATCCCGTCGGGGGTGATGACCCATTCGCCGCGGCTGACGCTGTCGCCTGCGCGGATCGCGACGCCCTTGACCGGCGCGCCGTGCAGCCGCGCCATTGCGGGCGACCAGTCGATGCGGAACCCCATGTTGGCCGGAAGAAACGGCGCGATGGCGACACCGGCCTCTGTCAGGATCGGCACCCAGGTCGCATCCGACCCCAGCCGCGGCCAGCTGGCCCCGCCCAGGGCCAGCACCGTCACGTCTGGCTGCAGCACCCGGCGACCGTCGGGCGTGTCGAAGGCGAAACAACCGCCCAGCCCGACCCATCGCCAGCGCGACCGCAGCTCGACCCCGCCCGCGCGCAGCCGCGCCAGCCAGGCCCGCAGCAGGGGCGAGGCCTTCATGCCCACCGGAAACACCCGCCCCGTCGATCCCGCGAACAGGGCGATGCCCAGGCCCTGGGCCCAGTCCCGCACCGCCTGCGGGCCGAACGCCCCCGCATCGGTCGCCAGATAATCGCGCCCGTCCGACGCGGCGATCTGGGCGCCAAAGGCCGCCAGCGGTTCGTCGCGGGTCAGGTTCAGGCCGGATTTCCCGGCCATCAGGAACTTGCGGGCGGGCGTGGGCATCGCGTCGACCACCACCACCTGACGGCCGGGCGCCATCAGCGCCTCGGCCGCCATCAGCCCGGCAGGTCCGGCTCCGATCACCAGGGCAAGGGTCACCGCCGCCCCCGCGGCTTCATCGCAAGGCGCAGCAGCGCGCGTTCCACCAGCGGCATCTGCGGCGCGCGGCTGGCGGACCGCAGGGTCATGTCGGTCGACAGCAGCAGCGACACCGCCTCCTCCAGCGGGCCCATGCCCCAGCTTTGCGCCTGGCGGGTCATGCGGTCGCGGCGGGGGCCGAAGACGGGTGGGCGCGCGCGGGCCAGCGCCACCCCCGGCCCCGCCGGGTC
>NZ_VDDD01000087.1 GCF_006151785.1 Paracoccus marcusii
CCACGTCCTGGGCCGCGATGTCGACGCGGCGGCGCGCATCTTCCAGCACGCCCTGGGCGTCGGCGCGTTCGGCCTGGCTGCTGTCCAGCGCCGCCTGTGCGGCGGACGGGTCGATGCGCGCCAGCAGCTGGCCCGCGACGACCGTGCCGCCCTCCTGCAAGGCGGGGTCCAGCTGGACGATGCGGCCCCCGGCACCCGCGCGCAGTTGCAGATTGCGTCGCGACAGGACCTGGCCGAACACCTGCATCTGCGGCTGGACCACCCCCGGCGCAACCGTGACCAGCCGCGCGGCATAGACCTGTTCGGCAGGGGCGCGCACCGCGGGTCCGTCCCCGTCCGGCGTCACCGCACGCCACAGGATTCCCGCGGCCAGCATCAGCAGGGCCAGCGTCAGGAAGGTCAGGAACAGCCCCAGAAGGCTGCGGGACAGGAAACGCATGCGGATGGTCCATCTATGGGATGGCCGGGATAGCGCATGATGGGCAAACGAAACCTAAACGAAAAGCGATTCCAGCCGCGCCTGCAGCGACAGAAGGTCCGCCCAGGCCTCGCGCTTGGCGGCGGGGTTGCGCAGCAGATAGGACGGGTGCGTCATGGGCAGCGCGGGCCGCCCGAACGCCTGCACCCACTGGCCGCGCAGGCGCAGGATGCCGCGTTTCTCGATCGCCGCCTGACAGGCAATGTTGCCCATCAGCACGATCAAGTCCGGCGCCACCAGGTCGACATGGCGGCGCAGGAACGGCAGGCTCACGGCAATTTCATCGGGCTCGGGGTCGCGGTTGCCGGGCGGGCGCCATGTCAGGACGTTCGTGACATAGAAGGCGCGTTCCGCATCGACCCCGTCGCGCGACAGCTCGATGGCCGCGAACATGCGGTCCAGCATCTGTCCCGCGCGCCCCACGAAGGGGCGGCCCTGCCGGTCCTCCTCGTCGCCCGGCGCCTCTCCAAGGATCAGGACGCGGGCCTTGGGGTTGCCATCGGCAAAGCAGAAATTGCGGGCGCCCTTCTTCAGCTCGATCCCGTCAAACCCCTGCTGGGCCTCGGCCAGCGCGGCCAGGGTGCCGGCCCCGTCGGCCAGTGCCTGCGCCAACACCACGCGGCTGGCCAGATCGTGGTCGGCGGGCGGCGGCGGGGCCTGGGGCACAGGAGCCGCGGGCGCCACGCGGGTCGGCAGGTCGAACCGGTCCACCGGCGCATCCAGCATGGGCACGTCGCAGCCCATCTCCAGCTGCCAGTCCAGCAGCGCCAGCGCGCTGTCCCCGTCCAGCGTGATTCCCCGATATGTGGCCTGATCGTTCATCGCCGCACGCTAGGGCCGCGGACCGCCCTAGTCCACCACCAGCATGTAACCGGTGCCCCGCACCGTCTGCAGGAACCGCGGCTCGCGCGGGTCGGGCTCGATCTTGCGGCGCAGGCGGGTGATCTGGACGTCGATGGCGCGCTCTCCGTTCTCGTCCTCGCCGCCGCCCCGGCCCAGGTCGTCGATCAGGTCGGCGCGGCTGACCGGCTGGCCCCGGCTGGCCGCAAGACGGCGCAGCAGCGCGGTTTCCGTGCCCGTCAGGCGCAGCGGCGCGTCGCCGTTCCACAACTCGCCCTTGTCCGTGTCATAGCGCAGCGCGCCAAGCGTCAGGTATTTCGGCTGCGCCACCTCGACCACCGGCACCCGGCGCAGGATCGCACCGATGCGCAGCAGCAGTTCGCGCGGCTCGAAGGGCTTGGGCAGGTAGTCGTCGGCGCCGCTTTCCAGCCCGCTGATCCGGTCCTCGGTCTCGCCCTTGGCGGTCAGCAGCAGGATCGGCGTGTCGATCCGCTCGCGCAGCGCCCGCGTCAGGGCCAGGCCGTCCTCTCCGGGCATCATCACGTCCATGACGATCAGATCGAACTCCAGCCCCGCCAGCAGGCGGCGCGCCTGGACCGCGTCACGGGCCATGGTGACCATGTATCCGTTCTTGCGCAGGAACCGCCCCAGCAGCGCGCGGATGCGTTCGTCGTCGTCGACGATCAGCAGGTGGCAGTCGGTATGCGTCATGGCGGCCTCAGCGGTCTTCGGGAAGATCCTTCAGCGCCTGATACTGCGCCCGGGTCTCGGGGTCCATCATCGCTTCCAGAACCTGGCGGAACCCCGACACGGCCTGGGGCCCGGCATTGCGATAGGCGGCGCGCATCCGTGCCCGCTGCGCCTCGGACAGGCGGCGTTCCAGGGCGGTGCCCTTGGCCGTCAGGTGCAGCTGGCGTTCGCGCCGGTCGCGGCGGCCGATGCGGCTGTCGACCAGCCCGTCCTCGATCAGGGTGCGCAGCACGCGGTTCAGCGACTGCTTGGTCACGCCCAGCACCGCCAGCAGCGAGGTGACCGTCAGCCCCGGATCGCGGTTGACGAAATGCAGCGCGCGGTGATGGGCGCGGCCGTAATCCAGCTCGGCCAGGATCAGGTCCGGATCGGCGGTGAAGGCGCGATAGGCAAAGAACATCGCCTCGATCCCGCGGCGCAGCTGGTCGTCGGTCAGGAACAGCAGGTCCTCGCCCATCATCGCCTGGATCCGCGCTTTTTCCTGCATCTGCACCCTCTGTTCGTCACCTGCCCCGGATATGGCAGCGTTGTTGACTTTCTAATCCGTGATTGCTAGCCGTCAAGCATCTTGCGTAACAAACATGCCAAATCCGCCCTGACAGGCGCAAGAATCGAAAAACCGGGCGGCGGATGGAGACATATGATGCTGGCTTACGACGATCGCGACGGCAAGATCTGGATGGACGGGGACCTGGTGGACTGGCGCGACGCCAAGGTACACATCCTGACCCATGCGATGCACTATGCCAGCTCGGTCTTCGAGGGTGAGCGGTGCTATGACGGCAAGATCTTCAAGGGTCACGAACATTCGCTGCGCCTGATCGAATCGGGCCGCCTGCTGGACATGCCGATCCCCTATTCTGCCGAGGAGATCGACGCCGCCAAGGAGGCCGTGCTGAAAGCCAACGGCTTCGAGAACGCCTATGTCCGCGTCGTCGCATGGCGCGGGTCGGGGCCGGACATGGGCGTATCTGCGGCGCGCAACCCGGTCCGCATGGCCGTCGCGGCCTGGGAATGGGGCAGCTATTACGGCGACGCGAAGTGGCAGGGGGCGAAACTGGACGTGGCCAAATGGAAACGCCCCAGCCCCGAGACCATCCCCACCGCCGCCAAGGCCGCGGGCCTCTACATGATCTGCACCATGTCCAAGCACGCGGCCGAGGCCAAGGGCTGTTCGGACGCACTGTTCATGGACTGGGAGGGTTACGTGGCCGAGGCGACCGGCGCCAACATCTTCTTCGTCAAGGACGGAGAGGTCCACACGCCGCTGGCCGATCGCTTCCTGAACGGCATCACCCGTCAGACCATCGTGCAGATGCTGAAGGACAAGGGCTATACGGTCCACGAACGCCGCATCACGCCCGACGAGCTGGAGGGGTTCCAGGAATGCTGGCTGACCGGCACCGCGGCCGAAGTTACGCCCGTGGGCCAGATCGGCGACTGGCATTTCCAGGTGGGCCAGATCACCCGCGACGTGGCCGAAAGCTATGAGGCGCTGGTCCGCGCCTGAGGCCTGAATGCGGGACCGCCCCAGCGGGCGGTCCTCCTCGGGGTCACTTCAGGTGACCCCGCGCGATGCGGGCGTATTCGGCGGCCTTGCGGCTGTCCTCGGCCCGGGCGTGGGGGCGCGCGTGCAGGGCGCGGATGGCGCCGTGCATCCCGCCCTCGCGGTCCAGGCGCAGGAATTCGCGCAGGCGCGCCGCCCCCTGCATCCGCGGCTTGTCGGCATGATGTCTGGTCATGGTCAGCCCTCCCGTGGGTGTCACCCCCTGGACTATAGGGCCGATCCGGTCCGATTTGAACAGTGTTGTTCGAAAGGCAGGCTCAGGCGGCCTTGATCCCCTGTGCCGCCGACAGGACCGCGTGCAGCGCGACGGGGTCGTCATTGGCGCGCAGCTTGGCGCGCAGGTCCTGATCGCGCAGCGTGCGCGACACCAGCGCCAGCGCCTTGAGGTGGTCAACGCCGCTGCTTTCGGGGGCCAGCAGCGCAAAGATCAGGTCGACCGGCTGGCGGTCCACCGCGTCGAAATCCAGCGGCTTGTCCAGCCGCAGGAACAGCCCCGCGACCTTGTCCAGCCCGTGCAGCCGCGCATGCGGCAGCGCCACGCCCTGCCCCACCCCGGTCGGCCCCAGGCTTTCGCGTTCCTGCAGCGCGTCCAGCACCTCGGAGGCATTCAGCCCGTATTCCGCATGGGCCAGATCGGCCAGCTCTTGGAACAGCCGCTTCTTCGAGGTGACCTGTCCCAAGGAACGGACCGCCCCGGGCCGGAGGATTTCAGCAAGTTGCATGGCGCCTTTGTCTTTCCCAAGCTGTCCGCCCCCCGGACATAGCTGTCAGGGGGGCGGCATCCAGTGCGGCCGTCGTCCCGCGTCGTTTGGACGCGGACGTGCGGTCAGCCGTTTCCGCGCGGATCGATCCAACCGACGTTGCCGTCGTCGCGGCGGTGGACGACATTGACGCCGCCGTGTTTCTCGTTGCGGAACACCAGCAGAGGGGTGCCCGACAGTTCCATCTGCATCACCGCATCGCCGACCGACAGGGTGGGCACGCGGCTTTGCATTTCGGCGATGATGATCGGCTGCAGGCTGTCATCCTGCGATTCCCACGCATCCTCGTCGGCGGCCAGCACATAGCTGCCTGCCTCGCCGAAGACAACCGGTTCGGGCCGTTCCTTGTGGTGGTCCTTCAGGCGGCGCTTGTAGCGGCGCAGCTGCTTGTCCATCTTCTCGCGGCAGGCCTCGAAGGCGGCATAGATGTCGGTATCCGTCCCGCGCGCGGCCACGTTCAGGCCAGTGGACAGGTGCACGACCGAATCGCACATGAACTGATGCGCGTCCTTGGAAAAGGTCACCGCCACATCGGTCGGACGCTGAGAGTACTTCTCGATCGTAGCGCCCAGTTCGGTCTTTACATGCGTGCTGAGGGCATCACCCACATCGATGTGTTTTCCGCTGATGGTATAGCGCATCGTCACTCCTCTCCGGTTGCCCGTCGTCGCGGCGCCTGCCCGCCACTGGTGCCGGCAAGGGCGCGAACGGGTTGAACGGGGCGGCATCTCCGCACCCGCATATCTCAATTTGGTGACAGCGCGCGCCGACTGTCAACGGCCCACACGGGGGCGTGACCCTGAATCGGATTTCCGCGCGCTCAGGACAGCGAGAAGCTGTCGCCCAGATAGACCTCGCGCACGCGCGGATCGGCCACGATCTGGTCGGTCGTGCCCGACATCAGCACATGCCCGTCATGCAGGATATAGGCCCGGTCGACGATGCCCAGGGTCTCGCGCACGTTGTGATCGGTGATCAGGACGCCGATCCCGCGCGACTTCAGCGCATGGACCAGGGTGCGGATCTCGCCCACGGCGATGGGGTCGACGCCCGCAAAGGGTTCGTCCAGCAGCAGGAAGCCCGGATCGGACGCCAAGCAGCGGGCGATCTCGGCCCGCCTGCGTTCGCCGCCCGACAGGGCCAGCGCCGGCGCCCCGCGCAGATGCGTGATCGAGAAATCGGCCAGCAGCTCCTCCAGCCGGTCGCGCCTGTGGCGGGGGTCGTCGACTGCCACCTCCAGCACCGCCATGATGTTCTGCTCGACCGTCAGGCCGCGAAAGATCGACATCTCCTGCGGCAGATAGCCGATGCCCATGCGCGCGCGGCGGAACATCGGCAGGCGCGTAACATCGCGCCCGTCGATCAGCACCTGCCCGGCATCGGCCGTGACCAGCCCCGCGATGCAGTAGAAGCACGTCGTCTTGCCCGACCCGTTCGGGCCCAGCAGGGCCACGACCTCTCCGCGCTGCAGGCTGACGGACACGTCGCGGATCACGGGGCGGTTGCGATAGGACTTGCGCAGGCCACGCACGTCCAGCCCGGAACGGTCGGTCATCAGTTGGACCCCGGCTGCAGGACGGACCGCACGCGCCCCTGGACCTGCGCCGCGCCCGTCGCCAGGTCGACCGTCATGCGCTCTCCGGCCAGCACGTTGCCCCCCTGGGTCAGCAGCACGTCCCCGGTCAGCAGGACCGACCCCGCGGCGACGTCATAGACCGCCTCGGCGGCCTCGGCCGCGTCCTCCCCAGACACCAGGGTCACGTTGCCGGTCGCGGTCAGGCTGTCGATGCGCTGCTGGTCGCCGGATGCGTATTGCACGGCGACGCGGTCCGCCGACAGGCGCATCTCTCCCTGACCGATGACCACGTTGCCGGTGAACAGCGCGGTGCCGTCGGCCTGGTTGACGTCCAGATTGTCGGCCGACACCTCGACCGGGGCCGAGGTGTCGGCCTGCATCCCCCCGAAGGTGGTCTGCGCCAGGGCGGGCTGCGGCGCGGCCAGCGCCAGCGCGATCAGCAGGGGGCGAAGGGTCATCGGGTCCTCGATAGGGCTTCGGGCGGAAAGCGGCCCGGTGTCAGGGTTGGTATATCAGACGCACGCCGTCCGAGAAATTCAAGACTGCGGCCCCGCCGCCCGCCGAATCGCCCGCAGCGGCCCCGGCATCGGCATCGGTCGCAGCAGGGGCCAGCCGCATGCGGCCCGCGGTGATGCGGCCAAAGGGCGCCTGCGCCTCGACCCCGCGGTCGGCCTGGAGGACCGACGTATCGGTCCGCGCGTCGATCTGCGGCGTGTCCAGCTGCCAGCCGCTGCTGGTGGTCATGCGCACGCCGCCCTCCAGCCGCACCAGCCCGTCCAGCAACCCGCCCTGCGGCGCGGTCAGCTCGGCACGCAGCCCGTCGGGGCGCAGCCAATCCAGCGCCACGTCCCCCGCGGCCCCGCCGGACCCGCCCGGCGTGACCTGCGCCGCGCGCAGGGTCAGCTGCGCCCCGTCGCCGGTCACCCCACTGTATTCGGGCGCGACGATGCGGTTGTCACGCGCCGCGGCCTGGGCATCGACCTCGGCATAGGGAATGCGCGATTCCACGTCAGAGCCGCGGCTGAACAGGAACATCGTCGACAGCATCGCCAGCGCCACCAGCGGCAGCAGCACGCGCAGCCAGCGGACGATGCGGGTCCGCGACATGGTCAGACCAGCCCCGCACGCAGGCAGTCGTGGATGTGCAGGATGCCGCGGGGGCGCCCGTCCTCGACCGCGAACAGGCAGGTGATCTTGCGCTCCTGCATCTGCGCCAGGGCGGCCTCGGCCAGGGCGCCGGGCGCGATGGTGCGCGGGGCGGGCGTCATCACGGAGCGCGCGTCCAGGTCCAGCAGGCCCTGCATGTGGCGGCGCAGGTCGCCGTCGGTGATGATCCCCGCCAGCAGACCGTCCCCGTCCACGACCCCGGTCACGCCATAGCCCTTCTGGCTGATCACCAGCAGCGCCTCGGACATGGGGGCATCCAGCCCGACCAGCGGCAGGTCGGTGTGCATCAGATCGCCCACCTTCGCCAGCAGCGCGCCCAGCTTGCCGCCGGGATGGAAGGTGCGGAAATGTTCCGGCGTGAACCTGCGATGCTCCATCAGCGCGATGGCCAGCGCATCCCCCAAGGCCAGCGTCATCGTGGTCGACGTCGTGGGCACGATCCCGTTGCCGCAGGCCTCCTGTGCGGCGGGCAGCACCAGCCCCAGGTCCGCCTGCCGCATCAGCGTCGATTGCGGCCGCGCCGCAACCCCGATCAGCGGGATCGAGAACCGCCGCGTATGCGCGATCAGGTCGGCCAGCTCGGGCGTCTCGCCGCTGTTGGACAGGACCAGCGCCAGGTCGGATTCGGTGACCATGCCCAGATCGCCGTGGCTGGCCTCGGCCGGGTGCACGAACTGCGCGGGCGTCCCGGTGGAGGCGAAGGTCGCCGCGATCTTGCGGCCCACATGGCCCGACTTGCCCATGCCCGACACGACCACCCGGCCGCGCACCGCCAGGATCATCTCGACCGCGCGCGAGAACTCGTGGCCCAGACCCGCCGACAGGGCCTCCAGCCCTGCGATCTCGACCCCGATCACCCGTCGCGCCGTCTCGATGTAATCCGCCACGCCCTGCCCTTCTTCTTTGTCCAAATACCCGTTGCCCGCTCAGTGGCGAAAGATGTCGCCCTCTTCGCCCCAGCCCAGCAGGTCCAGATGGGCACGCGCGGGCAGAAAGTCAAAGCAGGCCTGCGCCAGACCCAGCCTGTTCTCGCGCTTCAGCCGCTCCTCTAGGGCATCCTTAAGCTTGTGCAGGTGCAATACGTCCGACGCGGCATATTCCAGCTGCGCGTCCGACAGGTCGGCCGCGCCCCAGTCGCTGGTCTGCTGCTGCTTGCTGACATCGACGCCCACCAGCTCCTGCAGCAGGTATTTCAGCCCGTGCCGGTCTGTAAACGTCCGCACCAGCCGCGAGGCGATCTTGGTGCACCAGACGGGCGAGGTGACCACCCCAAACGCGTTCTCCAGCGCGGCGATGTCGAAACGGCCGAAATGGAACAGCTTGACCACCTTGGGGTCGGTCAGCAGCTTGGTCAGGTTCGGAGCCTCGGTCTGGCCCCGGTCGATCTGGACCAGATGCGCCTCGCCGTCGCCGGACGACAGCTGCACCAGGCACAGCCGGTCGCGGCGCGGGTCAAGGCCCATCGTCTCGGTGTCGATGGCCACGACCGGGCCCAGCACCAGATCGTCGGGAAGGTCGTTCGGGTACAGATGGATGCTCATCGCCGGTCCTGCCTGAATTGCGCGCCGCCCGGCCCGTCCCCGGACCCGCGGCTTGGCGCCCCTTCGACCAGAAACCGGCCCGCCAATCCAGCGAAAATCGCGTGACCGGTCAGGCAGGGGGCGTCCAGGCCGGGGGCCCGGGCTCCTCGCGATGCGCAAACCGCATCAGGTGGCTTTCGATCACCGCGCGCAGACCCTCCAGCGATTCAGTATCCGCGGCTTCCAGCGTCAGGCGCAGGGACGCGTCCTGCGTCTCGATCCGGGCCACGCCCATCTCGAAGGTCAGCACCGCCAGGCGGTCGTCATGGGTCACCGGGATCTTGTGACCGAAATGCTTGGCCATCGTGCCGGTCAGCGCGGCGGCGCGGGCGGTGGGAAAATCGGCAGTCATGCGCATGGGATGTCCTTTCGCGAATGCCCCGCAGCTAGGATGCCAAAGTGATTGAGTCAACAATTCGCCGCGATATTCCGACAAAAAGACCCTGACATTCTTGCGCGGCGCGCGCGACGGCGCTAAGCCCGCCCTGCGTGCAGCCAGGATCCAGCCACCACGCGCAACCTTGATCGAAAGGAACGCCATGCGCCGCATCGCATCGCCCGCCCTGTTGGCCACCGCCCTGATGACCGCGCCGGTCGCGGCCCTGGCCCAGGTCACCGTCGATACCGCCCAGGGTCCCGTGACCCTGCAGGACAATCCCGACAACGTCGCGGTCTATGATATGGCCGCGCTGGACACGATCACCGCCCTGGGCGTGACGCCCGCGGGCAGCATCGACAACATCCTGGTCCCCGCCCTGCGCGATGCGGCGGCGGGCGCCACCCCCGTCGGCACCCTGTTCGAACCCGATCTGGAGGCGCTGGCGGGGCTGGCGCCCGACCTGGTGATCGTCGGCGGCCGCTCCTCGACCCAGCTGGCGGCGGTGTCGCAGGTGGCGCCGGCCATCGACATGACCTTCGGCCCGGATCTTCTGGCCGATGCCCGCGCCCGGATCGACGCCTATGGCGCGCTGTTCGCCAAGACCGCCCAGGCCGAGGAAATGACCGCCACCCTGGACGCCAGGCTGGCCGACCTGCGTGCCGCCGCCGATGGCCAGGGCACCGCGCTGATCGTGATGACCAACGGCTCCAAGATGTCCGCCTATGGCGCCGGGTCGCGCTTCGGCTGGATCTTCGACGCGACCGGGCTGGAGGAGGCCGTGCCGGGCCTGGACGACGCCACCCACGGCCAGGCGATCAGCCATGAATTCGTCGCCCAGGCCGATCCCGACTGGCTGCTGGTCGTCGATCGCGGCGCCGCCATCGGCGAGGACGGCCAGGGCGCGATGGAGACGCTGCGCTCGGACCTGGTGGCGGGCACGACCGCCTGGCAGCAGGATCAGGTGATCCGGCTGGACCCGGCGGCGGCCTATATCTCGGCCGGGGGCTACGCCTCGACCATGGCGGTGCTGGACCAGCTGACGCAGGCCTTCGCGGACTGATGCGCCCCTTGCCCGCCCTGGCATCGGCGCTGGTCGCGCTGATGCTGGCCAGCCTGACGGTCGGCGCCGCCGACATCCGCGTGACGGACGCCTTTCGCGATCCGCAGGCCATGCTGGTCCTGCTGGAATCGCGCCTGCCGCGCACGCTGTCGGTGGTGCTGACCGGGGCCGCGCTGTCGGTGGCGGGGGTGCTGATCCAGGCGCTGGTCAGGAACCGCTTCGTCGGCCCCGACACGTCGGGCACGGCCGAGGGCGCGGCGCTTGGCCTTCTGGCCATCACCATCCTGTGGCCGACCAGCCCCCTGTGGCTGCGCATGGTCGCGGCCAGCCTGTCGGCCATGGTCACCACCGCGCTGTTTCTGGCCGTGATCCGCCGCCTGCCCGTGCGCGAGGTGATGCTGGTCCCCATCGCGGGGCTGGTCCTGTCTGGTGTGCTGGGCTCGGTCGTGACCTTCGTGGGCTGGCAGAGCGACCTGATGCAATATGTCGGCACCTGGCTGTTCAGCGGCGAATTCTCGGGCGTGATCTCGGGGCGCTATGAACTGCTGTGGATCGCGGGGGCGGCGGCGGGGCTGGTCTGGTTCTCGGCCGACCGCTTCGCGATCCTGGGCCTGGGCGATCAGGTGGCGACGGGGCTGGGCCTGTCGTCGACGGCGGTGATGCGGTTGGGCCTGGCGGTGGTGTCGGTGGTGACGGCGATGGTGGTGACCACGGTGGGGATGATCCCCTTCGTGGGGCTGGTCGTGCCGAACCTGGTGGCGCGGATCATGGGCGACAACCTGCGCGCCTCCCTGCCGGTGGTGGCACTGGCCGGGGCGGTGCTGGTCCTGGGCTGCGATCTGGCCGGGCGGCTGGTCATCCACCCCTATGAAGTCCCCGCGGGCACCATCCTGGGCGTTCTGGGCGCGCTGTTGTTCCTGTGGCTGCTGCATCGGCGGCCCGCTCGGTCGAAGCCCGCCCATGGATAGGCGCGCGCGGATCATGCTGGGCGGGATGGCGCTGCTGCTGGCGGCACTGTCGGCGGTCTGGATGCTGCAGGGGCTGGGCGGCGGCAATCGCGGCTTCATCCTGGGCCTGCGCGCAACCAAGCTGGCGGCGCTGGTCACCGTGGCCACCGCTATCGGCGTCGCCACGATCCTGTTCCAGACGGTCGCCGCGAACCGGGTGCTGACACCGTCGATCATGGGGTTCGACGCGCTTTACGTGCTGCTGCAGACGGCGCTGGTCGTGGCCTTGGGCGGCGCGGGCCTGACCGGCCTTCCCGCAGGCCCGAAATTCCTGGCCGAGATCGCGGTGATGACCGCCCTGGCAGCCCTGCTGTTCGGCACACTGCTGCTGCGCGGCGCGCGGGACCTGCCACGAATGATCCTGACCGGGGTGATCTTGGGCGTGCTGTTCCGGTCGCTGTCGGGATTTCTGGGCCGCATTCTGGACCCCAACGCATTCGCCGTGGTGCAGTCGGTCAGCTTTGCCAGCTTCAACCGGGTCGATGCCACGCTGCTGCCTTGGGCGGCGGCGATCACCGCGGTGGCGGTGCTGGTCGCGTGGCGGCTGTCGGCGCAGCTGGACGTGCTGGCGCTTGGACGCGATCCGGCGGTGTCACTGGGGCTGGCCCACCGCGGCATGGTGCTGGGCGTGCTGGGGCTGGTGGCGGTGCTGGTCTCGGTCTCGACCGCGCTGGTCGGGCCGGTGGCCTTCTTCGGGCTGATCGTGGCGGGGCTGGCGCATGGACTGATGCGGACCGCGCGCCACGCCGTCCTGCTGCCCGCGTCGGCGCTGTCGGCGGCGATCCTGCTGGTGGGGGGACAGTGGCTGTTCGAACGCCAGCTGGGCCAGGCCGCTACCCTGTCGGTCGTCGTGGAATTCGCGGGCGGGCTGTTCTTCCTCTATCTGCTGCTGAAGGGGCGCATCCGATGATCCAGATCGAAGGGGTCTGCCACGCGATCGCCGGCACGCCGATCCTGCACGACATCACGACGACCCTGCCCAAGGGTCGGCTGACGGCGCTGATCGGCCCGAACGGGGCGGGCAAGTCGACGCTACTACGCCTGATCGGCCGGCTGGAGCCGCTGCAGCGGGGCCGGGTCACCGTGGCCGGCCACGACGTGACCACGACGCCGACCGACCGGCTGGCGCAGGTCATGGCGATCCTGGGCCAGCAGACCGCCATCGCCAGCCGCCTGCGCCTGTCCGAGCTGGTGGCCTTCGGCCGCTGGCCGCATCACAAGGGCCGCCCGGGTCCGCAGGATCACGCGCTGGTCTGGCTGGCGCTGAAGACCTTTGCCCTGACCGATCTGGCCGACCGGTTCCTGGACGAGGTGTCGGGCGGTCAGGCGCAGCGCGCGCATATCGCGATGGCCTGGGCGCAGGATACCGACTGGCTGCTTCTGGACGAGCCGCTGAACAACCTGGACATGGCCCATGCCCGCGCCCTGATGGGCCGGCTGCGAGGGCTGGTCGATCAGGGCGGGCGCAGCGTGGCGATGGTGGTGCACGAGATCAACTATGCCGCGGCCTGGGCCGATCACGTGATCGCCATGAAGGACGGCCGCGTGGCCGCCGAAGGCACCCCGGCCGAGGTGCTGACCGAGGCGGTGTTGTCGGACCTCTACGACGCGCCCATCCGCGTCGGCGCGCATCAGGGCCGCCCGCTGGTCCTGCACCACGTCTGACGCGCCGCTGCCGGGCCTGCAGCCCGGCGGAGCCCCGGGGGGCTGCACCCCCCGGACCCCCCGCACCCGCCAAGGCATCGCATGGAGTTGCCCCTTCGGCACCGTACCGCGGGGGCGCAGCCCCCGGCGCAAGACGCCCCTTCGATGGGGGCGGCTTGCGCGACCCTGCGGTCAGCGGACGTCCAGACGGATCGGCAACGTGAACGAATAGATCGGATCGGTCAGCGCTGCAGGAGCTGCGGGACAGCGACCTGCGCGCTGCGCGGCGGTCAGCGCCGCCTGGTCCACGTTCGGGCTTCCCGACGATCCGGCGATGCCAACACCCTGGATGGCACCGCTGCGCGAGACCGTCAGCGCCAGATTGACCCGCCCCCCCTGACGAACGTTCCGGGGCAGCGATGCGCGCCGCTGGATGCAGGCCCCGACCTGCGCGCCCCAAAGCGATGCGGCATCGGCCGCAGCCTGCCGTGAGGCCCCGCCGCCCTGGGCATTGCCCGCCGGGCGACTGGTCTCGGCCTGACCGCGCTGCCCGGCGGCCTGTGCCGCCTGCCGGCGTTGCGGTTCGGGCTGACGCTCTGCCGCCGGTTCCGGGTCGCGGCGCGGTTCGGGTTCGGGTTGCGGCTCGGGACGCCGCTGCGGGCGGGTCGAGCTGTCCAGAGCCAGCGCCGTCCGGACCGGAATGTCGGGGGGCGCGAACTGCTGGAAATCGGGCAGGTCCAGCGTCGCCGGGTCGATGGGTTCGACCACCTGATCGGGTTCGGGCTCGGCCTGGGGTTCGGGCTGCGGCTCCTCAGGCAAAGGCTCCTCCTCGGCCTCGACTTCGGGACGGGCGTCCGAGCCGGCGGCAGCCTCCGCGCCTTGGGGCATGTCGGCAGCAGGCGGCATCGCCGGGGCAAGGTCGACGAAGACCGCATCGGGTAGGCCCGGCGGGGCGCCTGCATCCGCGCGCCCCATGATCCAGATCCCCGCCCCCACATGCGCCGCCAGCACCAGGACCGAGGCACCCGCCCACAGCCCCCCTTCGCCCAGCATGCGCAGGGCGCGACCGCTCATGGCGCGGCACCCGCGGCAGGCACGGCCGGGACCTCGGGCGGGGCCTGCACGGCGTCCAGCCCCACCAGGGCGATCTTCAGATAACCGGTGTCGCGCAGCGTGTTCATCACCCCCATCAGGTCGCCATAGGCCACCGCACGGTCTGCGCGTAGGAAGATGCGCTGTTCGCGGTCGCCGCCTGTCGCCGCGGTCAGGGCCGCGGCCAGCGCGCCGGGGGCCACGTTGTCATCGCCCACGGCCAGGCTCAGATCGGGCCTGACGCTGACATAGACGGGCTGCTCGGGGCGTTCGGCCTGGGTCGCGTTCGACACCGGCAGATCGACGTTCACGTCGACGGTCGCCAGGGGCGCGGCCACCATGAAGATGATCAGCAGCACCAGCATCACGTCGATGAAGGGCGTGACGTTGATCTCGTGGTTGTCGGCCAGGTCGTCGGTGTCGCGGATGCCTCCGGCCATGGCCTAGACCCCCGCCGCAGGGCCGCGGCCGCGAAAGTCCAGATCGCGGCTGACCATCTGCTGGACCCCCGCCGCGGCATGGCCGAGACGCATCCGGTAGCCGGTGACGGCGCGGGCAAAGACGTTGTAGATCACCACCGCGGGGATCGCCGCGACCAGGCCGATGGCGGTGGCAAGCAGTGCCTCGGCGATGCCCGGCGCCACGACGGCCAGGTTGGTCGTCTGCGATTCGGAAATGCCGATGAAGCTGTTCATGATCCCCCAGACGGTGCCGAACAGACCCACGAAGGGGGCGGTCGACCCGATGGTGGCCAGCACCCCCGTGCCCCGTGCCATGCGGCGACCGGCGGCGACCTCGAGCCGGTCCAGCTGGGAGGCGACGCGCTCTTTGATGCCGTGATCGCCCGCCTGCGCCAGGGCCGGTTCGGACCGGCGGTATTCCTCGGCGGCAGAGCGGATCATGCGCGACACCGGATCGCGGCGGCGCCCGATCCCGGCCAGGGCGTCCGGCAGGGACGGCGCGGCCTGGATGCGCCGCGTGGCCGACGTGACCCGGCGCGAGGCGGCCCACAGCTCGATCAGCTTCACCAGAAGGATCGTCCAGGTGATGACCGACGCCACCGCCAGCCCGATCATGACCCCCTTCACGACCCAGTCCGCGGCCAGGAACATGCCCATCGGCGACAGGTCATGCGGCAGGCCGGGGTCGCGTTCGGCCACGACCGGCACCGGTTGCGCCGCATCGGCAGGGTCAGCAGGGGTCGCGGTCTGGCCCGGCGCGGCAGGTTGCGTCGGGGACGGGGCTTGCACGCCCGCCGCAGCGTCATCCGGGGTCGCGGCGTCGGGGACGGCCGCAGGGGC
>NZ_VDDD01000088.1 GCF_006151785.1 Paracoccus marcusii
GACATCGTCGATCTCCCTCGTGATGAAGATCAGCAGACAGCAAAAACAGAGCTTACGTCAGTGCCCAGCTTTCAGGGGGCAACTCAGAAGTCCAGGTCCGCACCGCCGTTATAAACGGCGACGTTGCGCTCGGCATACCCATAACCGAGGCCGTAGGATAAGTCCTTCCGGGAAAAGGGACTCCGACCATAAGCCGATTTGTGTAACAGGGTCGATGGACCCCTTCTTCCATTTCCTGCGGAACAAGCGGCGAGCAGAGCATTGCTATACGTCCCTGAGCGGTTGAACCATCAGCTGATTTCATGGTGTGATGGCGGTCGGGACAAGGGGGCGGGTATCCGATGCGACGGGAGGATGGGCCGCATTCCGTGATCGGCAGGCTTGGCAATGCGCGGCGCATCTGGGTCGCGCTGGTGGTCATGACGCTTTGTCTTGCCGTGGCCATCGGCGGAAACGCCCTTCTGGCGCGATACTATATCGTCGCGACGGTGCCGCAGGGAGAGAACATCCTGCGGCTTGCCGTGTCTGGCCTTCGCGGAGAGCTGGCGCGATACGAGCGGTTGCCTGACCTCATGGACCGGAATCCCGTCCTGGTGCGTGCGCTTGCGCCGGATGCGGATCCGGTGCGGTTGGCCGCGGCGAACCTCTATCTGCGCCATCTGGCACGGTTGATGGGGCTGTCGGATGCCTATGTCATGGCACCTGACGGCATGACCGTGGCCGCCAGCAACTTCGACCAGGCGTTCAGCTTCGTGGGCGAACGGTTCGACTATCGTCCCTATTTCACCGATGCGCTGGCTGGGGGGCAGGGGCGGTTCTCGGCGCTTGGGACGACCTCGGGCAAGCGGGGGTATTACTTTGGCCGGGCGCTCAGGGACCGGGGGAGGATCGTCGGCGTGCTGGTACTGAAGGTCGACATGGATGCGATCGAGGACAGCTGGCGCGCCGCCGAATACGAGATGATCGTGACCGACGGCGAGGGGATCGTCTTTCTGGCCAGCCGCCGCGACTGGCAGTTCCGCTCGATCGCGCCGCTGACGCCCCGGACGCGGGCGCGCATCGCCGCCACCCGGCGCTATGATGATGAGCCGCTGCTGATGCTGCCCCTGCGCGTGGCGGGCGAGGCCGCAGGTCATGACATCCGACGGCTGGAGCTGCCCGAGACGCGGCGCGAGTTCCTGACCGTCTCCGAGGCCATGCCCGAGGCCGACTGGACCGTGCATGTGCTGCTGGACACCGCACCTGCGCGGCGGCAGGCGCTGATCGGAACGCTGGCGGCGCTGATGATCCTGGGCGTAGGGGTCGCGCTGCTGACCGCCTGGGCGCAGCGCCGGGCCCGCCTGCGCGAACGCCTGTCGATCCAGGCCGAGGCCCAGGCCCAGCTGGAAGGGCGCGTTGCCGCCCGCACGGCCGAGCTGGCGCAGCTGAACGCCCGCCTTGGCGCTGAGGTCACGGAACGTCGCGCCACCGAGGCCGAGCTGCGCCGCACGCAGCGTCATCTGGTGCAATCGGCCAAGCTGGCCGCCCTGGGGCAGATGTCGGCGGCCCTGTCGCATGAGCTGAACCAGCCCTTGGGCGCGGTGCGCAACTTTGCCGCCAATGCAGTGACCTATCTGGACCGCGACCGCGCCGCCGATGCGCGCCTGAACCTGACGCGCATCCTGTCGCTGACCGATCGCATGACCGAGATCGGCCGCACGCTGCGCAACTTTGCCCGCAAGCCCAATGCCCAGCTGTCCGACGTGGACCTGCATGACGTGCTGCGCGACGCGCTGGAGGTGATCGCCTGGCGCATCGACCGCCAGCCCGTCGCGCTGGTCGTCGATCTGCCGCCCGGTCCGCTGATGGTGCGGGCGGGGCCGGTGCGGTTCCAGCAGGTGGTGGTGAACCTGGTCGCCAATGCGCTGGACGCGCTGGACGGCCGCCCCGACGGCGCGATCCGCATCGAGGGGCGGCGGACGGACGGGCGCGTCCTGCTGACCGTCAGCGACAACGGCCCCGGCATCGCTCAGGGGTTGGAGGATCGCATCTTCGATCCGTTCTTCTCGACAAAGGGGGTGGGTAGCGGCCTGGGGCTGGGGCTGTCGATCTCTTTCAATATCATCAAGGATTTCGGAGGCGAATTGCGCATTCTTCCCTGCGATCGCGGTGCGGCCTTTCGCATCGACCTGCCCGAGATCGCGCCATGATCGCGGGCCGCATCCTGCTGGTCGATGACGAGCCCGACATGCGTCTGTCGACCGCCCAGGCCCTGGAGCTGGAGGGGTTCGAGGTCGAGGAGGCCCCCGATGCCCAATCCGCGCTGGACCGCGTGGGGTTCGGTTTCGGCGGCATTGTGGTGACCGACATCCGCATGCCGGGCATGGATGGGCTGACCCTGATGAGTCGCATCCGCGAGATCGACGTGGACATCCCGGTGATCCTGGTGACCGGGCATGGCGACATCCAGCTGGCCGTGCGCGCGATGCGCGAGGGGGCCTATGATTTCGTCGAAAAGCCATTCGACGGCGCGCAGCTGGCCGAGATCGCGTCCCGCGCGATGGATTACCGCCGAGTTGTGCTGGAGAACCGCGTCCTGCGGGCGGCGGCGGGACAGGCGGACGATCTGGAGACGCGGCTGGTCGGGCGGTCCAACGTGATGATCGACCTGCGCCGCCGCCTGCGCACCATCGGCCCGACCGAGGCCGACGTGCTGATCGTCGGAGAGACCGGCACCGGCAAGGAGGTCGTGGCGCGTGCCCTGCACGACCTGTCGCCGCGCGCGGGGCGGCCCTTCATCGCCATCGACTGCGCGGCGCTGCCCGCGTCGCTGATCGAATCGGAACTGTTCGGCCATGAGGCGGGCGCCTTTCCCGGCGCCCTGCGCCCGCGTTACGGAAAATTCGAACATGCGCGCGGCGGTACCATCCTGCTGGACGAGATCGGCTCGATGCCCCTGGACGTGCAGGGCAAGCTGCTGCGCGTGGTCCAGGACCGGGTGATGTTCCCCCTGGGCGCGGATGAGGGGCGGGCGCTGGACGTGCGCTTCATCGCGACCTCGCGCCAGCCGCTGGAGGAGGAGGTTGCGGCGGGGCGGTTCCGCGCCGATCTGCTGTACCGTCTGAACGTGGTGACGCTGACCATGCCGCCGCTGTCCGCGCGGCGCGAGGACATCCAGCTGCTGTTCATCAAGCTGGTGCAGGAGGCCGCCGCCCGCCACCGCCGCGCCGCCGTGGCCGTGCCCCCCGCCCTGCTGGCCGAGATCGCCGAACGCGCCTGGCCCGGCAATGTCCGCGAATTGCGCAACGCCGCCGACCGTCACGCCCTGGGCATCGCCCTGCAGCCGGCCGAGGAGCGCAGCCCCGAACAGCAGCGCTTGGCCCATCGAGTCGCGGCCTTCGAGCGCGACGTGATCGTGGCGACCCTGGCCGCGCATGGCGGGCGGCTGAAGCCGGTCTATGAATCGCTTGGCCTGTCGCGGAAGTCGCTTTACGAGAAGATGCAGAAATACATGATCGACAAGACGCATTACGTCGATGCGGGCGACGATCCGGACCCGTGATGGGGGGATTTCCACCCACGCGATGACGCCGATGTTACCGAATCCACCCATCGCCACGACTTGGCGGCGCTTTTCCCGCGCGCCCGGCGCATGGCGGCATTGCGTGCAGGGCATGGCATGGCCTAGCTGAAGGGGCTTTGTCGGGCCGCCACGCGCAAGACGTGCGGCCCCGGAAAAATCTGGGAGGATTTTCATGCGTTTCATGACCGTCGCCGCGACCGTCGCGGCCACCTTCAGCCTGTCGCCCGCCTTTGCCCAGGACGACCGCGCCGACTGGCCCAGCAGCCTGACCATCGGTACCGCCAGCCAGGGCGGCACCTATTTCATCTATGGCACCGGTCTGGCCGGACTGATCAGCCAGAACCTGGACCTGAACGCCTCGGGCGAGGTCACCGGCGGCCCGGTGCAGAACGCCACCCTGGTCGAGACCGGCGACCACCAGATCGGCCTGGTCACCATGGGCCCCGCTTATGAGGCCTGGACCGGCAACAGCGAACTGGCGCCGGGGGTCGAGCACAAGGCCCTGCGCGCCCTGTTCCCCATGTATCAGACCCCGTTCGAGGCCGTCGCGCTGCAGTCGTCGGGCATCGCGGACGTCACCGACATGGCGGGCAAGCGCGTCTCGGTCGGACCGGCGGGCGGCACCGCCGCCACCTATTGGCCGCGCTTCTTCGAGGTGCTGGGCGTCGACGCGACCATCAGCTATGCCGGGGCCAACGACGCCACGAGCCAGGTCAAGGACGGCCTGATCGACGCCTTCGCCTTTGCGGCCGGCGTGCCGATCAGCGCCTTTGCCCAGATCGCGGCCGAGAACCCGGTCAACATTTTCGGCTTCACCGAGGAGCAGCGCGCGCAGATCCTCGAGGCGATGCCCGAAGTGGCCGCCTTCGAGGTGCCCGGCGGCATGTACCAGGGCTTCCCCGAGGGGCATGGCACGGTCGCCATGTGGAACTTTGCCGTCGCCCATCAGGACATGCCCGAAAGCCTGGCCTATGAGATCACCAAGCTGGTGATGGAAGGCAACGAGGCGATGATGCAGATCCACGCCACCGCCGCCGAGACCCTGCCCGAGAACGTCGACAAGAACACCTTCCTGCCCTACCACCCGGGCGCCGTGCGTTACTTCGACGAGGTCGGGGTGGAGATCCCGGCCGAACTGCGCGGCTGAGCGCATTCTCCGGGGGCTGCGGCCCCCGGACCCTTTTCCCTTTCCCCCATGATCGGACCGACTGCCCGGACCCCGTCCGCGCGGTCCTTGCCGACGGAGACCCCTCATGTCAGTTGATGCTGCATCTGCGGCAGGGACCGGACCCGTCATCGCGCAGGGCGTCGATGACGAACCGATGGCCCCCAACCAGCGCGACCCCCGCGCCGGAACGGGTGTGCTGATCGCGGTCCTCTGCGCCGCCTATACGTTGTTCCACCTGTTCGTCATGGTCGTCTATCCGCTGGAGACCTGGACCTACCGCATGATGCATGTCTGCGGCGGCCTGATCATCGGCTTTCTGACCTATTCCGCGCTGATGCAGCGCAGCGACAGCGCCACCGCTCCCGCACGCCGCGGCATGGCCGAACTGGCCCTGCTGGGCGTGGCGGCCCTGGGCGTGGGCTATGGGCTGGCGGTCATCGCCTATGCCTGGGGCGCCTGGTGGCTGGCCGGGGTGGCGATGCCGCCGGCCTTCGGGTTCCGCACCTATGGCCTGCCGCTGGCCATCGGCACCGGGGCGGCCATCGTCGCAGGCTGGCTCTATTCGTCGCGGGACCGGTCGCGGATCTATCCGGGCGACCTGATCCTGTGCCTGGCCTCGATCGCGGTCCTGGGCTACATCCTGTTCGTCGTGGGCGCGCTGCGCATGCGGGCGGGCACGGCGATGGCGCAGCCGGGCGATCTGTGGGCCGCGGTCACCGGGGTCATGCTGATCCTGGAGCTGACGCGCCGCCTGACGGGCCTCGCGCTGGTGATCATCGTCGCGGTCTTCATCGGCTACAGCTTCCTGGGGCCGTGGCTGCCGGGCTTCCTGAACCATCGGGGCTATACGGCGACGCGGTTCTTCACCTACATCTTCACCGACCAGGGCATCCTGGGCGACCCGATCGCGGTCAGTTCGACCTATATCATCCTGTTCATCGTGTTCGCAGCCTTCCTGCAGGCGTCGAAGGTGGGCGATTACTTCGTGAACTTCGCCTTTGCCTGCGCCGGTCAGGCGCGGGGCGGTCCGGCCAAGGTCGCGGTCTTTGCATCGGGTCTGATGGGCATGATCAACGGCACCTCGGCGGGCAACGTCGTGTCCACCGGCTCGCTGACCATCCCGCTGATGAAGAAGGTCGGCTATTCGCCGAAATCCTCGGCCGCGATCGAGGCCACGGCCTCCTCGGGCGGGCAGATCCTGCCGCCGATCATGGGCGCGGGCGCCTTCATCATGGCCGAGGTCACCGGCATCCCCTATACCGACATCGTCATCGCCGCGATCATCCCGGCGCTGCTGTATTTCGTGTCGGTCTATTTCATGGTCGACCTCCAGGCGCTCAAGCTGGACATGAAGGGCCTGCCCCGGTCCGAACTGCCGCAGTTCAAGGTGCTGATCCGCCAGGTGTATCTGTTCCTGCCGATCATCATCCTGATCTATACGCTGTTCGCGGGCTATTCCGTGATCCGGGCGGGCGCGATGGGCATGGCCGCGGCGGCGATGGTCAGCTGGCTGACGCCGCATCGCATGGGCCCGCGCCAGATCTTCAACGCGCTGGACATGGGCGCCAAGATGACCATCCAGATGGTCGCGGTCTGCGCCGCGGCGGGCATCATCGTGGGCGTCATCGCGCTGACCGGGGTTGGGGCGCGGTTCTCATCGCTGCTTCTGTCGATCGCGGATCAGAACCAGTATCTGGCGATGTTCTTCGCGATGTGCATCTCGATCATCCTGGGGATGGGCATGCCGACCACCGCCGCCTATGCGGTCGCCGCCGCCGTCGTGGCGCCGGGGCTGATCGCCCTGGGGGTGCCGGTGCTGGTCGCGCATTTCTTCGTCTTCTACTATGCGGTGATGTCGGCCATCACGCCGCCGGTGGCCTTGGCCGCCTATGCGGGCGCGGCCCTGTCGGGGTCAGATCCGATGAAGACCAGCGTCGAGGCCTTCCGCCTGGGCCTTGCGGCCTTCATCGTGCCCTTCATGTTCTTCGGCTCTCACGAGCTGCTGATGCAGGGCGAATGGATCGACATCATCCATGCGACGGCCACCGCGCTGCTGGGCATGTTCCTGCTGTCGGCGGGGGTGATCGGCTACTACTTTGGGCACGCGTCGATGGTGGTGCGTCTGGTGCTGATCGGGGCCGCGCTGTCGATGATCGCCGTGGGCTGGGTGACCGACCTCATCGGCCTGTCCGTGGCCGCCGCGCTGTTCCTCTGGCAGCGCCGGATGGTGACGCCCGCAACCCTGACGCATGGCCGCGCCGACTGAAACAAGGCTGCGGCCCCCGGATCGGGGCCGCAGCCGTCATGGTGGCCAGGTCACCTGTGCATCCAGTACTGCCGTTCACTCTCTGGCGCGCGCCAGCAGTTGCACGATCAGCTCCCGCGTCGCTTCCGCCCGGACCGGGTTGGGATAGTTGCGGTTCGCCAGGACCACGACGCCGATCCGTTCGGACGGCACCATCGCGACGTAAGAGCCAAAGCCGTTGGTCGCCCCTGTCTTGTTCAGATAGACGTCCCCCTCCAATTGGCGCGCGTCGACTTTGGTCATGGGGTGCGGCGACATCGCCATGTCCGGCGAATTTCCGGCCGCCAGCGCAGCGGCATCCACGGGCCAGGGATACCCTTCCCAGATCATGGCCTGCGCGTAATGGGCGGTGTCGTAGTCCGACCGGCGTGTCCGGGCCAGCGCTGCCGTGATCTCACCCTCCAGGGTAAGATTGCCCAGATGGGCGTCCAGGAAACGGGTCATGTCGGTCACCGACGACTTGATGCCATAGGCCTCGGCATCCAGCATGCCGGGGTTGACGCGGATCGGGCTGTCGTCGGTTCTGGAATAACCGAAGGCATAGCGTGCCATCTCGGCGTCGGGGACATCGACGAAGGTGCTGTCCAGCCCCAGTCCGGGAAGAAGGTCACGCGCCAGCGCATCCGTGTAGGTCGTCCCGAACTGCTCTCCCGCGATCAGCCCCAAAAGGCCGATGCTGACATTGGAATAGGCGCGCAGCGTGCCGGCCTCGCCCTGCGGCGTCCAGGCGTTCAGATAGGTCATCAGGCCGTCCATGTCCGTGACCGCGTCGGGCACCTGCAGGGGCAGGCCACCCGTGGCATGGGCGGCAAGGTCGGCCAGCGTTACCGCATCGAAGGCGCTGCCCGCCAGCGCTGGCATCCGGGATGACACCGGGTCCTGCAGGGACAAAAGGCCGCGCTGTTCTGCAAGGGCCGCCAGGGCCACGGTGAACAGCTTGCTGTTCGATCCCAACTCGAACAGCGTGTCGCGGTCGACGGGGCGCGATGCCGCGCGATCGGCCAATCCATCGGTGAAGAAGAACTGCTGTCCGTCCATCGTCACGCCGATGGCGATGCCGGGAATGTCGAACTCCTCGATGACGGGACGGAAGACGCCTTCGCTGATCTGCTGGAATGCCTGCTCGGTCAGCCCTTGGGCATGGGCGGGGGTGGTCAGCAGCACGGCTGCGACAGTCAAGGATCGGATGATGGTCATGGAATTCCCTCTGGCGTCGCGACGGCGCCGCGACATGAATTAATTTTGCCAGCCAGAGCTATTGTGATCTTGCAGGGGCATCAAATCATGGTTTCTTGCCCTATCGTTGAGAAATTCTAATGGATGCGTGATGGATCGGCCCAACATCCCCCTGAATGCGCTGCGGGCCTTCGAAGCCGCGGCCCGGCACCTGACGCTGTCGAAGGCCGCGATCGAACTGTGCGTGACGCAGGCGGCGCTCAGCCACCAGATCCGCAACCTCGAGGAACGCCTTGGCGTGGCCCTGTTCCGCCGTGTGCCCCGAGGGCTGGTTCTGACCGACGAGGGTGCGGCCCTGGCCCCGGTCCTGACCGGATCGCTTGACCTGATCGGCGCGACGCTGGACCGGTTCTCGGGCGGGCGCTATCACGAGGCGCTGCATGTGGGCGTGGTCGGAACCTTTGCGACGGGCTGGCTGATCCCGCGCCTGGCCGGGTTCGAGGCGGCGCATCCCGAAGTGGACCTGCGCATCTTCGCCAACAACAACCGCGTCAGCATTCCGGGCGAAGGGCTTGACCTGGCCATCCGCTTTGGCGACGGGTCGTGGCATGGGCTGCAGGCCACCCGCATCATGGACGCGCCCCTGGCCCCCATGTGCGCCCCGGACCGCGCCAGGACCATGTCCGGCCCCCAGGCGATGCTGGAGCAGCCGCTGTTGCGATCCTATCGGACAGGCGAATGGGAACGGTGGTTCGCAGGGTTGGGCCTGGCCTGCCCGCCCCTGCGGGGGCCGATGCTGGACAGCTCCATCGCCCTGGCGGACATGGCGGCGGAGGGGCACGGGATCGCGCTGCTGCCACCTGCGCTTTTCGGCCACTGGACGGATCGCGGCCGTCTTGTGACCCTGTTCGACCATTCCATTGTCGCAGGCGCCTATTGGCTGACCCGCCTGCAGTCCAGGCCGGAAACCAGCGGAATGCGCAGCTTTCGAGAGTGGCTGTGCCGGGAGGTGGCGGATCAGCCGCCCGCGACGGGCTGACCGCCCCTGCGCGACCGATCACGTGCGGGGCAAAGCCGTCGTGTCAGTCAGGCCCATGCGACCTTCAGGGGTGGCAGGACGGCGATATCTTCGATGGCATAGGCGATGCCGTCCACCAGCAGGCCGTCGGGCATCTCGTACCCAAGCGGCTGGCATGCGATCTGCCTGAAGCCCAGCATCCGTGTCAGACCTGCGCTGGCCGTGTTGGGCGCGGCATGACCGGTCGTCACCAGACGTGCGTCCAAGGCCCCGAAGGCGGCCCGTATCATCGCGTTCACCGCCTGAGCCCCATATCCCTGGCGGCAGGCAGAGGACCGCACCCAGCAGGACAGTCGGAACTGGCCCCGCCGCCACTGCGGGATCAGATCGACGGCGCCGACACAGACGCCCGAGGCCCATGCAAGATAGGACAGCCGCTCGCGTCGTTGTGCAGCCTCCACCGCTTCCGCCAGCCGCTCTGACTGCCACCGGGCATCCCGTTCCTGTCCGGGGTTCCCCATCGTTCCGTGAAACCACGGCATCAATTCTGCATGGCTTTCGCCCCTGGCCCGCGCCACCGCGGCGGCATCATCAACGCTCGCGGGGCAAAGATCCAGCCGGGATGTCCGAACGATCCGCGGCGGGACATATGACGCGGGATCCTTCAGGCGCGCGTAGGGCGGGGGCATGCGCTTCTCAATGGTCTGCGAGCATGATCATCACCCGGATCGACAGTCGTTGGAATAAGACTGCCGTGCGCCGAACACGTGCCTGCATTCCCGCCCAGATCGCGAAATGCCACGGGCGGGCTTGTCGCGGACCGGGCTGTGCCCCAGAAACGCATCGCGACCGTCCCGATGGAAAGCACAATGTCATGCCCGCCCGCATCGCCCACCTGTCCCTGCTGGTCCCGGACTACGACGCGGCGCTCGACTTCTTCCGCCGGATCGGTTTCGAGTGCCGGGAGGATACCGAACTGGGCGACGGCAAGCGATGGGTGCGGATTGCGCCCCCGGGTGGCGATACCGAGATCCTGCTTGCCCGGGCCGTCGGAGACCGCCAGACCGCGTCCATCGGAGAGCAGGGCGGCGGACGGGTCTGGCTTTTCCTGGAGACGGACGATTTCACGCGCGACTATCAGCGCCTCCAGGCCGCGGGCGTGACGTTCGAGACGCTTCCGCGCGACGAGCCTTACGGGCGTGTCGTCGTCTGGAGGGACCCGTGGGGAAATCGTTGGGACCTGATCGAACATGCCCGTTCCGTCGCGATCGGAACGGGCAACTGAAGTCCGCGTCGCGCCGGTATCCTCGATATGGATCGCGGGTATCGGGGCGGCGGCACCGGCGACGCGATTCTCGACGCACCCTTCCGTCGCGCTCCCATCGCTACGGCCGATGATGTAGCACCTGCTGCCTTTCCCCCTCCGGCCATCACGGATCGTGCCCATCCGAGGCTGCGGCACGCCCGCGACCGCCGCCTGATGGATCGTGCGCGTGATGCGCAAACGGAATGGCTTGGACAGCACCCGTGCCACGCGGTCCGTCCTCAAGTGACAGCGTCGAAGCCACCAGGGCGGGCATAGCAAAATTGCCGGTGCCTCCCGCCGCATGGCGCCAAATTCATTGCTCGGGAAGCACAGTCGCTTCCGGGGGCCGGCAGTGCAGCAATCAAACCCCACCGACCGTCAATGCAGGAACAGGCGGCGGTGCCTCACCCTCTGTGCACCCCTGACATCGGCCCAAGGTGCCACCCGTGACGCAGATGCGCCACAGGGGGGCGGGCGCGACATCGATGCCCTTGCGCGGCCGCGACCAGTAGGAGCACTATGATTCCAAAAGACGATGGGTCCGGTCATATGCCCGTGGTGCAGGCGGTGACCGGTCCGAAACCGACATGCCCGCGGGGCGTGCCCCTGCCGTGAAAGGCCCCCGATGTTCGACAATGCAGATGCCATCCTGCTGGCCCGGATCCAGTTCGCCTTCACGGTCAGCTTCCACTTCCTGTTCCCCGCCTTCACGATCGGGCTGGCCAGCTTTCTGGCGGTCCTGAACGGGCTGTGGCTGTGGACAAAGGACCACAAGTACCTGGATCTGTTCCGATACTGGGTCAAGATCTTTGCCCTGGCCTTTGCCATGGGCGTCGTGTCGGGCATCGTGATGTCCTATCAGTTCGGCACAAACTGGTCAGCCTTTTCCGACAAGGCGGGGCCGGTCATCGGCGCGCCGATGGCCTATGAGGTCCTGTCGGCCTTCTTCCTGGAGGCCGGGTTCCTGGGGATCATGCTGTTCGGGCGCGACCGCGTCGGGCCCACGCTGCACATGATCGCCTGCGCCGCGGTGGCGTTGGGCACGGCGTTCTCGGCCTTCTGGATCCTGTCGGTCAACAGCTGGATGCACACCCCCGCGGGCTTCGAGATCGACCCCGAGACGGGGCAGTTCCTGCCCACCGACTTCTGGCAGGTGATCTTCAACCCGTCCTTTCCGTTCCGCCTGATGCACACGGTGACCGCGGCCTATCTGACCACGGCCTTCATCGTGGGGGGCGTTGCGGCCCTGCACCTGCTGCGCCACCGGCACCGCCGCGACAAGGTCAGCCCGGCCACGCGGACCATGTTCAGCATGGCGATGTGGATGGCCGCGATCTTTGCACCGGTCCAGATCGTGCTGGGCGATTTCCACGGCATCAACACGCTGGAGCACCAGCCGGCCAAGGTCATGGCGATGGAGGGCCATTTCGAGAGCCATGACGAAGGCGCGCCGCTGTACCTGTTCGGCATCCCGAACCAGGACGAACAGCGCCTGGACTATGCCATCGGCATCCCCAAGCTGTCGTCCCTGATCCTGAAGCACGACCTGAACGCGCCGCTTGCGGGCCTGGACACCATCCCGCGCGAGGATCAGCCCCCCGTGGCCATCGTCTTCTGGTCGTTCCGCATCATGGTCGCGCTTGGCTTTGCCATGCTGGGGATCGGGGTCTGGTCGCTATGGGCGCGCTGGCGGGGGATGCTGTTCGACAGCCCCATGCTGCACCGCGCCGCCCTTGTGATGTCTCCTGCGGGGCTGATCGCCGTGCTGGCCGGATGGGTCACGACCGAGGTCGGGCGGCAGCCCTTCACCGTCTATGGTCACCTGCGCACGGTGGACAGCGCCGCACCCCTGGACGCGGCCGCGGTGGGGGCATCGCTGGTGGCCTTCATCATTGTCTATTTCGCGGTCTTTGGGGCGGGGACATACTATATCCTGCGTCTGATGAGCCGCTCTCCGGCGAATAACGAACCGCGGTTGAAGGACGTGACCAACAGCCCGACGCGCACGGCGGGCACCACGCCCGCCCAGCAGCACCCGACCCGCAACGTCCAACCCGGAGAGTGACCATGCCCCTCGCAGAAGGCGTTTCGCTGGATCTGACCGTCATCTGGGCCTTCGTCATCGCCTTTGCGGTGCTGGTCTATGTCGTGCTGGACGGGTTCGACCTGGGCCTGGGCATGCTGTTCGCGGTCGAACCCGAGGGCGAGGACCGCGACATCATGATGAACTCGGTCGCGCCGGTCTGGGACGGGAACGAGACCTGGCTGGTCCTGGGCGGGGGCGGGCTGTTCGCGGCCTTTCCGCTGGCCTATGCGCTGATCCTGCCGGCGCTGTATGCGCCGATCATGGCGATGCTGCTGGCGCTGATCTTCCGCGGCGTCGCGTTCGAGTTCCGCTGGCGCACCAAGCGCTGGCGCAAGGTCTGGGACGTGGCCTTCATCGGCGGATCGGCGGTGGCCGCGCTGGCGCAGGGCATCACCCTGGGCGGGCTGCTGCAGGGTATCGACGTCGACAAGGCCGCGCGCGAATATTCCGGCGGCTGGTGGGACTGGCTGACGCCCTTCACGCTGATGGTCGGCGTCGCGGTCATGGTCGGATACGCCCTTCTGGGCGCGACATGGTTGGTGATGAAGACCGCCGGCCCCCTGCAGGAGCGCATGCGCAAGCGGGCCTGGGTGCTGGGTGTCGGCACGGTGATCTTCATGGGCGTGGTCAGCCTGTGGACGCCATTCCTGCAGGACGGCTATTACAGCCGCTGGTTCGGCGGCTGGAACATCGTGCTGGCAGCGGGGGTGGGTGCCGCCGTGCTGGGCCTGGCCTTCGGCATGTTCACCTCGCTGATGGTGCGTCATCACGACTACTGGCCGTTCCTCTGCGCGCTGGGGATGTTCATCCTGGGCTTTGTCGGGCTGGGGATCTCGATGTTCCCCTACATAGTCCCGGTGGAGGTCACGATCTGGGAGGCCGCCGCCCCCCGCAACAGCCAGATCTTCATGCTGGTCGGCGCGGCCGTGCTGATCCCGGTGATCCTGACCTATACCGCCTATTCCTATTGGGTGTTCCGCGGCAAGATGGACCCCAAGGAGGGGTACCACTGATGCCGCAATCCCTGCGACGACTGGCGTGGTTCGTGGCGATCTGGCTGGCCAGCGTGGCGGTGATCGGCGCCGTCGCCTGGATCATCCGCCTGTGGATCGCCTAGCCCAGATAGGCGCGCAGTCCCGGCGGCGGATTGTCCAGCAGCGGCCCGGTGGGGCGGGGGGCGTGCACCGCGCCATCCTCGACCAGCAGGGTGTCGGGCGCAAAGGCCCGCGCATCGGCCGGATCATGGGTCACCATCAGCACCGTCGTGTCGGACGCCACCTGCGCCAGCAGGGTCAGCATCTCCGACTTCAGCGCCGGACCTAGCGCCGCGAAGGGTTCGTCCAGCAGCAGCAGGGGCCGCGCCCGCAGCAGCACACGGGCCAGCGCGACGCGGCTCTGCTGACCACCCGACAGGGCCGCGGGGCGGCGATCCTCTGTGCCGGACAGGCCGACATGGTCCAGCACCTGCGTCACGCGGCGCTGCTGATCCCGGTCCAGACGCAGATCCGGGCGCAGTCCCATCCCCACATTTTGTTTCACGGTTAAATGAGGGAACAAATTGTGGTGTTGAAACAGGATCGACACTGGTCGTTGGCCGGGCGTCATGTCGGTGATATCCTGGCCGTCCCAGATCAGCCGGCCCTTTGTCGGGGCCAGAAACCCCGCCACCAAGGCCAGCAGGGTCGACTTGCCCGACCCCGATGCGCCGATCACCGCATGGCGACCCTGCGGCACGGTCAGGTGCGCAGTCAGCGTGAAGTCGTCCTGTCGCAGCAGGATGTCGCGGAATTTAAGCGTCACGTCGGCCTCCTCTGTCGAACATCCAGAACAGCCCCAGGCTGAGCCCCATCAGCAGCAGGGCGCAAGCCGCGGCATCGGCCATGCGATAGCCGTTCATCAGCTGGTACAGCATCAGCGGCAGGGTTGGGCGATCCCCTGCGAACAGGGTGATGACGCCCAGATCGCCCATGGCCAGCGCCGCCGCCAGCCCGGCGCCAAAGCCCAAGGGGCGCGCCAGACGGGGCAGCACCAGAAGGCGCAGCCGTGCGCAGCCCTGCAGGTCCAGCGATGCGGCAAGCTGGCCGTAATCCTGTTCCAACGCCCGCGCCGCCGGGATCAGCGCGCGCAGTGCAAAGGGCAGGGCCATCGTCGCGTTGATCAGCGCCGTGACCGGCAGGGCCATCTGCTGGGGCGTGACCGTGCCGCGCAGCAGGATGAACAGCCCCGTGCCCAGCACCAGTGGAGAGGCGATCAGCGGCAGCATGCCTGCGGCCTCGACCCAACGGGCTCCGCCGCGGGCGATGGTCAGTGCCAGTGCCAGCGCCGCCCCCGACGACAGCAGGGTCGACGTCACCGCCATTGCGATGGAGCGCAGGGCAGCATCCCAGACCTCGGGCGGCAGGGCGGTCAGGCGCGGCAGGCCCGTCGCCGCGACCGAGATCAGCGGCGCCAGCAGGAACACCGCCGCCGCCGTGATCACCGCCGCATCCGCCAGCCGCCGCCAGCCGCCGGGC
>NZ_VDDD01000089.1 GCF_006151785.1 Paracoccus marcusii
CGCCGCGTGCGGTGGCCGAGGACGGGACGCCCGCGCCGACCCGCAGCCGCCGCAAGCCCGTGGCCGAGGCCGAGCGTCCGGCCCCTGTCCGCCCCGAGGGCGATCAGGACTGATCCGGGCCGATCATCGGAAAGATGGGAAAGGGCGCGCCAGATCGGCGCGCCCTTTGTCGTAAAGATCCCATGAAGGGCGTCATTTTGGGCGTCCGCCGTCGTTGCGGGGCCGATGGCGCGGGATCAGCCCTGCCGGGCCGCCTGAAGCGCGCGAGCCAGGGCGCAGAAGCGTTCCAGCTCGATTTCCTCGGCGCGGGCGGTGGGGGGGATGCCGACGCTGTCCAGCAGCGCCTCGATCTGGGGGTGCAGGCCTTTCAGGCTGGCGCGCAGCATCTTGCGGCGCTGGTTGAAGCCGGCCCCTGTTATCTGTGACAGGATCGCCGCATCGGCGGGGAAGCGCGGCTGTGGCAGGGCGGTCAGGTGGACGACCGCGGAATGGACCTTGGGCGCGGGCACGAAGGCCTCGGGCGGCAGGGACATCACGATCTGCGCGTCCGCCCGCCATTGCGCCAGCAGCGCCAGCCGACCATAGGCCTTGGAGCCGGGACGGGCCACGATGCGTTCGGCCACCTCGCGCTGGAACATCAGCGTCAGCGATTGCCAGAAGGGTGGCCAGTCCCGGGGCGTCAGCCAACGGATCAGCAGCTCGGTTCCCACGTTGTAGGGCAGGTTCGCGGCCACGCGGATCGGCGGCGTCAGGTGTGCCAGCGGGTCGATCTGCAGCGCATCGCCGGTGATGACCGTCAGGCGGCCGGGATAGGCGTCGGCGATCTGTTCCAGCGCGGGCAGGGCGCGGGGGTCCTTTTCGATGGCCAGCACGTGGCGCGCGCCGCAGGCCAGCAGGCCGCGGGTCAGACCGCCGGGGCCGGGACCGACCTCGAGGACGTCGCATCCGGTCAGGTCGCCCGCCTGCCGCGCGATCTTGTGCGTCAGGTTCAGGTCCAGGAGGAAGTTCTGGCCCAGCTGCTTTTTCGCGCGCAGGTCATGGGTCGCGATCACCTCGCGCAGGGGGGGCAGGTTGTCGATCATCGCGAGGTCCTGGGGGCGGGGGCGCGCCAATGGGTATTTGGACAAAGGAGAAACCTCATGCCCGGCTGTCCGCCATGGAGCGCGCCAGACGCAGCGCGGCGATGGTCGAGGAAGGATCGGCCAGCCCCTTGCCCGCGATGTCAAAGGCGGTGCCGTGATCGGGCGAGGTGCGGATGAAGGGCAGGCCGAGCGTCACGTTCACGCCGCCGTCGAAATCCAGCGTCTTGATGGGGATCAGGCCCTGGTCGTGATAGCAGGCGACGGCCGCGTCATAGCGCGCCCGCGCAGGGGCGTGGAACAGGGTGTCCGCCGGATGGGGGCCGGTGACGTGCAGGCCCTGATCGCGCAGACGGGCGATCAGGGGGGCGATCATGTCGCGGTCCTGGGTGCCCATCATGCCGCCTTCGCCCGCATGGGGGTTCAGCCCCGCAACCGCGATGCGCGGGGTAAGCAGGCCGAAATCGCGGATCATCGCGGCATGGGTCAGGCGGATCGCCTGTTCCAATGCTTGTTCGGTCAGGGCCGTGGGCACGTCGGCCAGGGGGATGTGGATCGTCGCGGGCACCACCCGGCAGGGTGGCGTCACCGTGGTCGAGGCCAGCATCATCGCCACCGGCACGTCGCCCGCCAGATGCGCCAGGAATTCGGTATGGCCCGGGAAGGCGAAGCCCGCGCCGCGGATCAGGGCCTCTTTGCTGATGGGGGCGGTGCAGATCGCGGCCACGCGGCCCGCCATCGCCAGATCGACCGCGCGGGCGATGACCGCGATGACATCGGCCGCATGGGCAGGGTCGGGGCGGCCGGGCGTGGCGGGGCCTGCGAAGTCATGGCGCAGCACCGGCAGGTGGCCGGGCGGAACGGCATCGTCGGGGTCCGCGACCGGGGTCCAGGCGGCGGTCGGAGGCAGGTGGCGCGGATCGCCCATCCAGATCAGGTCCACGCCCGCGGCCAGCGCCAGCGGCGCCAGTTCGGGGCCGATTCCCGCGGGTTCGCCGCAGGTCAGCAGGATGCGCGCCATCAGGGCCGCCGGATGATCGCGTCGGCCCGCAGATCGGCCAGCAGCCCTTCGGCGGCGGTGTTGATCTTGGCGTTGAACAGTCGGTCGCGGACGGCCTCGCGCGAGGGGATGCCCTGGACTTCGGGCTGGGGGATCGCGGCCTCGACCCCGTCATCGGGCAGGGCGGTGGTGGCCACCTGGGCCTGGGCGGCCAGCGCGGGCTGGCGCGAGCACAGCATCACCAGATCGGCCCCCGCGCCCGACGGGACCACCCCGGCCTCGTTGGCGTCCAATGAGGCCAGGCGCGCGCCGATCATCTGCGGGATCGCGCCCTGGGACACGGTCTGGCGCTGGATCTGGGCGGCGGCCTCGGGGCCTGCCTGGACGTAAAGGTCGTCGCAGCTGGTGGCCCGCGCGGCCAGGCTGGCCGCATCGGTGACCGAGGCCAGCCGCAGGGTCATGTAGTCCAGCACCTGTTCGCGCGCGCCCGGGCGCAGCGTGCCTTGGGCGTCGCGCAGGAAGAACAGGACCACCGCGCCTTCGACCGGCAGGGGCGGCGTGGTCTGGCCGGGCTGCAGGCCGGCGATGATCGGACGCAGGCTGGGCGGCAGGTTGTCCAGCGCCAGCAGTTCCAGCCGCCCGCCCGCCTCGGCCGAGGGGGTGGCCGAATACTGCCGCGCGGCTTCGGCGAACTGGGCCTCGGTCGGGCGCGAGGCGGCGATGCGTTCGGCCAGCTGCAGGGCCTGCGCCTCCTGTCCCGGCGGGGCGGGGATGATCAGCTCCGACAGCAGGACGCGGTCGATGATCGGGGTCTCGATCACGCGCTCCAGCTCCTGGTCGACCTCGGCGTCGGTGACGTTGACGCGGGGCAGCAGGCGGGCGCGCACGACGTCGCGCCAGACGGTGCCCGCCTCGACGAAATCGCGGAACACGCCTTCCTCGATGCCGGCGCGTTCCAGCTGGGCGATGAAGCCCGCCGCGTCCAGACCCGCGCGGCCTGCGAATTCCTCCAGACCGGCCTGCAGCCCCTCGGGGGTGATCTCGACGCCGATCTGGCGGGCGGCCTGGATGCGCAGGCGGTCGTCGACCAGCGCCCGTTCGGCGGCGGCGGCACTGGCGTCGGGGGCGCCGATCACCTGCATGAACCGCATCCGCTGATCGACCTCATAGCGGGTGACGGCGCTGTCGTTCACATAGACGACGGGCGCGAACAGGTTCTGCGCCGCCGCCGGCGTCACGGCGCCCGTGGCGATCATCGCCGCCAGGGCGATACCCGAAAGAAATTGCCGCATGTCTGCCCTCATCTGGTCCTTGGCCCGCAGGTTAGCGCATGCAGTTGCGGCGCGCCACCGTGCCGGGGCCGTCTTCTTGTGCGCCGAACCCGCCAAGGCGGACCGACAGGTCGAAGCTGGTTTCCGCGCGCAGCAGGTCGCTGCTGCTGAAGCGCCGCGACAGGCCGCTTTCCAGCGTGATGCATTCGTTGCGATAGGCCACGCGCAAGGCCGCGCGCTGTGCCCGGTCGGCGGCGAAATCATACCGCGTCTCGGCCTCGCCCCACCAGCCGTCCGCGATCTGCCATCCGACATTGGCGGCCAGTTCGCTGGCGTTGACGACGCGGCCCTCGTCCTCGCCGCGGTCGATCCAGATGTAGCCGGCCGACAGGTTCAGGTCCGGGCGCAGCCAGCCCACCCGCAATTCATTGCGCGAGATGCGCGCCGAATCGTCGAACAGCGCGCGGTTGGCCACGGCCAGCCCGCCGCCATTGTCGAAGTTCGCGGCCAGCAGCCAATCCGAGCTGCGCCCGCCCAGGGGGCTGTCGGCGGCAAAGTTGTCGGCATCGCGCGCGCGCAGCACGCGCCCGCCGGTCACCCCGATCGACCAGCCTGTCGGATCGATCCGCGTCCAGGTGGCGCCGATGTTGGCGCGCAGCCCGGTCTCGCGCACGTCCCAGCCCGGAAAGCGGTTGTCCGAGAACAGGTTGCCTTCGTCGAACTCGATCAGGCGGCTGTCCTCGTTCGGGATGTCCTGGTCGCGGCCGCGCGGCGAATAGAGGACCTGGACCACCGGCTCGACGATATGGGTGGCGCCGCCCGTGCCGCCGGCCAGGGGCCAGCGCAGTTCGACCCCGACCTGCGGATCGACGCGGGTCACGACGTCGTCGAACTGGTCGTCCTGCGCGATGCGGTACAGATCCGCGTCCAGCCCGGCCAGGGCGGCCGCGACGATGCCGCCGGGCAGGATCTGGTTGCGCCGCCAGTCCAGGCCCACGGATGCGCGCGCCACGTCGCGACCGACCAGGTCGCTGTCCGACGGGCGGCGATGGGCATGGGCCGACCATTCCAGCAGCGCCTCGCCGCCGATCAGGCGTGGCGTCAGGCGGCGCATCCAGATGGCGTCGGCCACCTGCGCCGGAGAGGTCGCGTTGTCCTCGTCCTCACGCAGAGTCTCATAGTTGCCGACGCGGCCCCAGAACAGCTTGTCGCGGCGCACGCGTTCGACGCTGACGCCGCTCCACAGGCGGTCGGCATCGGTGACGCCGTAATCCAGCAGATAGGCGCGGTCGCTGGCATGCTGGACCTGCAGCGCCAGGCGATAGTCGCGCGGCAGCAGGAACTGGGCCGCGCCGAACAGATAGCCGCGCGTCTCGCCCGGGCGCAGGTCGTCGCGGCTGATCGCGCCGTTCCATTCCGTGGCCCCGGTTGTGAAGGCCTGGCGATAGCGCAGCTCCAGCGTGCGGGTGCGGCTTTCGCTGACATAGGGGGTGACGGTCAGGTCGGTGCTGTCGCCCAGTGTCTGGAAATACGGCAGCTTGACCCCGAACCCCAGGCCCGAGGTCGTACGGATCTCGGGGCGCAGAAAGCCCGAGCGGCGTTCCACCGACGGGTCGGGCGCGGTCACACGGAAGGGCACATAGGCCAGGGGCACGCCGAAGGCGCGCAGCTGCGGGCGGTCGAAGGTGATCAGCCGCGTGTCGGCGTCGTGGATGATGCTGCGGGCGCGGATCTCCCATAGGGGCGTCGGATCGGTCGCGCAGATCTGGCAGCTGGAGGCCACGACATTGTCCAGCTGGCTGATCCGTCCGTCCTCGCGCCGCTCCAGCCGGGTCGAGGCCAGCTGCAGTTCGCGGGCCAGCACCAGCCGCGCGCCCAGGACGATGCCGTCCTGCAGTTCGCTGTCCAGCTGGGCGCTGTCGGCGATCAGGATGGCGTCGGTCTCGGGGTCGGCGGCGCCGGGGCGGGACAGGTGGATCGGCCCCTCGATGGTCAGATCGCCGCTGTCGCCGTCGACGACGATCCGGTCGGCAACCAGCCGGGCGCCCTGGTGCCAGACCACGACGCCGCCGGACGCGGTCAGGGTCTGGTCGCCCGCGACGTCGATCCGGTCGGCCAGCAGCGTGGCGGCCCCGGACTGCGGATCGCGCGGCCCGCCGCCGGGCAGGGTCACGTCGGCATCGGGTCCCACCACCATCGGGTTCTGGGGCGAGGGGGTGCGGTCGGCCACGGGCGCGCTGCCCAGGGCAACCGATTCGGGCGCCAGGGCCGTCACTCCGCTGTCGGCGGACATGCTGCCCGGCATGCCCGTCAGCGGCTGCACGCCCATGCCGTCATCGGCATCGAACATCGACTGGGCGGCCAGCGGACCGGACAGCGCGATCAGCGCCACCCCAGCCCGCAGCAGGCCCCGGCTTACCATGCGCGCGCTCATCCGTCCTCCCGTCTCAGGATCAGCCCCAGGGCCAGCATCGCGCCGACCAGGGGCGGCGTCCAGGCCGCCATCGCGGGCGGGATCTGCCCGTTATCCCCCAGAACCTGCGCCAGGTTGCGCAGAAAGAACAGCGCGATCCCCGCGCCGAACGCCATCAGCACGGCACCGCCGGTGTTGCGGCCCCGCACATGCTGCATGGTAAAGGCCGCGGCGATCAGCACCATCGCGGCCATCAGGAACGGGCGTGCCAGTTCGGTCTGGAACCAGACCTTGTGCCGGGCGGCGGAAAAGCCTGCGCGTTCCAGCCCGGCGATGAACTGCGGCAGCTGCCAGACCGGCACTGATTCGGGACGACCGAACCCTTCGCGGATGCGCTGGGCGGTCAGGTCCGACGCCAGGGTCATCGCGGCGCTGCGGGTGACGGCCGCCTGCGGATTGGGCTGATCCAGGGGAAAGTCGCTGACATCGCGCAGGTCCCAGGCCCCGGGGGTCAGCCGCGCCTCTCGGGCCTCGATGCGGCGGATCGGACCGGCCTCGGCGCCGAAGACCAGGAAGCTGGCGTCATACAGGGTCACGGCATCGGGGCTGGCGCGGCTGGCGCGGATCACGATCTGGCCGGCCTCCTCCCCGCCCTGCTGGACGGCCTGGCGCAGCCATACGGCGCTGTCGCCCAGGCTGACGGTCTGGCTGCCGGCGCGGTCGATCTCGGCCACGGCGTCGTCGTAAAGCGAGCCAGTGGCGGCGACCAGCGGGTTCAGTAGGCCAACGGTCAGCGCCCCCAGCACGATCGCGGTGGCCACCGGGGCCCGCACCACGCGCAGTGCCGACCTGCCCGATGCGCGGATCGCCACCATTTCCGAACTGCGGGCCAGGCCCAGGAACAGCGTGATCCCGGCCAGCACCGTCATCAGCGGCAGGATGGAATAGAAGCTGCCGGCGATGTTCAGCCCGGCCAGCCGCGCCGCCCCGCCCAGGCCGATGTCGCGGCCCGAAAAGCGGCGGATGATCTCGATCATGTCGATCAGGAACAGGATCAGCAGGAACACCCCCGCGATCATCATGAAGGCGCGCAGGAAGCGGCGCGCGACGTAAAGAGCCAGGATCATCGGGCGACCTCGCGTGGTCCGCGCGGTCGGGCGGCCAGCCACAGGAAGGCCAGGCACAGCCCCGCGCCCAGGACGGCGGGCAGATACAGGAGCGGCCACAGCGCGGCATCGCGGCCAACTTGGTTCGCGGCCGCGTTGGTCAGGAACTGCACCGCGATCAGCGACAGGGTGGCCCAGCCCACCTGCCGCCACACCCCGAACCGCGAGAACCCGCCGATCAGCAGCGTGGCAAAGCCCAGCATGGCCGCAATCGGCGACAGCAGCGGCTGGGCCAGCCGCTCATGCGCCTCGCGCTGGGCGTCGGCGGCGGTCGCGCCGGTAGCCTCCAGGACGGCCGGGTCGGCCTGCAGCAGCGCCAGCGTGCCGAAATCGCGCAGGTCGCGGCCCCGGCTGCCGCCGCCCGCGAACATCGCCCCCACGTCATAGCTGAACTCGTCGAAACGGGTCACCGACAGGACCGGGCCGTCGGGGCCGGGGCGCAGGTTCTGCGCCATGCCCTCCAGCAGGATCAGGACCGGGCCGGTATCGTTCCGGACGACCAGCGCCTCCTGCGCGGTATAGGTGACCTGGTCGGCGGGATCGCGCGAATCCTCGATGAACAGGTCCAGCAGGCGACCGTCGCCCGCCACGTCGCGGATGAACAGCGTGACCCCGCGCGCCGGGTACTGGAAGCTGCCGGGGCGCAGGAACTGCGCGGTCACGTTTTCGGCAATCTCGGCGCTGCGGTCGGCCAGGCGGGCGCGGGCCATGGGCACCAGCCCGTGAACCAGCACTGCCACCATCACGCCGACGAAGACGCCGAAGATCAGCACTGGCCGCGCCAGCCGCCACGGCCCCAGGCCCGCTGACTGCATCGCCACCAGTTCGGATTCGCCGGCCAGGCGGTTGGTGCCATAGGCGGTCGCCGCGAATGCCGCCACCGGCAGCACGACCGAGATGACCAGCGGCAGCGTCAGCGCCGTGAACTCCAGCACCACCAGGGCGGTCTGGCCGTCGTTCAGCAGATCGTCGAACAGGCTGACCGCCCGGTTGATCCAGTAGACGGACACCAGCACCAGGGCAAAGAACCCGAACAGCGTCAGCAGCTGTCCCAGGATGTATCGGTCGATGCGCGGCATGGATGGTCCTTGGCGTGACGTTCCGTCCTGCTTAGCGGCAAGGGCGGCTCTGGAAAAGGGCCGGGCGGGGGTCTAGGGTCGGCGCAACCAGACGTGAGGACCGTTTTGCAATGACCCAACCTGTCGAAATCAACTTCACCGAGGTCGCGCTGGACAAGCTGGCCGATCACAAGGGCCGCGTGGCCCTGATCATGACCGACGCGTCCAAGCTGCCGGGCAAGCTGCCCCGCGTGATCCGCGACGCCGCGACACGCGCGTTGGCCTCCAAGGCGGGCCGCGCGCTCAAGCCCGGTCAGGCGCTGGAGCTGGCCTTTCCCGCGGGCATGGCCGCCGACGCGCTGATCCTGGTGATGCTTCCCAATTCCGCCACCCAGGCCGAGGCACGCCGCGCCGGGGCCGCCCTGGGCGCCAAGCTGGGCACCGGGCACACGCTGGTTCTGGCGGGCAGCCACAAGCAGGCCGGACAGATCGCCTTCGGGCTGGCGCTGCGCGGCTATGATTTCTCGGTTTACAAGACCAAGCCCGCGACGCCGGACGCCGCCCCGGCCCAGGCCGAGGGGCTGATCCCCGAACAGCAGGCCGGACAGGACGACGCCGTCCTGGGCGACGCGCAGGCGACCGAGGCCCCCGACAGCGCCGATGCGCCCATCGGCGACAAGGCCCGCGTCACCGTGATGGTCAAGGACCCCGAGGCATTGGCGAAATCCGCCCAGGACGCCGCCGCGGTGGCCGAGGGCGTGTTCTTCACCCGCGACCTGGTCAACGAACCCGCCAACGTCCTGACCACCACCGACTTCGCCGACCGCCTGCTGGCCATGCAGGAGATCGGCCTGGAGGTCGAGGTTTTGGACGAGGATCAGCTGGCCAAGCTGGGCATGCGCGCCCTGCTGGCCGTGGGCCAGGGCAGCGAATCGCCCTCCAAGGTCGTGGTGATGCGCTGGAACGGCGGCGGCGACGAGGCGCCGCTGGCGCTGGTCGGCAAGGGCGTCGTCTTCGACACCGGCGGCATCTCGATCAAGCCGGGCGCCGGCATGGAGGAGATGACCATGGACATGGGCGGCGCGGGCGTCGTCGCGGGCACCATGCGCGCCCTGGCGCTGCGCCGCGCCAAGGCCAATGTCGTGGGCCTGGTCGGCCTGGTCGAGAACATGCCCGACGGGCGCGCCTATCGTCCCGGCGACATCCTGAAGTCGATGAAGGGCGACACGATCGAGGTCGTGAACACCGACGCCGAGGGCCGCCTGGTCCTGGCCGACGTCCTCTGGTACGCGCAGGAAACCTATCGCCCCCGCGCCATGATCGACCTGGCGACCCTGACCGGCGCGGTCATCATCGCGCTTGGCCATGACAATGCGGGCGTCTTCTCGAACGACGACATGCTGGCGGGCCAGCTCCTGTCGGCCGCCAAGGCGGAGGGAGAGGGCGCATGGCGCCTGCCCCTCGGCGCGGCCTATGACGGGCTGATCAACTGCCGCCTGGCGGACATGAAGAACTCGGGCGGGCGCGCGGCGGGTTCCATCACCGCGGCGCAGTTCCTGCAGCGTTTCGTCAAGGAAGGCCAGCCCTGGGCGCATATCGACATCGCGGGCGTGGCCCTGCCGCCGGGCGGCACCGACCTGGCGCCCAAGGGCGCGTCGGGCTGGGGCGTGATGACGCTGGATCGCCTGGTGCGCGACGGCTTCGAGGACGTGTGAGCCCCGCGACGTCTGCGGTGCACGCCCCGTGCACCGCCTGCGCACGCCCCGGACGCCCGCGATCGTCGGCGTCCGGGGCCACGCTGCCCCTTGCCGGCGGTCGCGCCGCCATCGCCGGGGTGCTGCGCTGACATGGGCAAGGCGCTGTTCTATCACCTGACCCGGTCCCCGGCCGAGGCGCTGCTGCCGGTCCTGCTGACCAAGGCTCTGTCCGCGGGTTGGCGGGTCGAACTGTCGGCCCCCGACCCGGATCGCCTGGACCGGCTGGACCAGCAGCTGTGGCAGGGCGACGGCTTCCTGCCGCACGGCCTGTCCGGCGGCCCCCATGACGCGCGACAGCCGATCCTGCTGACCCTGCCCGATCAGCCTGCCGCCAACGACCCGTCCTGCCTGATGGCGCTGGACGGTGCTCCGGTTGCGCCCGATCGCGCGCAGGCCGTGCAGCGGACCTGCATCCTGTTCGACGGGGGCGACGCGCAGGCGCTGGAACGCGCCCGCGCGCAATGGCGCGAGCTGACCGCCGCGGGCGTCGAGGCGGAATACTGGTCCGAAGAATCGGGCAAGTGGGAACGCAAGCGCTAGGGCAGGACGGTCATGTCCGGGTGCCGGCCTTCCGGGGGGTCAGGGGGGCTGGCAGCCCCCCTGCCACCGTCCGCGACGACGTCCTTCAGGCGCTGGCATGTCCCGCCAGGCGGGCGTGCAGGTCCGACCGCGCCAGATCGGATTTCGGCCCCTGCAGCACCGCGCGCCCGCGTTCCATGACCAGGAACCGGTCGCCCAGATCCCAGGCAAAGTCAAAGAACTGCTCGACCAGCACGATCGCCATGTCGCCCCGGTCGCGCAGCCCGGCGATCACCTGCCCGATCTGGGCGATGATGTTGGGCTGGATCCCCTCGGTCGGCTCGTCCAGCAGCAGCACGCGGGGCCGGGTGATCAGCGCGCGGGCGATGGCCAGCTGCTGCTGCTGGCCGCCCGACAGATCGCCGCCCCTCCGATGCGCCATGTCGGCCAGCACCGGAAAGCTGTCGAAGATCGCGTCCGGGATGCGCCTGTCGCCGCGGGGCAGACAGGCGAACCCGGTCTCCAGGTTCTCGCGCACCGTCAGCATCGGAAAGATCGCGCGGCCCTGCGGGACATAGCCCACGCCCATCCGCGCCATCCGCTGCGCCGACAGCCGGCCCAGGGGCTTGCCGTCCCAGGTGATGTCCCCGCCTGACCGGGGATGCCTGCCGGCCAGCAGGTTCATCAGGCTGGTCTTGCCCACGCCGTTGTTGCCCATCACGCAGGTGACCTCTCCGGGGCGCGCCACCAGGTCGATCCCGTGCAGGATCTGGCTACCGCCGTAATGCAGGGTCAGGTTCTTGGCCTCGATCATCTCATCGCCCCAGATAGACGTCGATGACGTCGGGATTGCGGGTCACGTGGTCCAGGCTGCCTTCGGCCAGCACGGACCCCTGGTGCAGCACGGTCACCTTGCAGTTCAGGCGGCGCACGAAATCCATGTCGTGTTCGACCACCACCACGGCACGCGTTTCCGCCAGCCGGCACAGCAGCGTCGTCGTCTGTTCGCGTTCCGCCAGGGTCATGCCGGCCGCGGGTTCGTCGACCAGCAGCAGCCGCGGGTCGGATGCCAGCAGCATCCCGATCTCCAGCCACTGCTTCTGGCCGTGGCTCAGCTCTCCGGCCGGGCGGGACAGCTGGTCGGCCAGCCCGACCTCGGTGGCTAGCTCGCTCACGCGGTCCCGCGACGCGGCCGTGGGCCGCCAGCCCAGCACCGCGAACGGGCTGCGGTCGGCCTTCAGCGCCATCACCAGGTTGTCGGCGACCGACTGGTCCTCGAACACGGTGGGTCGCTGGAACTTGCGACCGATCCCCTCGCGGGCGATCTGCGCCTCGGACAGCTTCAGCAGCGATTTCGACGTGGCCCCCCACAGCACCTCGCCCGTGTCGGGGCGCGTCTTGCCGGTCACGATGTCCATGAACGTCGTCTTGCCTGCGCCGTTCGGCCCGATCACCGCGCGCAGTTCGGCCGCGTTGATGGAAAAAGACAGGTTGTTGATCGCCTTGAACCCGTCGAAGGACTTGCTGATCCCGCTGACCTCCAGAAGCGCGCTCATGCCCGGTCTCCCTTGCGGCTGAACAGGTCGAACACCCCGGCGATGCCCTTGGGCGCGAACAGCGTGACCAGCACGAAGGACAGGCCCAGCAGCACCTGCCACCAGTCGACCCAGTTCACCACGTATCCCGGCAGGTGGATCGACGGCGTCCGCCCGCCGGTGAACCAGCTGGACAGAAGCGACACGACCACCGAACCGATGACCGCGCCGTAGAGCCGCCCGCGCCCGCCGATCGCCACCCAGACCGCCAGGTAGATCGAGGCGATGGGCATCATTTCGGCCGGGTTGATGATCCCGGCCTGGGGATAGTACAGCGCCCCGGCGATGGCGGTGATCATCGCGGCCAGGGTGAAGACGACCAGCTTGAACCCCTCGACCGGATAGCCCAGGAACCGCACACGCGTCTCGTCGTCGCGGATGGCGCGGGTGACGCTGCCGAACTTGCCGCTGACCAGCCAGGCGGCCAGGGCATAGAACAGCGCCAGCGCCGCGGCCGATGCCCACAGGAACCACACCGACAGGGTCGCCTGGCCCACATGGTCCAGCCCCGGCAGGTTCTGCAGGCCCGACAACCCGTTGTTGCCCCGGAACCCGCTGTCGTTCTGAAACAGCCACAGCGCCAGCGCCAGGGTCATCGCCTGCGTCAGGATCGACAGATAGACGCCGTTGACGCGGCTGCGGAAGGCCAGCCAGCCGAAGATCAGCGCCAGAAGCCCCGGCACCGCCACGACCAGCAGCAGCTGCAGCCACAGCGAATGCGCGAAGGACCAGACCAGCGGCAGGTCGGACGACCCGACCACGCCGAAGATCTGGTTGGTGACCGCGTCGCGGACCTCCTGCGGGGTGGGGGGGATGGGCGATTGCGCCAGCTGCGGCGCGACGATGGCTTCAATGCGCGCATACATCAGCCATTGTCCGATCATGTAGCCGCCAAGCGCGAAGAACGCCATCTGGCCCAGGGACAGGATGCCCAGGTATCCCCAGACCAGGTCCATCGCGACCGCCGCCAGCGCCAGGCACAGCGTCATGCCCAGGATCTTGACCGTTGATGTCGGCAGCGCGCCGGTGCCATAGGCCTGGCTGGTCAGCGTGACGGCCAGTGTCAGCACCGCCAGCACGGCCAGCATCGCCAGGACCGACGGATTCCTCAGGATGAAGGGGGTTCGGGTCATGTCTTACGCCTCGGCCGCGCGACCGCGCTGCGGGATGATCCCGCGCGGCCGGAACTGGATGAAGATGATGATGAACAGGATCATGAAGGTCTGGGCGGCCAGCGTATTGGCGGGGTTCATGAACTCGATCACCTTGGACAGTCCGCCGATCAGGGTGGCCCCCGCCAGCGTGCCCCAGATGTTGCCCACGCCGCCCACGACCACGGTCATGAAGCTTTGGACGATGTATTGCTGGCCGATTTCCGACGTCACCTGCGCGAACAGACCGATCGCCACGCCTGCGATCCCCGCGATGCCGGACCCCAGACCGAAGGTCATCATGGCGATTCGGTCGGGGTTGATGCCCATGGATGCCGCCATGCCGGGGTTCTGGGTGACGGCGCGGACCTCAAGGCCCAAGCGTGTGCGCTTCATGATGAACAGGAACAGCCCCAGGAACAGCAGTGCCAGCACGAAGATCGCAACCCGGATCGCGCTGATGCCGATGACGTCGTTCACGGTGATCGACCCCTCCAGCCAGGCGGGGGCGGTCAGCGGGCGGGCCTGGGTGCCGAAGATGTTCTTGGCCAGCTGCTGCAACGCGATGGACACGCCGAAGGTCGCCAGCAGCGTCTCCAGCGGGCGGTTGGCCAGGTGCCGGATCACCAGACGGTACAGAACCACCCCCGCCAGCGCGGTCACCACGAAGGCCAGGGGCAGCGCCACCACCAGCGACAGCGTGCGGTCCGCGATGACGGTCTGGACCGTGTAGGCGGTATAGGCGCCCATCATGATGAATTCGCCATGGGCCATGTTGATGACCCGCATGACGCCGAAGGTGACGGCCAGCCCGATCGCCGCCAGGAAATAGATCGAGGCCAGCGACAGCGCGTCCAGCCCCAGGTCGATCCCGGTCATCGCGCCAAGGCGCACCTGGGCGCGGATCTGGGCGGCCTTGGCCGCGTCCGTCACCGCGGGGTCGGGTTCGGCATAGACCTCGAAGAAGCGGCTGGCGTCCAGGGCGGCCTGGATCTCGGTCTCGGTCGCGGCGGGGGGGACGGCGCCTGCCGCCTCCAGCGCCTGATAGGCGCGGTCGCGGGCGGCCTGGTCGGACAGGTGGTCCACGGGCACGCCCGCCACCGCCCCGTCGGTGATGTTGGCGGCCAGCGCCGCGCGCTGATCGGCACCCGACAGGGGCGGCTGCAGCAGGTCCTGCTGGACCAGCTGGGCCAGGGCCGCC
>NZ_VDDD01000090.1 GCF_006151785.1 Paracoccus marcusii
CCGTTACCCCCGCCGCTGACCGCTATGGGGGAAGGTTCACATGGCTCACTTCTCAGTGGAAATTATGCGCTTAGGCGTATGGCCCGGCACACACGATGGTTCGTACGAATCAAGTACTCCGCAAGCCGGTTGATCATAGGAAAAGTCAGAACCGGCTCGTCATAGTATTCATATTGGTCTCGCCAGTATGCATCGCGCAGGGCTTCCGTTTCACCATTGACCTCCTAGTCACCGTCAAGCAGGCGACGCCGGATCAGTGCGTTTTGGAATTGGGTCGCGTTGACACCGTGCCGATTAACGGCCGAGTGCGCAGCTCAGAGGCTGCCGCGCCCCCCGCGCCCTTGCCAAGGGCGACAGATTGACGTGAAGAGCCCATTGCAGTCATTCGTCCCTGCTGCAGCGAATGCAGATGCAGCAAGAGTGATCGACCCAAACCGGACCTTGGTCCGGGCAAGGCCAACTATGGTTTAGGGCGACGCTCATCCCATAGCAGTCATTCGTCATGTGAGGCAAAGGGTGCCGCTCTGCCGTTTCGGGTGGGAACAGCGAACTCTCTCCGCACTGCGTATCTATGTTGCGAACCTGACCAATGCCTTGCCATCGACATGGCGAGGTGGAGCTGGAGCACGGCACGGATGACGAGACGCGCGATATGGCGCAGAAGATCATCGACGCGCAAAAGGAAGATATTGCCGAGATGACGGCCATGCTGGACCGCATGGGCGTTGAAGTGCCGGAATAATAGGGTGGGCCCGCCTTGCGCGGGCCTGTTCTTTACAGAAGGGCTGAGACAGCCTCGCGTTCCTCCTCCAGTTCGGCGATGGTGCGGGCCATCATCTCGCGCTGGAAATCGGTAAAAGTCAGACCTTCGACGCGTTCGTATGTGCCGTTCGCACAGATGACCGGAACGCCGAACATCAGCCCCTCGGGGATACCGTATTCGCCGTTCGAGTGGACGCCCATCGACACCCATTTGCCCCCCGTGCCGTGAATCCAGCCATGCATGTGGTCGATGGCGGCATTTGCGGCGGACGCGGCCGAGGATGCGCCCCGCGCCTCGATGATTGCGGTGCCGCGCCGGGCCACGTTCGGGATTAGGGTGTCGCGATACCATGCGTCGTCGCCGATCATGTCGGGCAGTTTGCCGCCCTGCGCGGTGGCTTCGGTCCAATCCGCGAACATGGTGGGGGAATGGTTGCCCCAGACGGCCAGCCGGTCGATCTCGGCCACGGCGACGCCCGCCTTCGTGGCCAGCTGCGTCAGCGCGCGATTGTGGTCAAGCCGGATCATCGAGGTGACGTTCTCGTTCGGGAAGTCGGGCGCGTTGGCGGCAAGGATCATCGCGTTGGTGTTCGCGGGGTTGCCGACGACCACGACCTTCGCGTCACGCTTGGCGGTCTCGTTCAGCGCTCGGCCTTGGGCGCGGAAGATCTCGGCATTGGCCGACAGCAGATCGCGCCGCTCCATCCCCTTGCCACGCGGGCGCGAGCCGACGAAGAACGCCGCATCCGCATCGCGGAAGGCCGTCGCCGGATCGTCGGTCACCATGGTCTCGACCAGCAGCGGAAAGGCGCAATCCTCCAGCTCCATCACCACGCCGCGCACGGCATCCTGCGCCTGCGGCAGGTCCAGCAGTTGCAGGATTACCGGCTGGTCGGGGCCATAGACGTCGCCCTTGGCGATGCGGAACAGCAGGGCATAGCAGATCTGGCCGGCGGCGCCGGTGACGGCGATGCGTTTGGGGGTAGATGTGGTCACGGTGTCCTCCTAAAGGTTGCGGGAATAGGTAGGCCCGCGGAAGACAACCGTCCAACGCATCGTTCCGCTTGGATCAATCGCCTTGTTCGATGAATGACGCGGCACCCTCGCGGAATGCGGCCAACCCGCCTTGCGCCGGATGGCGGACATAGGTGGCGGAAACGCCCAAGCCCTGCGCCGCGCGTTCGGCCACGCGCCCGATACAGAGGATGCGCGACGGGCGTTTCCACGCGATCAGCGCATGCAGGGCGGGCATGTTGGCGGCAATCTCGGCCACGGTCGGCGGGCGGGTGCGGCCATCGGCATGATGAGGATGCTGCATGACGGCGTTCCAGAACAGCGGCGGCGGGTCCGACACGGCGGCCCAGATCGCACAGGCGGTCGGCCCGTCGGGCAGCGCATAGCGGGTCGGCTGAATCAATGGCAGGCCGAGGCGGTGCAGCGCCTCCTCGCCGCAGAACGGGATGCCAGTGCGCCGCGCACCGCGTCGTGCCATCGCCTCGCCCAGCCACAGCGGCGCGCCCTTCGGCATCGCCTCCAGATAGACGCGCAGGTTGCAGCGGCGAATTTCAGGGGCACCCGCAGCCTCCACCGCCGGATCATGGTCGCGGTAAGGGTTGAACAGCCGGTCGGTGGACGCAATCGCCATCAGGGCGCGCAGCACCTCATCCAAGGGCGCGGTCCAGAAACGCTTGGGCGGCTCGGCTCACATGGCGGCCGGTGGGACGCACGGCGTTGAAATGGCGCGGCGGGATGGGGAACGCGATCTCGAACAACCGACCCGCTGCCAAGGATGCCTCTATCACCACGCGCGACAGGGCGGAGACGCCAGTGCCCGCCTCGACCGCCGCACGGACAGCCTCGTTCGAGGGAAGCTCCATCCCCACGCGCGGCACGATCCCCGCCGCCGCCAGCGCCTGTTCCAGAATGGCGCGCGTGCCAGAGCCCTGTTCGCGCAGGATCCACGTCGCCGCTGCCAGATCGGTCACGGGCTTCGCCGCCACCACGACCAGCCGGTCCGTTGCGGCGGGGATCAGGGTGAACGCGGGCGAGGTCACCTCATCCTCGACAAAGCCCAGATCGGCCTCACCCTCGGCCACCGCCTGGCACGCGTCATGGGTGTTCAGGATGCGCAGAGTCAACGCGATCCCCGGATGGGCGGCCTGGAAGGTCTGCATGACCTTCGGCAGCCAGTAATTCGCGACCGTCTGGCTGGCCACCAGCCGCAACCGCCCATGATGCAATCCCATCGAGGCCGCAAGGAACCCCGCCGCATCCTCGGCCCGCGCCACCACCGCCCGCGCCTCGGGCAGGAAGCTGCGGCCCAGATCGGTCAGCACGATGCCGCGCCCCACGCGGTCGAACAGGCGCACGTCGTGGCGTTCCTCAAGTGCTGCGATGGCGGCGCTGGTGGCGGACTGGGTCAGGTTCAGCGCGCGGGCGGCCTCGGTCACATGCTGACGTTCGGCCACGGCGATGAAGATGCGAAGCTGTTCCAGCGTCATGCGGCAGCCCCCAGATGCGACAAGGCGAAGGCCACGAGGAACCCGAGCGTGACCAGAAGGCCAGTCTCGCCGCGTTCGCCCTCCACCGCCTCGGGGATCATGGTGTCGGCGATCATGGTCAGCAGGGCGCCGGCGGCCAGCGCATTCACCGCCGCCAGCAGATAGGGCGGCGCATCCCCCAAGGCCGCTGCACCGATCAGCGCCGCGGCGCCGGAACACAGCACGATCGCCGCCCACAGGCCGAACACATACCCCGCGCCGCGCCCCGCAGCCTTCATCCCAACTGCGCTGGACAGACCTTCGGGAAAGTTCGACAGGACGATCGCCGCGAACATGGCGATGCTGACGCCGCCGCCGTCCAGCATGCCCACCCCCAGCACGACCGATTCCGGTATCCCGTCCAGAAACGCCCCCGCCGCGATGGCCAACCCGCCGCCCTGTGCCGCCTGCCGCTGCTGTTTTCCCGACCGCTTGCGATGGTGCCCGCCATTCCGCGATATCAGCGCGTTGGCCACCGTATACAGCACCGACCCCGCCACGGCCCCCAGCACCACCGGCCAGATGCCCGCCTTGCCGAATCCGTCCAGGATCAGGTCATAGCTGACGGCCGAGATCAGGACACCGCAGCCGAACGCCATGAACCCCGTCGTCACCCGTTTGGGAAACGGCGCAAACCATGCCAGCGCCACGCCGATCAGCAGAGACGATGCGCCCGCCAGCCCCCACAATCCCGCCTGCATCCAGATCGCCATCATCGTCCCATCGTCTAATCCGATCATTCGGACAAGTTTAATCCGTTGGATCGGTTGCGCCAGCCCCACTATCTTCATACCCAAGGAGATACCCCATGACCTTCGAGAAAATGCGGGCCGTATCGCTCGGCCTCCAACCGCTCAGCCGCCTCGACAGCCCGCGCGAGGTGGTGCGCCAGTTCACCCCGAACTGGTTCGCCGCCACCATGGGCACCGGCATCCTGTCCATCGCGCTGGCGCAAACCCCGTTCCGCGCGGTGGGCGAGGCGCTGTGGATCCTAAACATCGGCCTTTTCGCGCTGTTCAGCGTGCTTTACGCGGCGCGGTGGGTGTTCTTCTTCGACGGGGCGCGCCGCGTCTTCGGCCATTCGGTCGTGTCGATGTTCTTCGGCTGCATCCCGATGGGGCTGGCCACGATCATCAACGGCCTGCTGATCTATCGCGGCGCGGTGGGGCTGGCGGAAACGCTGTGGTGGATCGACGTCGCGATGGCCGCAGCCTGTGGCATCGCCATCCCCTATCTGATGTTCACCCGCCAAAGCCATTCCATCGACCAGATGACCGCCGTATGGCTTCTGCCCATGGTCGCGGCCGAGGTGGCGGCAGTGACGGGCGGGCTGCTGGCCCCGCATGTCGGGAACGGCCTGACAGTGCTGTGGGTGTCTTATACCCTCTGGGCGCTGTCGCTGCCCATCGCGATGAGCGTGCTGGTGGTGCTGGTCCTGCGCCTTGCGATCCACAAACTGCCGCATGCGTCGATGGCGGCCTCGGCCTGGCTGGCGCTTGGCCCCATCGGCACCGGCGCGCTTGGCCTGATGACCCTGGGCGAGGCTGCGCCCGCCATCTTCGCCGCGCACGGGCTGGACGCCTATGTTGGCGCCGCGCAGGGCGTCGGTCTGATCGGCGGGATGATCCTGTGGGGCTACGGCCTGTGGTGGTTCGCGATGGCCGCCCTGATCACCGGGCGCTACCTGCGCGAGGGGCTGCCGTTCAACCTCGGCTGGTGGGGCTATACCTTTCCCATCGGGGTGTTCGCGGTGGCAACGCTGAAGCTGGGCACGCTGATGCCCATCGGCTCGATCCACGTCTTCGGCCTGATGCTGGTGGCCCTGCTGGCCGTGATCTGTGCCATCGTAGCCACTCGCACCGTGCGCGGGGCGTGGCAGGGTGATCTGTTCGTCGCCCCTTGCCTGAAGGAGGATTGAGATGATCGCCACACGTCGCACCGTTCCGGCGGGTGCTGCCGCCCTGATGCTGTCAGCATGAGACTGCAAAACAAAAAATCATAAGCCGCAAATGATGCTTCGCATCCCTTGCGGCTTATCCACCGAATGCTAGGCAAAGCATTTCCTTCAGTTGGTTGAAGGCTCTGCTTATGCCAGTTCACCAAAGCGGACGCTCACGGGGTCAGGATAGATCGACACAATGCGGGACGGTGCGGAGCGGACGGTCAGGGATAGACACCCGTGAAGCGGCTCTGATAACGCGGCGCGCAAAAGGAGGCGGTGGACACGCCAACCTCTTTTCATGCTAGGCTCAAAAGTAAGATCAAAACCTTTGGGAGGAGGCTCAGTGATGATGGGTGATTTCAAGATAGGCCGTCGAAGCCTGCTGGCCGGAAGTGGTGCCATCTTGTCCGTGATGGCCAGCGGTGTCCGTGTGCAAGCTCAGGAAAGTGTGACGGCCCTGCCTGACTATGTCAGTTGGAAAGACGCCGATGCACTGATCGTGCACTCCAACAGCACGATCGAGATGGAGCGGTCTGCGTTTGGAACCTCTGCGTTTACGCCTGAGGACAGGCTGTATGTCCGCAACAATGTGGCACCGCCTCCTGCTTCCATTCTTGACGATCGCGATGCATGGGAAGTCAGCATCGACGGCGTGGCAGAGCCTCGGAGCCTGACGCTGGCCGAACTGAAGACAATGGGGATCACGACTGTTGCCATGGTCCTGCAATGCTCCGGGAACGGTCGTGCCTATTTTGAGCACGAGCCGTCCGGCACACCTTGGCAGGTTGGTGCTGCTGGCTGCGTCATGTGGACGGGTGTGCCCTTGAGAGTCGTGGTTGACGCTCTGGGGGGAGTTGCGGAGGGGATGGAATACGTGACCGGCACGGGTGGAGAGACGCTTCCCGAAGGACTTGATCCGCTGACATTGCTCGTCGAGCGGTCGGTGCCCCTGGATGCGCTCGATGATATCTTGCTGGCGTGGGAGCTGAATGGGGAGCCGATTTCCCTGGCCCATGGCGGTCCGCTGCGCATGGTCGTCCCCGGGTTTACGGGCGTCAACAGCGTGAAATACGTCACCAAGGTCGCCATGACCGCGGAGCAGTCGCCAGCGCTGATCCAGCAGACGCGCTATCGGTTGCAGCCTGTGGGTGAAGAAGGCGGCCCGGACCATCCGTCGGTCTGGCAGATGTCGGTCAAATCCTGGATCACCGGCCCGTTGGATGCGACCCAGGCTGGTCGCGTTCAGGTCACGGGTGTGGCGTTCGGCGGAACAACCAACGTCGCATCAGTCGAAGTATCTGCGGATGATGGCCAGACGTGGAGCACAGCAGAGTTCATCGGACCTGATCTCGGGAAATTTGCGTGGCGTCCCTTTGTGGCACAGATGGATCTGCAGCCCGGCACGTATCGGCTGGTCAGCCGAGCCACGGATGCGGACGGAAACCAGCAGCCTGAGCAGACTGAGCCCAACGACCCCGGATACAACCATAATGGGTGGCGCGCGCCCGGCATCGAAATCGAAGTGGCATGACACACGCGGCTGGCGGTTCGTGCCGGACACCCCTCAGATCAACGGAAAACACATGAACAAGACACTGAGTGCCGCGGCCATTTTGCTTTCATCCTTGTCAGGTATGGCTGTAGCTGAAACAGACTCTGCCCGGATCGACATGGGCAAGGCACTTTTCACACAAGGGGCAGAGCCGTCCTGCTCGATCTGCCATACCCTGGCCGATGCCGAGACAATGGGAGAGATCGGGCCGAACCTCGACACCATGCGTCCCGATTATGACCGCGTCATGCGGGCGTTGGTGAACGGCGTCGGACCGATGACGCCGTATGACAGCCTGACGGACGAGGAGTTGGACGCTCTGTCCCACTATGTCGCAAGCGCGACCAAGGCAGACAACGTCGAGCCCTGAGATGATCGATGGCTCTTCTCCACGACGGAACTGAACGAAAAACCCCCCGCTTGCAGGCGGGGGGTTACGTTTAGCGTCTTGCTCATTCCATCGCCGTTCAAGCCGGGACTTCAGGCTGACGATGAGGGTTCAGCATTCAATCGCATTGCGTTGGACAGATCTGCGGTCAGGTCAGACCTCATGCTTTAGAGATGCTGGATCGTGGACCCCTTCAGCGGGTCCAGCCTTCGGTTTCCATCAGCGCCTGCGCCTCGTCCGTAACCAGAAAGTCCAGAAAGGCCTGCGCCTCCGGGTCAGCATCCGGCGCGATGGCGACGTTCAGGTCGCGCCAGATCGCGCGGTCCTCGGACAGCGACACGGCCTCGATCACGTCGGGATTGCGCGCAGTCCAGTCGGGCCAGGTGATCCAGGCATCCGCGTCCAGATCGGTGAACGCCTTGAAGCTGGCGCCCGACCCGTGCTCGAACGCCACGATGTTGCGGCGCATGCCCACGACATCGTCCAGATTGCCCGTTCGCCCTGCGATATCCTCCCAGACTCCGGTGCCCGATGTGTTGCCGACGCCGGCGCCCTCGGTCACGACGATCTTGACGCCGTCGGCCAGAAGATCGTCGAAGCCGGTGATGCCCTTGGGGTTGCCGGCCTTCACCGCGATGATGGCGGGACGCAGGTAGATCGGCTGAACCTGATCTGACGAGAACGAGGTGTAGGTTTCCAGAAACGCAGTCATCGACTGCTCGGACGTCCCCCAGATGATGTCGGCATCGGCCTGCGCCTGATCGGACCATGTGGGTTCTGGTCCGAAGGTGATAGCAACCTCGGTGCCCGTTTCGGCCTGCCAGACATCGGCGACCTTCTGCAGCGCGCTATGCGGCCCGCCCGCACCATAAAGACGCACAACGCCGTCGCCAGCCTCACGCGCGATCGCGGGCGCTTCTGTGGCTGCGTCCTGGGCAAGGGCGGGGGTGGTCAGAGACAGGCTTATGGCCAGAAGGGATGTCATTTTCATCAAGGCACTCCGGTCGAACAGGATCGCGTCGGCCTGATGCCGACGCCATGTGACGTCTAGAACGCTGCAGCTGGCGTAAACGCCCGAACGGCTTCGCCGTTTTCTGCCATTTCTACGTCACTCTTGCGTGTGGGGCACGGCTGACGCGTGATAAATGCTGACTAGTCAATTCGATCAAAAGGTCAGCGCTGACGCTGGCGCGCAGGAACGCATCCGCTGCGCAGCTGACATCGCCCTGTGTCGACGTAACGCCTGAGAGCCGGCGTGCCAGCAGCGCGAAAAGGCCATCGTCGCCGAATTCGTAGCGGCGTTCGAGTAGGTGTGTGTGAGTGGCCGCGCTTTGATAAGAATATGGGATGACGAGCGGCTGCTTCCGGACTCTAGACCTGTAAATATCAGGAATCTTTAGCGGCGGCTTTCCGCCCAGCACGTCGCTGATGCTGCAATTGCGAACGGTCTTAGCGTAGGCGCACTCAATGGCCGAAAGGTCCCGCATAGCAGACTGCGTCCCGTCGATCTCGCTATCCCACGATTGGTGCGGCGACGTTAGCAGACTGCTGTCCTAGATAGAAACTTCGTCTTGGGGCGCGAGCGAAAACTCTTCGAGCTTTACGTCGGACTTGCTGCAGCAAAGGAAGAATAGTGGCCACTTGAGGAAGACCACAGTGGCAATCCACAAATCGGGGAAATGGTCGGAGCGAGAGGATTCGAACCTCCGACCCCCTGCTCCCGAAGCAGGTGCGCTACCAGGCTGCGCTACGCTCCGACCGTAGGACGGGCAGGTAGCGCGACGATCCGGAGAATGCAAGCCCTCATCAGCGACGGGGCGCCCACAATCTTTGCAGGATCGTCGATTTCGGCGCCGTCACGGTCTCTGCGCGCAGGCGGGCGCTGGTCGCGGGGCGATTGGCGCTGACGCCGCGGCCTTCGCGCCAGACGATGTAGATGCCCGAGGCGATGATCACCCCCGCGCCCAGAAGGGTGGCGGGGTCGACGCCCTCTCCGAACAGGAACCAGCCATAGCCGGTCGCCCACAGGATCTGCGAATACTGCATGGGCGCCACGATCGCGGCCTCTCCGGTGCGATAGGCCATGATGACCAGGAACCCGCCCATCAGGCCCAGCCCGGCGATGATGCCGGTCATCGCCAGATGCACCAGCTCCATCGGCTGATAGCTGACCGAAAGCGCCGCGCCGGTCGCGAAGAAGTTGCCCAGCATCGGCCACATCATCAGCACCATCGGGCGTTCGGCCCGGCCAAGGCGGCGGATGATCACCGCGGCCAACGCGCTGGCCGTGGCGCCGGCCATCGCGGCGATGTGGCCCAGCTGGATCTCCTGCCCGCCCGGGCGCAGCACGATCAGCACGCCGGTCAGGCCGACGATGACGGCGGCCCAGCGGTGCCAGCCGACCCTCTCGCCCAAAAGCGGGATCGACAGGATGGTGATCAGCAGGGGCGTCGTGAACAGGATCGCATAGACCTGCGTCAGCGGCAGGGTCGAGAAGGCGAAGAACCCCGCCATCCCCGCCACCACGGCGCACAACGTGCGCAGGATCACCCAGCCCGGATTGGCCGGACGCAGCGTGCCGGGCTGGGGGTCGCGCATCAGCACGATGCTGACCAGCGGGAACGACAGCAGCGATGCGAAGAACAGGATCTGCATCGCCGGATAGATGGCACCCAGCGACTTGATCACCACGTCATGCGTGGCATAGAGGCCCATCGCCGCAAGCTGCAGCAATGCGCCCCTGACATTGGCGGTCAGGGCCAATCAGGCCTCCAGCGCGGCGACGATGGCATCGCCCATCTGCGCCGTGCTGATCGGGGTGCCGCCCTCCGGCCCCATCAGGTCGGCGGTGCGCAGGCCGTCGGCCAGCACACGCTCGACCGCGGCCTCCAGCGCGTCGGCCGCGGCACCCTCGCCGAAGGAATAGCGAAGGGCCATGGCGAAGGAGAGGATGCAGGCGATCGGGTTGGCCTTGCCCTGCCCCGCGATGTCGGGTGCCGATCCGTGGACCGGTTCGTACAGCGCCTTGGGCCGGCCGTTCGCCATCACCGCGCCCAGCGACGCGGACGGCAGCATGCCCAGCGAGCCGGTCAGCATCGCCGCCGCGTCCGACAGCAGGTCGCCGAACAGGTTGTCGGTCACGATCACGTCGAACTGGCGCGGCGCGCGCACCAGCTGCATCGCGCCGTTGTCGGCATACATGTGCGACAGGGCCACGTCGGGGTATTCGTTGTCATGCACCCACTGGACCTCCTCGCGCCACAGGATGCCCGATTCCATCACGTTGGCCTTTTCCATCGAACAGACCTTGTTGCCGCGGGCGCGGGCCAGCTCGAAGGCGGACCGGGCGACGCGGCGGATCTCTCCGCTGGTGTAACGCTGGGTGTTGATGCCGACGCGGCCACCCTCGTTGTCGGGATTGTTGTCGTCGGAATGGATGCCGCGCGGTTCGCCGAAATAGACGCCCGAGGTCAGCTCGCGCACGATCAGGATGTCCAGGCCGGCCACCACTTCGCGCTTCAGGCTGCTGAAGTCGGCCAGCGCGTCAAAGCATTGCGCCGGACGCAGGTTGGCAAACAAGTCCATCTCCTTGCGCAGGCGCAGCAGGCCGCGTTCGGGTTTCACGCTGAAATCCAGGACGTCGTATTTCGGGCCGCCGACCGCACCCAGCAGGACCGCATCCACCGCCTGGGCCTTGGCCATCGTCGCATCCGCCAGGGGCACGCCATGCACGTCATAGGCCGTGCCGCCCACCAGGTCATGGGTCACGTCGAAGGCCATGCCGCGGTTCGCCTGGAACCAGTCGATGACCTTGACCACCTCGGCCATGACTTCGGGGCCGATCCCGTCGCCGGGCAGGATGAGAAGCGAATAGCGGTCGGACATGATCCCTCCTTCAGGTGCCAGCCGCGACAGCGCAGGCTGCGGCTTCGGGTTAGACGCCGCCCGCCCTAGGGTCAAGCGCGGCGGGGAACGGGCGCTCACGACAGTTTGCCTTGCGCCCGGGGGACTGCTGGTCGACCCTGTTGCCCGACCAGCCCTGTGAATGAGGAATGCGATGACCCGCTGGACTGTCCTGATGATCGCCGCCGCGGCGGCGCTGACGCAACCCGCCCTGGCGCAGACCTCGGACGGGGTGCCGGGCGACCGGGTCGTGGTACCGCTGCCGGACGTGTCGGGGTTGTCCGACGACGAGGCGCAGGCGCTGGCGCGCGATGTGGCGCAGATGACCGTGATCACCGCGGAATGCCCCGAACACGATGTCAGCGGCCCCGAGTTCCAGCTGATGGCCGGCACCACGGATGCGCTGACCGAACGGCTGGGGCTGGACCCGGTCAGCTATGACCGCGACTATGTCCGCCCGGCCTTTGCCGTGGTCGAGGAGGCGGATGCCTGCGACCGGCTTGGCCCGCGGGTTCCCGAACTGATCGCCCGGCTGGAGGGGATGGGCGGCAGCACCCAGCCCGTGACGCCGGGCTTGGCCGAGGCCGCCGCCGCCAAGGCCGCCGCCGAAGGCGCCAGCGACACGGCCCCCGACGCGGAAGCCGCCCCCGCCGAATAACGCCCCGCCGCCCCCGGCGTGATTTGCACGTCTTGCAGCTTCCGCGTCCTTGGCCCAGCGTGGCGCCGGGGAACGGAGGAACGAATTCATGCTCAAGGCCGGATTGGTCAGCCTGGTGCTGGCCTATATGCTGTCGCAATTCTATCGGGCCTTTCTGGCCGTGCTGGCCCCGGTGCTGCAGGATCAGGTCGGTGCCGGCCCCGGCGATCTGGCCCTGTCATCGGGGCTGTGGTTCATCGCCTTCGCGCTGATGCAGCTGCCGGTGGGGGCGGCGCTGGACCGGTTCGGACCGCGCCGCACGGTGGCGTGGCTGATGGCGGTGGGCGGGGCCGGAGGCGCGGTGATCTTTGCCGTGGCAGACGCGCCGTGGCACCTGCATCTGGCGATGACCGCATTGGGCATCGGTTGCTCTCCGGCGCTGATGGGGCCGTATTTCATCTTCGCGCGCGAATACCCGCCCGCGTCCTTCGGGATGCTGGCCGGGGTGCTGGTGGGGTTCGGATCGCTGGGCAACATCCTGGGCGCCTCGCCCCTGGTCTGGGTGATCGAGGCCGCGGGGTGGCGCCAGACCCTGTGGGGGCTTGCGGCCGTGACGCTGATGGTGGCCGCGCTGGTCCTGGCGGCGGTGCGCGACCCGGCGCGGCTGGGCGCGGGGCATCCGCAGGGCTCGATCGGTCAGATCCTGCGCCTGCGCGCGCTGTGGTTCATCGTGCCGCTGTTCGGCGTGAACTATGCGGTGACGGCGGCAATCCGCGGATTGTGGGCCGCCCCCTGGCTGGAGCAGGTGCATGGCGCCGACGCGACCCAGATCGGCCGCGTCACGCTGGCGATGGGCCTCGCAATGGTCGCGGGCAGCTTTGCCGTCGGACCCGCCGCCCGCCTGGCCGGCAGCGCGCGCCGTGCGACGATGCTGTTTTCCGCGGTGATGATCGTCACGCTGGCGGTGATGTGGCAGGCCCCCGCCCTGCCCCTGCCCGCGGTGACCGCGTTGCTGGTGGTGCTGGGGTTCTTCGGGTCGGCCTATCCGCTGCTCATGGCGCATGGACGATCGTTTCTGCCACCACATCTGGTGGGTCGTGGGATGACCTTTCTCAACATGATCTCCATCGGTGGGGTCGGGGTGATGCAGTTCGCGTCGCGCCCGGTCTATGCCGCGGCACAGGGTGCCTATGCGCCCGCGCAGGCCTTCGCTATGCTGTGGCTGTTCTTCCTGATCCCGCTGGCGATCGGGTTCCTGCTGTATTTCCTGACGCCCGAGGCCGCCGCCCATGACTGACCCGCTGATCGTCGCACCGAACCTGAAACGTCGCCTGTCCGGGGTGACGGCCACGGTGGTGCGGCTGATCCCGGTCCAGGCGCGGATGATCGACATCTGCGCGACGGGCCCCGGCCTGCCTGCGGATGTCCCGCACATTCCCCTGATGCGCGCGGCCACCCTGCCCCGCGACCGATGGCGGGTCTGGCACGCGCGCCGCAACACCGAGATGGCGCTGGGCCTGATCCTGCGTCGCCTGCTGCGGCGCCGGTACCGCCTGCTGTTTACGTCCGCCGCCCAGCGCCGGCACACCGGCTTTACACGTTGGCTGATCCGGCAGCAGGACGCACTGATCGCGACCTCGCCCCAGGCGGCCGGCTATCTGGAACGCCCCGCGACCGTGATCCTGCACGGGGTCGACACGGACGTGTTCCACCCCGCCCCGGACCGTGCCGCTTTGCGCGCGCGGCTGGGCCTGGACCCGGACGCGGTGCTGATCGGCTGCTTCGGCCGCATCCGTGCGCAGAAGGGCGTCGATCTGCTGGTGCAGGCGGGGCTGGAACTGCTGCCCTCGCGCCCGCGGGTGCAGATCATCTTCACCGGCCGCATCACCCCCGACAACCGGACCTTCGCCGATCACCTGCAGGCGCGCATCAAGGCGGCCGGGCTGGACGGTCGCATCCGCTTCCTGGGCGAACTGCCGTGGGACCAGGTGATCGCGCATTACCAGGCGCTGGATCTCTTTGCCGCCCCCGCCCGGTGGGAGGGCTTCGGCCTGACCCCGCTGGAGGCCGCCGCCTGCGCCGTCCCCACCGTCGCCGCCCGCGTTGGTGCCTACGAGGCGCTGATCCGCGACGGCCAGACCGGCAGCCTGGTCCCGAAAGACGACGCCCCCGCCCTGACCGCCGCGCTGGCCCGCTGGCTGGACGACGACGCAGGCCGCGCCGCGGCGGGTC
>NZ_VDDD01000008.1 GCF_006151785.1 Paracoccus marcusii
GGACCGTCAGCGTGAGCAGCAGACGGCAGGACGGGGGACCTTTGTCCCCTTGTCCTTCAGTCCGGGCGAGGCCTTCCAGTTCGACTGGAGCGACGACTTCGCCATTTTGGGTGGAGAGCGTGACCCATGCTTCAGATGGCCCACATCAAGCTGTCGCACAGCCGGGCCTTTTTGCTGCGCGCCTATCTGCTGCAGACCCACGAGATGCTGTTTGACGCCCACTGGCACGGGTTCCGGGTTTTTGGTGGCGTGCCTGCCCGGGGCATCTACGACAACATGAAGACGGCAGTGGATCGTGTCGGCCGCGGCAAGGAACGAGAGGTCAACATGCGCTTCCTCGCCATGACGAACCACTACGTCTTCGAGCCCGAGTTCTGCAATCCGGCAGCGGGTTGGGAGAAAGGGCAGGTCGAGAAGAACGTGCGGGACTCCCGTCACCAGTTGCTTCATGGAATGCCTGACTTCGCAGACCTCGCCGCGTTGAATGTCTGGCTGGAACAGCATTGTCTGGAGCTGTGGAAAAGCACGGCGCATGGGACGCGGCCTGGCACGATCGCTGATATCTGGGCCGAAGAACGGGCTGCCTTGATGCCGTTGCCGGTGGCCTTTGACGGCTTCATCGAGCTGAGCAAGCGCGTCTCGCCCATCGCGGCGCAGATCGCGGTTGTCGTCATAGGCCAGCACCTCGGTCGCGGTCAGATATCCGACCGGCGCCGCCCCCCCGCCTTTGCCGTTAGCGAAGAACTGAATCAGCATGGCCGCGCCTCCCGCAGCAGACGGCCCAGCTCGCGCTCGATGCCGACGAGGTGCCGGGCGACCAGAACCACGTCAAAGCCCGCAATGGCGCCCGAGAGGGCGTTGCGGTTCAAGACGCGGGCGATCTGGTTGAGGTTGCCGCCGATCCGGCCCAGCTCGCGGATCAGGACAGGATCGGCCTTCGGCACCGGCTTGCGGCGTCGGGCGTCGGTGAGGCCCAGCGCCTCGCGCAACAGGGTCGCGGCAGGCACCCCGGCCAGCGCGGGCATGGCCCGTGCCGGTGGGGTTCGAAGGGGAGGCTCGCCGCCCCTCGCAAGGCTCCCGGTCAGAAGCGCCAGCGTATGACAGGGGTCGCCTTGCTCTTAGCTTAAACGACGTGGCAGTTTGCACGGATTTGGACGCTTTTCGTGTCATGGCCGCAAACCCGCAGCAACCAGTTCCTCGATAGTCACAACGCCACGGGCGATTAGCATCTGGCGCTGTGCCTTGGTGATATGACGACACAGGGCGCTGCGGCTTTTCACCCACCCCGCCATGCGAGCACGTTGCTCATCCAGGCTGGCTTCTGCATCGGCTTTGGACACGGTGTCCTGGATACGCCGGGTCTCGATGCTTGCTCGCCAGCGCTCCTGTCGAAACCAGTTATCCGCGAAGCTGACCTTCGAGCGGGTGAACCCAGATGTTTCCTGGGCATAGGACTGCGCGGCGTACCTAATCTCGGCAGGTTGAAAGCCGGTCGCTAAAGCTGCACGGAAGTATTCGATGCAGGCAGGCTTTCCCCGGCGGCGATCCTCCGGGAACGCGACCCAGACCTTTTCAAAATCATCTTCAGCCTCCTTCACACCTATGCGCGTAGGAGGTTCTTGGATGGTTGTAGGGTGATTTGGGGTCCACGGTGGCCCCGGTACCCCGGCCACGGTGGACCCCGTAGCGCGGCCACAGCGAACGGGGTTCACTGTGACCCCCGCCTTCGAAGAAAGTTCAGCGGACGACTCTAGCGCATGCACCCGTGCCAGCACTATCGAGTAAACTACGGTAAATCCGTTCTTACAGGGACGCCGGCCGGTTTCGACAAGGATGCCCTCATTTATGAAATCGCTAATGGTTCGCTTAACTGTGCTTTCGCCAAGCTCGGTGTGACGCTGAATTGTTCCTTTTGAGCACCAGATCCCCGAACCATCATCGCTAGCCTTGTTGGCTAGGAACATGATGATCTGCTTGCGCGCTGCGCTGCCAAATCGCCGGTCGGCGCATGCGTTCTCTACGCGCCAACTCATGACTGAGCCTCGCTCGGGTTATCTTCCCTTCGTCTAGACTGTACGGGGTTTGTACAGAACCCCGTCGCATCAGGCCTGATTTTTTGCGCAATCGAACGTGCGGTTTTGCACGGTGCTGTATAGCACCATGAAAAAACCCTATATTTTACAGGTAATTTTGGTGACCCCGACAGGACTCGAACCTGTAACCTGCCCCTTAGGAGGGGGCTGCTCTATCCAGTTGAGCCACGGGGCCTGCCGGGCATGCATACTCAAATCGGGGGGCGCTTGGCAAGCGGCGGCAGGGGCGGTTGTGGGCGGGTCTGTCCTTCGCTAACATCGGCTATCCACAGATCGGAACGCCCCATGCTGCCCATTCGACCGCGCCGCCCCCTGACCCTCAGAGACGTCTCCGAGGCGTCGGGCGTCTCGGAGATGACCGTCAGCCGGGTCTTGCGCAACCGGGGCGACGTGTCGGCGGCCACGCGTGAAAAGGTGCTGACCGCGGCCAAGACGCTTGGCTATGTTCCCAACAAGATCGCGGGCGGACTGGCCAGCCAGCGGGTCAACCTGGTCGCCGTGGTCATCCCGTCGCTGTCGAACCTGGTCTTTCCCGACGTGTTGGGCGGCATTTCGGCGGAGCTGGACGATACCGGCCTGCAGCCGGTGATCGGTGTCACCAACTATTCTCCCGCGCGCGAGGAGATGGTGCTGTACGACATGCTGTCCTGGCGGCCTTCGGGCGTGATCCTGGCGGGGCTGGAGCACAGCAAGGCGGCGCGCGCGATGCTGCAGAATTCCGGCCTTCCGGTGGTCGAGATCATGGATGTCGACGGCGAGGGGATCGACACGCTGGTCGGCATCTCTCATATCCGCGCCGGGCGCGAAATGGCCGACCGTATCCTGGCGGCGGGCTATCGCCGCATCGGTTTCGTGGGCACCCACATGCCCGAGGATCACCGCGCCCGCAAACGCCTGCTGGGCTTCGAGGAAGGGCTCGCCGCCGCCGGCGTCCAGCTGGAGGCGCGCGAGTACTATCAGGGCGGATCGTCCCTGCTGAAGGGGCGCGAGCTGACCGAGCGCATCCTGACGCGCGCGCCGGACCTGGATTTCCTGTATTTCTCGAACGACATGATCGGGGCAGGGGGGCTGCTGCACTGCATCGACCGCGGCTATGACGTGCCCGGCAGGCTGGGGCTGGCGGGGTTCAACGGGGTCGACCTGCTGGACGGGCTGCCGATGCGCCTGGCCACCACGGATGCGCGGCGCGTCGATGTCGGGCGGCGCGCGGCGCGGCTGGTGTCGGGCAAGGACGCGGCGCCCGACAACCGCATCATCGCGCTGACCCCGACCTTTCTGCCCGGCGACACGATCCGCGACATCCCCGCCTGACGTCCCGCCTTGTGGGCCGCCCCCGCGCGGCCTATCTGTGGGCGATGCGTATTCCCGTCGTCTCCCGCCTGCTGTCCCGCAAGCCCCGCGTCGCGGTCATCCGCCTGTCCGGCACCATCGGTGGTGCGGGGCGCGGCGGCGGCCTGAACGATGCGGCCCTTGCCCCCGTGATCGAACGCGCGTTCCGGCGCGGCAAGCCCCTGGCCGTGGCGCTGATCATCAATTCGCCGGGCGGGTCGCCCGTGCAGTCGTCGCTGATCGCGGCGCGCATCCGCAGGCTGGCGGATGAGACCGACATCCCCGTCCATGCCTTCGTCGAGGACGTGGCCGCATCGGGCGGCTATTGGCTGGCCTGCGCGGCCGACGACATCTGGGCGGACGAAAGCTCGATCCTTGGGTCGATCGGGGTGATCTCGGCCGGGTTCGGGTTCGACCAGCTGATCCAGCGATGGGGCATCGAACGCCGCGTCCACACGGCCGGCACGTCGAAATCGACGCTGGACCCGTTCCGCCCGCAGGATCCCGACGACGTGGCCCGCCTGCACGCGATCCTCGAACCGATCCACCAGGCGTTCAAGGACCATGTCCGCGCCCGTCGCGGCACCCGCCTGAACGCCGAACGCGACCTGTTTACCGGAGAGTTCTGGGCAGGGCTGGAATCCGTGCGCCTGGGGCTGGCCGACGGCATCGCCCATCCGGTCCCGCGGCTCAAGGCGCTGTACGGCGACAAGATCCGCTTCGAGGTGCACGGCATGCGCCGGCCGCTGCTGCGCCGCCTTGGCCTGTCCGCCGACCTTCTGATGGACGCGGCCGAGGATCGCGCCGCATTCCAGCGTTTCGGCACCCGCGGATGATGCTGCGCATCGTCCTCCTGTTCCTGCTGGTCATGGTCGTCGTCGCGCTGCTGCGCGGCCCGGCCCTGCGCCGTTTTCTGAAGAAATTTCTGGGGATCGACCATCGTGATCGTTGAGCTGCTGCTGGTGCTGGGCGGACTGGCCCTGTTGGTTCTGGGGGGCGACCTGCTGGTCAAGGGCGCCGTCGGACTGTCGCTGAAACTGGGCATGACGCCCCTGGTCGTGGGCCTGACCGTCGTGGCCTTCGGCACATCGGCGCCCGAGCTGCTGGTGTCGCTGTCGGCGGCGCTGAAGGGGTCCAGCGGCATCGCCATGGGCAATGTCGTGGGTTCTAACATCGCCAACGTGCTGGTGATCCTGGGCGTGACCGCGCTGGTGTCTGTGATCGTCACCAAGGGGCACGACCTGCGCGAAAGCTGGGGGATGATGATCGCGGCCTCGCTGCTGTTGATCGGCATCGCCCTGACCGGAGAGATCGGGCGCCTTGAGGGCGTGATCCTGCTGCTGGCGCTGGCCGCGGTCCTGTGGCGGCAGCTGTCCACTGGCCGCGCCGAGGAGACGCAGGCCGACGGCGTGGACGGCGCGACCCTGGGCGCGGGCTGGGGGCGCATCGCGGTCTGGCTGGGGCTGGGCCTGGTGCTGCTGCCGGTCGGGGCGAACCTGCTGGTCAATGGCGCGACCGACATCGCCCGCGCCTTCGGCATCAGCGAGACCGTGATCGGCCTGACGCTGGTCGCGATCGGCACGTCGCTGCCGGAACTGGCGGCCTCGGTCGCATCCGCGCTGAAGGGTCGGGCGGACATGGCGCTTGGCAATGTGGTCGGCTCGAACATCTTCAACATCCTGGCCATCCTGGGGATCACCGCGGTCATCTCTCCGCTGCCCATCCCGCCCGAAATGCTGCGGCTGGACCTGTGGGTGATGCTGGGCGCGGCCCTGCTGCTGTTCCCGTTCCTGTTCCGCGGCATCAGCCTGACGCGGCCGGTGGGAGCGTTGTTCGTGGCGGGCTATGCCGCCTATGCCTGGGTGCTGCTGTGACGGGCGTCGCGCTGGTCACGGGGGCGGCCCGCCGCCTTGGCCGCGCGATGACGCTGGAACTGGCGCGGCGCGGCCATGACGTGGCGATCCACTATGCCGGCTCGGCCGACGATGCCGAGCGCACGGCTGCTGATGCACGCGCCCTGGGCGTCCGGGCGCAGACCTTCCAGGTCGACCTGCTGGACGCCGATGCGACCGCCGCGCTGGTCCCGGACGTCGCATCAGCGATGGGGTCGCTGACCGTGCTGGTCAACAACGCCTCGATCTTCGAATACGACACGATGCGCAGCGCGACGATGCAGGGCTGGGACCGGCACCTGGGGTCGAACCTTCGCGCGCCCTTCCAGCTGGTGCAGGCCTTTGCCGCGCAATGCCCCAAGGCGCGCCCGGACGAGAACGGCGAGCCTCAGGCCGCGGGCCTGGTGGTGAACATGGTCGATCAACGGGTGCTGAAGCCCACGCCAGAGTTCATGACCTATTCCATCGCCAAGGCCGCGCTGTGGTCGCTGACGCGCACCGCGGCACAGGCCCTTGCGCCCGACATCCGCGTGAACGCCATCGGTCCCGGTCCGACCCTGCAGGGCGCCCGCCAGAGCGACCGCCATTTCGCCGCCCAGAGGGCTGCGACGGTGCTGGGCAGGGGGGCGGATGCGCAGGGGATCACCGACGCCCTGGGGTACTTCCTGGACGCGCGTGCGGTCACCGGACAGCTGATCTGCGTCGATGGCGGACAACATCTGGGGTGGCGCACGCCCGACGTCCTGGGGCCGGAATAGGCCCGATCCGGAACGATCGGATCATTTTGTCCACGGCACCCCGGCAGACCCCTGCAAGATGCGGATTCTGCAAGATTTTTCTGTCCACAACGGGCCTGAATAAAAATTATCAAGCAATAACAACGCCATTGCGATCTGCCTAAAATAAGGGCAACTTCACGGAACTGTAACGATTGCTGGCCCTGCGGGGTCATCCTCACAGCCCACCCACAGAATTATCCACAGATTCCGTGGAAAGCTTCCTTCTTGCCTTCGGTCCCCGGAACTTGCAGCGGGGCCGAGAATCACCAAGTTCACGTCATGACCCAGAAAACCGGCCACGCCCTCATCCAGGATTACCTTCGCACGCTGGACAGCAGTCCCGGCGTCTATCGCATGCTGGATGCCCAGCAGGCGGTTCTTTACGTGGGCAAGGCGCGCGACCTGCGGGCGCGGGTGTCGAACTATGCCCGGCCGTCGGGCCATTCGGGGCGCATCGCGCGGATGATCCGCGAGACGGCCTCGATGATGTTCCTGACCACGAACACCGAGACCGAGGCGCTGCTCTTGGAGCAGAACCTGATCAAGCAGCTCAAGCCGCGTTACAACGTGCTTCTGCGCGACGACAAGTCGTTCCCGAACATCCTGGTGGCCAAGTCCCACGACTATCCCCAGATCAAGAAGCATCGCGGCGCGAAGTCGGAAAAGGGCGACTACTACGGCCCCTTTGCCAGCGCGGGGGCGGTCAACCGCACGCTGACCCAGCTGCAGCGCGTGTTCCTGCTGAGGAACTGCACCGACAGCGTGTTCGAGAGCCGCACACGCCCCTGCCTGCTGTTCCAGATCAAGCGGTGCAGCGCGCCCTGCGTGGGCCGCATCAGCGCGCCCGACTACAACGCGCTGGTCAATGACGCGGAACGGTTCCTGCAGGGCAAGACCACGACCATCCAGTCCGATCTTGCGACCGAGATGGCCCGCGCGGCCGAGAACACGGAGTATGAGCGCGCGGCCGCCCTGCGTGATCGCATCAAGGCGCTGACCGCGGTGCAGTCGGTGCAGGCGATCAACCCCAAGGGCGTGGCCGAGGCCGACATCGTGGCCCTGCACATGGAGGGGGGGCAGGCCTGCGTGCAGGTCTTCTTCATCCGCGGCAATCAAAGCTGGGGGAACCGCGATTTCTATCCGCGCCTTGGCGGGGCCGAGAGCCCGGACGAGGTGATGCAGGCCTTCCTGATGCAGTTCTATGACAACACCCCGCCACCGCGCCAGATCCTGCTGTCCCACCCGCCCGAGGATCCGGACCTGACCGCGGATGTCCTTTCCGAGCGCGCCCGCCGCAAGGTCGACGTGGCCGTTCCCCTGCGCGGCGAGAAGTCCGACCTGGTGACCAACGCGCTGCGCAACGCGCGCGAAAGCCTGGCGCGGCGCATGTCCGAAAGCGCCACCCAGCTGCGCCTGCTGGAGGGGCTGGCCGACGCGTTCGAGCTGCCCAGCCCGCCGCGCCGGATCGAGGTCTATGACAACAGCCACATCATGGGCACCAACGCGGTCGGTGGCATGATCGTCGCCGGGCCGGACGGCTGGATCAAGAACCAGTACCGCAAGTTCAACATCAAGGGCACCGAGATCACTCCCGGCGACGACTTCGGCATGATGAAGGAGGTGCTGACGCGCCGCTTCACCCGTCTGCTGAAGGACGATCCCGACCGCCAGACCGAGGCCTGGCCGGACCTGCTGCTGATCGACGGCGGCGCGGGGCAGGTGTCGGCCGTCCACGAGATCATGGCCGAACTGGGCGTCGAGGACATCCCGATGATCGGCGTCGCCAAGGGCCAGGACCGCGACCATGGCAAGGAGGAGTTCCACCGCCACGGCCAGCGCCCCTTCGCGCTGCGCATGAACGACCCGGTCCTGTACTTCGTCCAGCGCCTGCGCGACGAGGCGCACCGCTGGGCCATCGGCACCCACCGTGCCAAACGCGCGAAATCGCAGATGGCAAACCCCCTGGACGAGATCGCGGGCATCGGCGCGTCGCGCAAGCGCGCCCTGCTGCAGCATTTCGGCAGCGCCAAGGCCGTGGGCCGCGCCGGGCTGACCGATCTGCAGGCGGCGCCGGGCATTTCCGCGGCGATGGCGCAAAAGGTCTATGACCACTTCAACGCCAAGGGATGACAGGTCCGGATCACAGCTTCGCCAGCGGCGCGTTGGCCCTTTCCAACGCCCGCGGCAGGGACTAGCGTGCGGCCATGCGTTGGAACCTTCCGAATATCCTGACCCTTCTGCGTCTGCTGGCGGCCCCCGGGGTCCCGCTGATGTTTCTGTACTTCCACAGGCCCTGGGCCGACTGGGCGGCGCTGGCGCTGTTCATGGGCGCGGCGATCACCGACTGGATCGACGGCTATCTGGCCCGCGCCTGGAAACAGGAAAGCCGCTTTGGCGCCGCGATGGACCCGATCGCGGACAAGGCCATGGTGGTCATCGCGCTGGTGGTCATCACCGGGTATTCCGGGATGAACCCCTGGCTGATCCTGCCGGTGACGATCATCCTGTTCCGCGAGGTCTTCGTGTCCGGCCTGCGCGAATACCTGGGCGACAAGTCGCGCCTGCTGGCGGTGACCAAGCTGGCGAAATGGAAGACGACCCTGCAGATGGTCGCCATCTCGATCCTGTTCCTGGCCACGGGCCTGGCCTATGTCGAACACGGCCTGGCCCCCCGCGTGGGCGAGGTCGGGCTGATCTGGTCGGGCAGCTGGGCGGCGCTTGCCACCTATGCCGGCCTGACGCTGATCTGGATCGCCGCGGCGCTGACGGCCTGGACGGGCTGGGACTATTTCATCAAGGCGCTGCCCTATCTGAAGGATTCCCGTCGTGACGGTTGAGGTCTTGTATTTCGCTTGGCTGCGCGAACGCATCGGCCACCCCCGCGAAACCGTGCAGACGGAGGCCGCGACCCCGCGCGCGCTGATCGCCGAACTGGCCGCACAGTCTGACGGGCACGCCGCGGCCTTTGGCGACATCGCGGCCCTGCGCTGCGCCGTGGACCAGCAGCTGACCGATCTGGACGCGCCCCTGGCCGGCGCCCGAGAGGTCGCGTTCTTCCCGCCGATGACGGGCGGCTGATGAGCGCCCGCGTCCAATCCGACCCCTTCGATCTGGCGTCCGAACTTGCGGGCTTTGGCGCGGGGGCCGGGGCGGTCGTCACTTTCACCGGCATCGTGCGCGACGACGGCGGCATGCTGGACGCGCTCGAGATCGAGCATTACCCCGGCATGACCGAACGCGCGCTGACCGATCACGGCATGACCGCCGCATCGCGCTTTGGGCTGGCCGACTGGCGCATCGTCCATCGCTATGGCCGCATCCCGGTGGGGGGACAGATCATGATGGTCGCCACCGCCGCCCGCCATCGCCGTGCGGCATTCGACGCGGCCGATTTCCTGATGGATTGGCTGAAATCCCGCGCCCCCTTCTGGAAGCGCGAGATCGCACGCGACGGCACCACGGGCTGGGTCGCCGCCCGCCCCGAGGACGAGGACGCGCTGACCCGGTGGTGAACGTCTTCGTCGTCCGAATACCCATGCCCGGCCGCCGCCCGTGATCCGGCCTGACCTGCGCGGCCTGCTGCGCACCCACTCCGAACTGCTGATCTTTGCGGCGCTGGCGCTGGCCGCGCTGTGGGTGGCGTTTTGGGGTGGCTGGTTCTTTGCGGTCCTGGGCGGGGCAGGGGCATTGGTTGCGGGCAGCCTGGCCCTGGGGGCGCTGCGCCGCACGCCGTTTCGTCGCCCCGTCGCCGCCCCCGGCGTGGTCGAGATCGTCGAGGGGGCGATCCGCTATTACGGCGCGACTGACATGGGCGGAGAGATCCCCCTGCGCGACCTGGTCGAGATCCGCCTGTTGCGGCTGGACGGTCATGCGCATTGGCGCCTGCGCAGCCAGTCGGGCGAGGCGTTGCTGATCCCCGCCGACGCGGCGGGGGCCGGGGCGCTGGCCGATGCCTTCACCGCGCTGCCCGGTCTGGACATGGGCGCGGTGTCGGCAGCACTGGCGCAGGTGGCCCGACAGCAGGACGCGATGCGCACCGTTTGGCGGAGGCCGGGCTGAGGCGGCTTGACTTGGCCCGTCCGCGTTGCCACCTGTGACCGACCGGAAACCCTTGAAAGGCCTCATCGTCCATGTCCATTCCCCAGCAGGGCGGAGGCCCCATCGAACATCGTGACCAGCTGGCCGCCTATATCGCCAGCGGCGAGAAGCCGAAGGACGCCTGGCGCATCGGCGTCGAGCACGAGAAATTCGGCTATGACAACGCGCGCAAGATGCCGCTGCCCTATGAGGGTCCCGTGTCGATCACGGCCATGCTGGAGGGGCTGCGCGACCGTTTCAACTGGACCCCGGTCCTGGAGGCCGGCAAGCTGATCGGGCTGGAGCGCGACGGCGCCAATGTCAGCCTGGAGCCCGGCGGCCAGCTGGAACTGTCCGGTGCGCCCCTTGAGACGATCCACCAGACCTGCGACGAGGTGAACGGCCACCTGGCCGAGGTCGAGGCTGTCGCCGCCGATATCGGCGCGGGCTTCATCGGCTTGGGTGCGGCGCCGATCTGGGGCCAGGATGACATGCCGATGATGCCCAAGGGGCGGTATCGGCTGATGACCGACTATATGGGTCGGGTGGGCACGCTTGGCACGCAGATGATGTACCGGACCTGCACGGTGCAGGTGAACCTGGATTTCGCGTCCGAAGCCGACATGGTCCAGAAGATGCGCGTGGCTTTGGCGCTGCAGCCGGTGGCCACGGCGCTGTTCGCCAATTCGCCCTTTCTGGACGGCAAGCCCAACGGGATGAAATCCTGGCGCGCGCATATCTGGCAGAACCTGGATGCGGCGCGGACCGGCATGCTGCCCTTCGTCTTCGAGGAGGGGTTCGGCTATGAGGCCTGGGTGGACTACGTCTTGGACGTGCCTATGTATTTCGTCTATCGCGACGGAAAGTACATCGACGCCCTGGGCCAGAGCTTCCGCGATTTCCTGGAGGGCCGCCTGCCGGCCCTGCCGGGCGAGGTGCCGACGCTGTCGGACTGGGCCGATCACATGACCACCGTGTTCCCCGAGGCGCGCGTCAAGAAGTACATCGAGATGCGCGGGGCCGATGGCGGCCCGTGGCGCAGGCTGTGCGCGCTGCCTGCGCTGTGGGTCGGGCTGACCTATGATCAGGGGGCGCTGGATGCGGCTTGGGACCTGGTCAAGGGATGGGACGCCGAGACCCGCGAGGCGCTGCGCCGGTCGGCGGGCCGCGACGGCCTGCAGGCGCAGGCGGGGGGCGTGAGGATGCACGACCTGGCCCGCGAGGTCCTGGCCATTGCCGAGGGCGGGCTGAAGGCCCGCGCCCGGTCGGGAAACGACGGCCTGGTCCCCGACGAGACGCATTTCCTGAACGCGCTGAAGGAAAGCGTCGACAGCGGCAAGGTCCCCGCCGACGAGTTGCTGGAGAAGTATCGCGGCGCCTGGAACGGCGATCTGACGCGGATCTACGACGAATACTCCTACTGATCGCCGATTGCGTCCCGCGACGTGCCGGGGGGACGTCCCGTCCCCCCGAACCCCCCTTGGGCGTCCCGCATAACGGATGCCGACGCACGCGAGTGTGAGCCGCGCCCGTCCGCGATGTCTTGATCTGGGCCGCCGGTGGTGGCACCCCGGCGCAAAAGATGCGGGGGCATGCGATGCGCGGTGATGTGATGCAATGGGTCGGCCGGTTGGTGGCCGCGGTCTTTGGGCTGGGGGTGCTGGCGCTGCTGGCGGCGGTCGTGCTGCTGATCCGGCAGGCTGAGGGGATGCCGCCCTGGCCGATCCTTCTGGGGCTGGTGGGTTTGGTCGCGCTGATCCTGCTGGCGGGGGCCTGCCTTGCGCTGATCTCGATCGCGGTGTCGGCGCGGCGGGGTGTCGATGCGCTGCAACGGTTGGGCGGCACGCTGCCTGTTGCCGCCGTCGAACCCGAGGCCGCCCCGCCGATGCAGGGGCCGTTCACGCCCACCGGTCTGGCCGCCGCGCCCGTGCGCGCCGTGCGTCCGGGACGCGGGTTGGTCGCCAAGCGCTGAGGATTACTTGCGGCCGATCCGGGGTTCGGTACCGGCCAGAAGGCGGCTGATATTGGCATGGTGCCGGATGAAGATCAGCACCGCCATGAAGGCCGCGACCGCCGCGATGTCGGTCCGCCCCAGGCCCCAGGCAAAGACCGGCGCCAGCGCGGCCGCCAGAAGCGCGCTGAGGCTGCTGATCCGGGTGATCGCGGCGGTCAGCGCCCAGGTCGTGCAGGCGATCAGGCCCAACGGCCAGTTCAGCGCGATCACCGTCCCGAGGAACGTGGCAACGCCCTTGCCGCCCTTGAAGCCCAGCCAGACCGGGAAGCAGTGACCCAGGAAAGCCGCGCCGCCGGCTAGGATCGCGGCGGTCTCTCCGCCGAAATGGCGGGCCAGCAGGACCGCGATGGCGCCCTTGCCCGAATCCAGCAGCAGCGTGGCCAGCGCGGCACCCTTGTTGCCCGTCCGCAGCACGTTGGTCGCGCCGATGTTGCCGGAGCCGATCTGGCGCAGATCGCCCAGGCCCAGGGCGCGCGTGATGACCAGGCCGAAGGGGACAGAGCCCAGAAGATAGCCGAAGACGGCCCAGAGGATCATGCATGTTCTCCGAAGACGGGGGTGCCCGCGACCCAGGTGCCCAGGACGCGGCCCTGCATGCGCGCGCCGTCGAAGGGGGTGTTCTTGGATTTGGACAAAAGCGCGAAACGGTCCAGCACGAAGGGTGCGTCGGGGTCGAACAGCACCAGATCGGCGGGGGCGCCGTCGGACAGGCGACCCGCCGAGAGGCCCAGCCTGCGCGCCGGGTTCAGCGCCATGGCGCGGAACAGCTGCGGCAGGGTCAGGCCGCCCTGGTGATACAGGCGCAGGGCCGCGGGCAGCAGGGTCTGCAGGCCCACGGCGCCGGGGGCCGCGGCCTCGAAAGGCAAGCGTTTGGATTCCTCGTCCTGGGGCGTGTGAAAGCTGGCGATGGTGTCGATCAGGCCTTGGGCCACGGCATCGACCATGGACAGACGGTCATCCTCCGACCGCAGCGGCGGCGTGAAGCGGAAGAAGGTCCGGTAATCGCCCACGTCGAACTCGTTCAGCGTCAGGTGGTGGATCGAGATCCCCGCCGTCACGTCCAGCCCCGCATCGCGTGCCCGCGCCAGGGCCGGAAGGCTGGCGGCCACGGTGATCTGGTCGGCGTGATAGCGCCCGCGCGTCATCGCGACCAGCGCCAGGTCGCGGTCCAGGCCCATCACCTCGGCCATGGGGGACACGGCGGGGATGCCATAAAGGGATGCGAACTTGCCGCTGGTGGCCGCAGCCCCCGCCGACAGGGACGGGTCCTGCGGATGGCCCACGATCAGCGCGTCTAGGCCGCGCGCATAGGTCATGCAGCGGCCCAAGAGCTTGGTGTCGCGCACCACCCGCACGCCGTCGGTGAAGGCCACCGCGCCCAGATCGGTCAGGAAGCCGATCTCGACCATCTCGCGGCCCTCGCGGGCCTTGGTCAGGGCGGCCATGTGGCGGATGTGGACGGGCGCGTCGCTGGCGCGGCGGGCGACGAATTCCAGCGCCTCGGGGGTGTCGATGGGGGGCGTGGTGTCGGGGCGCGCGATGATCGTGGTGACGCCGCCCGCCGCAGCGGCACGGCCGGCGCTGCGAAAACTTTCCTTGTGGCGTTCGCCCGGTTCGCCGATCTTGACACCCCAGTCGATCAGGCCGGGCGCCAGCGCGCGGCCGCGACAGTCGATGACGGTGGCGCCTTCGGGGGCGGCTTCCTCGGGCGCGCCGCGTCCGGCGATGCGGCCGTCGGTGACGCGCAGGCTGCCGATGTCGTCGGTCTGGGCCTCGGGGTCGATCAGGCGGGCGTTGCGGAAGATCAGGTCCATCACGATTCTCCGGCGGCGGCGCGGCCACGGCTGGCGCGCAGGTTGCGGGCCAGCAGGTCCAGGGCGGCCATGCGGACGGCGACGCCCATCTCGACCTGGTCCTGGATGACGCTGCGGTTGATGTCGTCCGCGATGGTGCCGTCGATCTCGACCCCGCGGTTCATGGGACCAGGATGCATGACGATCGCATCGGGCGCGGCCAGGGCCAGCTTTTCCGCATCCAGCCCGAAGCGGTGGAAATATTCGCGTTCGGACGGGATGAAGCCGCCATCCATCCGCTCCTTCTGCAGGCGCAGCATCATGACGACGTCGGCGCCGCGCAGCCCCTCGCGCATGTCCTCGTACAGTTCGACCCCCATGTCCGCCACGCCGGCGGGCATCAGCGTCGCGGGGCCGATCAGGCGGATGCGGTTCTCCATCTTGCCCAGCAGGATCAGGTTCGACCGGGCCACGCGGCTGTGGGCGATGTCGCCGCAGATGGCGATGGTCAGGCGCTGCAGCCGCCCCTTGGCGCGGCGGATGGTCAGCGCGTCCAGCAGGGCCTGGGTCGGATGTTCGTGCCGCCCGTCGCCCGCGTTGATGACCGCGCAGTTGACCTTCTCCGCCAGCAGGTTCACCGCGCCGGAATGCGGGTGGCGCACCACCAGAAGGTCGGGCTGCATCGCGTTCAGCGTCAGCGCCGTGTCGATCAGCGTCTCGCCCTTCTTCACCGACGACTGCGCGACGGCCATGTTCATCACGTCCGCGCCCAACCGCTTGCCTGCCAGTTCGAAGCTGGCCTGGGTGCGGGTCGAGTTCTCGAAGAACATGTTGATCTGGGTCATGCCGGCCAGCGCATCGGAATGCTTGACCGTGCGACGGTTCAGGCTGACGTAATCCTCGGACAGGTCCAACAGCGACACGATCTCGTCGGGCTTGAGATGGTCGATGCCCAGAAGATGGCGGGCGCGAAAGCTCATCGGGGGCCTCCTGGGGTCGGTGTTCGCGCGATCTATCGCAGATGGGGGCAGGGGCGGCAAGCCGCGCGGACCCGCCCCGCCACCGCCTTTCCGCCGATGCGGCGCGAAATGTTGCAGGGCGTGCAATGCCGCCCCTTGCCGCATTTTGCGGCTGCGGATATGGCAGGACGATGCACAGCCGATACCGCCCCCATGTTCTTGCGACCCTGTCGTTGGGCCTGCCGCTGATCGGCAGCCACCTGGCGCGCATGGCCATCGGCGTGGGCGACACGGTCATGGTCGGCTGGTACGGGGTCGAGCCGCTGGCCGCCCTGGTCATCGCGACCAGCTTCTTCCACATCCTGTTCTTTCTGGGCATGGGCTTCGGCATCGGCGTGCTGGGCCTGATCGCCGCCCATGTCGCCGCCGGCCGAGAGACCGAGGTCCGCCGCGGGGCCCGGATGGCGCTGTGGCTGTCGGCCGGCTATGCCCTGGCCGTGATGCCGCTGATGTGGTGGTCCGAACCGATCCTGCAGGCCCTGGGCCAGACCGACACGGTCAGCGCGCTGGCGCAGGATTACCTGCGCATCGCGGGCTGGGGCCTGGCGGTGGTCCTGGGCCAGCTGACCCTGTCGTCCTATCTGGCCGCGCTGGAGCGGACGCAGGTCGTCATGTGGGTCACCCTGGCCGGGCTGCCGTTGAACCTGGCGCTGAACTGGGTGCTGATCTTCGGCAACCTGGGCGCGCCCGAACTGGGCGTGCGCGGCGCCGCCATCGCCAGCGTCACCGTCCAGGTGGCCCAGCTGCTGGCCCTGATCGCCTATGCGGGCTGGGTGCCAGTCGCGCGCAAGTACAACCTGTTCCAGCGCTTCTGGCGCCCCGACTGGCAGGCCATGCGCCAGATCGCGCGGATCGGCTGGCCCATCGGGCTGACCATGGTGGCCGAGGGCGGGCTGTTCGTCGCCTCGAACATCATGATGGGCTGGATCGGGACGCCCCAGCTGGCCGCCCACGGCATCGCGCTGCAGATCACCTCGATCACCTTCATGGCGCATCTGGGGCTGTCCAACGCCGCGACCGTCCGGGTGGGCCAGGCCAAGGGCCGCGGCGATCGCGCCTGGATGCGCGATGCGGCGGTCACGGTCGTGTGGATGTCGCTGGCCTTTGCCGCCGTGGCCATCATGCTGTACCTGCTGTTCGCCGAACAGCTGGTGCGGCTGTATCTGGACCCGACCGATCCGCAGGCCCCGCAGATCGTGGCACTTGGCGCGATGCTGCTGATGTATGCCGCGCTGTTCCAGCTGACCGATGCGTTCCAGGTGATCGCCCTGGGCTTCCTGCGCGGGGTCCAGGACACGCAGGTGCCGATGTGGATCGCGGGCTTCAGCTATTGGGTCGTGGGCATGCCGGTGGCCTGGGCGCTTGCCTTTCCCCTGGGCTTCGGCCCCGCGGGCCTGTGGCTGGGCCTGTGCGTCGGGCTGACCTTTGCCGCGGTGCTGCTGATGCGGCGGTTCTGGCGCGGCCACGCGCGCGGGGACTGGACCCGCGCCGCGGCCACGGTCTAACCTGCCCCCAAACAGGAGCTTTTTCATGCGCGCCGTCTTCGTCCAGTTCCGCTGCGAGCCCGGCAGGACCTATCAGGTCGCCGAGGCCATCTACGACCGCGAGGTCGTCAGCGAGCTTTACTCCACCTCCGGCGATTTCGACCTGATCGCCAAGGTCTACATCCCCGAGGACCAGGATGTCGGCCGCTTCCTGTCGGACCGGCTGTTCGACATCCCCCATATCAGCCGCACCCTGACCACCATGACCTTTCGCGCGTTCTGATGCCGCCCTTTGCACCCCTGGTGGCGGGCCTGCCCGCGACCGTGCCCTTTGTCGGCCCCGAAACCCTGGAACGCCGCCGCGGCATGCCCTTCGCCGCCCGCCTTGGCGCGAACGAGAGCGCGTTCGGACCCAGCCCGCTGGCCGCCCGCGCCATGCGCGAGGCCGTGGGCCAGGTCTGGAAATACGGCGATGCGTCCAGCTTTGATCTGTCCCTAGCGCTGGCGGCCCATCACCGCACCACCCCGGACAGCATCATGGTCGGAGAGGGCATCGACGGCCTGCTGGGCAACCTGGTGCGGATGATGGTCGCGCCGGGCGATGCGGTGGTCACCTCGGACGGGGCCTATCCGACCTTCAACTATCACGTCGCGGGCTTTGGCGGGGTGCTGCACAAAGTCCCCTATCGCGACGACGCCGAAGATCCCGACGCCCTGGTCGCGCGCGCCCATGCCACCGGCGCGCGGCTGCTTTATCTGGCCAATCCCGACAATCCGATGGGCACCTGGCACGACGGCACGGTGATCGCGGCGATGCTGGACCGGCTGCCGGCCGACTGCCTGCTGGTGCTGGACCAGGCCTATGCGGAATTCGCGCCGGCCTCGGCCATTCCCAACATCGCGGCGGACGATCCGCGGGTGATCCGCATGCGGACCTTCTCCAAGGCCTATGGCCTGGCCGGGGCGCGCATCGGCTTTGCGATCGGCGCGCCGGACCTGATCGCGGGCTTTGACCGGGTGCGCAACCATTTCGGGGTGAACCGCATCGCCCAGGCCGGGGCGCTGGCCGCGCTGGCCGACCAGGGCTGGCTGGCCCATGTCGTGGCCGAGGTTCAGGCCGCCCGGCTGCGCATCGCCGATATCGGCGCCGCCAGCGGCCTGACCGCGCTGCCCTCGGCCACGAATTTCGTGGCGTTGGACACCCATCGCGATGGCGCCTTTGCCCGCGCCCTGATCGCCGCGCTGGAGCGCGAGGGCGTCTTCGCCCGCATGCCGGGTGTCGCCCCCCTGGACCGCTGCATCCGCATCAGCGCCGCACCGATCCACGAACTGGACGTGTTCGAGGACGCGCTGCCCCGCGCGCTGGCCGCCCTCAGTCCCGCATGAAGCGGCGTCGGGCCTCCTCGGCGATGGCCTGACGCATCTGCAGCCGGGCGATCTCGGCCAGCAGGGCCGCGCGTTCGGGGCCCTCGGGCATGTCGGACAGGCGGGCCCGCGCGGCGATCACCTGCTTCTTCAGCACGATCTCGGGCGGCAGCACCCCGGCCTGCGCCATGATCCGGAACCCCGCCGCCGTGGAGTCCGTCTCGATGGGCCGGTCAGGCAGGGGCCTGCCCTCGCCCTCAATCCCCGTCAGCTTGCCCTCGGCGCGGGCCTTCAGCATCATCCGCTCGGCGATCCGCTCCAGCCAGCCCATCCGCGCCTCCTTTGCGCCTTGCCGAAAGACCCTTGGCCCGGCCAACCCGAGAGGGCAGGCCGGGCCGCAGGCTCACATCGCCGCCAACTGCGTCAGCGCGGCCTGCAGGCGGGCGATGTCGTCCGCCAGCGCGGCCAGCTTGCCCGTGGTCTCCTCGATCACCTCAGCATCGGCATTCTCGACGAACTTGGGGTTCGACAGGCGCTTGGACAGGCCGTCGGCATCCTTGCGCAGCTTGGCCTCCGCCTTCTGCAGCCGCGCGGTCTCCGCCGCCACGTCGATCACGTCGCCGATGGGCAGCGCGAAGCTCGCCCCCTGCACCGACACCGCGATCATCCCCTTGCCCGCCACGCCATCGACGGGCGCGTTGACGCGGGCCAGCCGCTCGATCAGAGGGCCGTTGGCGGCCAGCGCCGCGCGGGCCGCGGCGTCCGCCTCGGTCACGACCAGGTCCAGCTTGGCGCCCGCCGGCACGCCCATCTGGGCGCGGGCGGACCGCACGCCTTCGATCAGCGCGATGACCCAGTTCATCTGCCGGTCGGCCTCTGCGTCGATCAGGTCGGCGCCCAGTTCCGGCCAGTCGCCATGGACCAGCATGCGGTCGCGGTCCCCGGTCAGCGCCCACAGCTCCTCGGTGACGAAGGGCATGATCGGGTGCAGCATGGCAAAGCACTGGTCCAGCACCCAGCCCATCGTGGCCCGCGTCTCCTCGGCATGCTCGCCGTCGAACAGCGGCTTGGCGAATTCCACGTACCAGTCGCAGACCTTGCCCCAGACAAAGGCGTAAAGCCCCGTCGCCGCATCGTTGAAGCGATAGGCGGCCAGCGCCTCGTCGACAGCCATCAGGATGCGCGCCGTCTCTCCGATGATCCAGCGGTTCACGGTATGGCTGGGCTGCGGACGCACCCCGCCGCCGCGCACGCCGTTCATTTCCGCGAAACGGGTGGCGTTCCAGATCTTGGTGACGAAGTTGCGGTTCACCTCGACATGCTTCGGCCCCAGCTTGGGGTCGCGACCCATCGCCGCCATGCTGGTCAGCGTGAAGCGCAGCGCATCCGCGCCATAGGCGTCCACCAGCGTTAGCGGGTCGATGACATTGCCCTTGGACTTGGACATCTTGGCGCCCTTCTCGTCGCGCACCAGCCCGTGGACATAGACGGTCCTGAACGGCACATCGCCCACGACCTCCAGCTGCATCATCATCATCCGGGCGACCCAGAAGAAGATGATGTCGAAGCCCGTGACCAGCACGTCGGTCGGGAAATACTTCTTCAGCTCCTCGGTCGGCTCGGGCCAGCCAAGCGTCCCGATGGGCCACAGGCCCGAACTGAACCAGGTATCCAGCACATCCGGGTCGCGTGCGATCCAAACGTTGTTGATTGTCATGGGACCGTCCGCCGGACCACCACCGCCCGCGGAAGGCAGCGACAAGCGTTGGACGTTCTCAGACTTCGACTCCATCCGCTCAGCTTGAACCGTGATCGACCGGCCATATTTCTCCGCGTATCGCGATATGGCTAGATCAATCGCCTCGGCCTCACTCGCCGCGCAAAATTGTTCGCCCCACAAATCGACGACTTCGCCATCCTCGTTCAGAGATGGCCCGTACCAAACCGGGATCTGGTGGCCCCACCACAGCTGGCGGCTGATGGTCCAGGGCTCGATGTTCTCGAGCCAGTTGAAATAGACCTTCTTGTGCTGCTCGGGCAGGATCTCCGTTCGGCCCGACCGCACGGCCTCCAGCGCGGGTTCGACGATGCGCGCGGTGTCCACGAACCACTGGTCGGTCAGCATCGGCTCGATCACGACGCCGGACCGGTCGCCAAAGGGCTGCATGATCGGCTTGGCGTCGATCACGGGACGGCGTTCCAGATGCTCGGCGCCGGTTTCGGGCTCGATCTCACGGTGCAGATAGGTGACGGCCAGGCCCTCGGCGGTGATCGCATCGATCACGCGCTTGCGGGCGTCGAACCGGTCCAGGCCGCGCAGGTCGTCGGGCACCAGGTTCACGGCGGTGACGTCGCCCACATCCTCGCCCGCGGCGGCGCGGGAGGCGATGGCGGCGCTGTCGGCATAGGACAGCCCGTCGGCGCGCATCGCGCCCTTGCCGTCCATCAGCGCATAAAGCGGGATGCCGTTGCGCATCGCCACGCCATAGTCGTTGAAATCATGCGCGCCGGTGATCTTGACCGCGCCGGACCCGAAATCGGGGTCGGGGTATTCGTCGGTGATGATCGGGATCAGGCGGCGGTGTTCCTTGGGGCCGACCGGGATCTCGACCAGCTTGCCGACGATGGGGGCATAGCGCGCGTCTGACGGATGCACGGCAACCGCGCCGTCGCCCAGCATGGTCTCGGGGCGGGTCGTGGCGATGCTGATGTAATCGCGCGTCTCGCGCAGGGTCACGCGGCCGTCTTCGTCGCGTTCCACGTATTCATAGGTCTCGCCACCGGCCAGCGGGTACTTGAAGTGCCACATGTGGCCCGGAACCTCGCGGTTCTCGACCTCCAGGTCGCTGATCGCGGTCTCGAAATGCGGGTCCCAGTTCACCAGCCGCTTGCCGCGATAGATGATTCCCTTGGTGTAGAGATCCACGAAGACCCGGATCACCGCGTCATGGAAATTGCCCTCCTCGCCCGCGGGCGCGCCCGGGGCCCCGGACATGGTGAAGGCATTGCGGCTCCAGTCCGCGCTGGCGCCAAGGCGCTTCAGCTGGTTGATGATCGTGTCGCCGGATTCCCGCTTCCAGTCCCAGATCTTGGCGGTGAAGGCCTCGCGCCCGATCTCGCGCCGGCCGGGTTCGCCCCGTTCGGCCATGCGGCGTTCGACGACCATCTGGGTGGCGATGCCCGCATGGTCCTGACCCGGCTGCCACAGCGTGTCAAAGCCCCGCATCCGGTGCCAGCGGACCAGGATGTCCTGCAGCGTGTTGTTCAGCGCATGGCCGATATGCAGGCTGCCGGTGACGTTGGGGGGCGGGATCATCACGGTGAAGGTTTCCGACCGCCGGGCAGCGGCCCCGGCGGCAAAGGCGTTCCGGCGTTCCCATTCGGCCGCGATCCGGGCCTCGGCATCCGCCGCGTCAAAGCTTTTGTCCATCGTCATCGCATCACCCCATCTGTTGCAGCGGGATTAGCGAATGCGGGGCCAAAGGCCAAGCCCGTCGGCACCGGGCATGTCATCCGGGGCGGTTCGCGGCCGGGCCCGTCAGCGCAGGTCCACGATGGGGGCAAAGCCGCCCCAGAACATGCGCGCGCCGTCAAAGGGCATGTCGGCCATGTCGGGGTGGTCCTCTGTCATCATCGCGGCCCATGCGGCATCCGCGGTGGCGCGGTCGGGCCATTCGATCCAGGACAGCACCGGGATCTCGTCGCCGATGGCCTCGGTCGCGCGATAGAAATCGGTGCGCTTGCCGTGGGGCACGTCCTCGCCCCAGCATTCGACCAGGCGCAGCGCGCCGTGACGCTTGAACGCCGGCCAGGCCCTGGTCGCGTGATCGGCATATTCGTCGCGCTTGTCCGCGGGCACGGCCAGCACGAAGCCGGAATAATAGCTCATCGTATCCTCCCTTGCGTCGGTGCGCACAGTGTCCGCCCGCAGGGGATTCGAGGCAACAGGCGTCGCGCCTAGACGGCGCGATCCAGCTTTGTCGCCAGGTGGATCAGGCTTTCGGACGACCGCACGCCCTCGATCCCGCCGATGCGGTCCAGCGTTTCGTCCAGTTCGGTTGTCGAGGATGTGGCCAGCTGCAGCAGCAGGTCGACCCGGCCGCTGGTGGTGTGCACACGCTCGACCTGGGGCAGGGACTTGAGCCGCGACAGCACGCCGGGCTGGGCACGGGGCTCGATGCCCAGCAGGACGGTGGCGCGGATGCGGGCCCCGCGCGCGGCCTCTCCCAGGCGCAGCGTGTATCCGGCGATGGCACCGGTGCTCTCCAGCCGCTCCAGCCGGGCCTGCACGGTCGAGCGCGCGACGCGCAGGCGGCGGGCCAGCACCGCCACCGACATGCGCGCGTCGCCCGACAGCTGCGCCAGAATGTTGCGATCCAGATCGTCCAAAGCCGCGCCTGCCTGCCTGTTTCGTCAAAATGACATGAACTGCGTCATAATAACCGGGATGACATGCGATTCTAGCCTTTTCATCGGTGAAATCGGAACTCAAAAGCGCCATTCCGGGTTGCAGGACCGCAACCCATCATCCAGCCTCGTGCGAAAGGAACCGCAATGGGACAACAGAAGACCGTCTGGGAAAATCCGGCCGAGGTCATCCGACATCTGGCCCCGGAACATCCGGTCATGGTCTTCGCGCCGACAGTCTTGCAGGACCGTGCGCGGCAATTCATCGACGGTTTTCCGGGGCTGGTGACCTATGCGGTCAAGTCCAACCCCGACGAGGCCGTGATCCAGAACCTTGTCGCCGCCGGCATCCGCGGTTTCGACGTGGCCTCGCCCTTCGAGATCGACCTGATCGGCCGCATGGCGCCGCATGCTGCGCGCCATTACCACAATCCCGTCCGCGCAAGGTCCGAGATCGCGCACGGCGTGTCCCAGAACATCCGCGCCTGGTCCGTGGACAGCCGGTCCGAACTGGACAAGCTGTTCGATCAGGTGCCGACCCAGGTCGACGGCAAGGGGGTCGAGATATCGCCCCGCTTCAAGCTGCCGGTGCTGGGCGCGGCCTATGACTTCGGCTCCAAGTTCGGTGCATCGCCCGAACTGGCGGCCGAGCTGCTGGCAGAGGTCGCGCGCCGTGGATACGTCCCGTCGCTGACCTTCCATCCGGGCACGCAATGCACCGACCCGATCGCATGGGAAAGCTATATCCGCGTATCCAAGGACATCTGCGACATGGCGGGCGTGCGCGCGGTGCGCCTGAACGTGGGCGGCGGTTTCCCCTCGCACCGCGTCGTGGGCGTCGAGCCCGACCTGACCTCGATCTTCCAGGAGATCTCCGACACCGTGACCGAGATGTTCGGCGCCGACGCGCCCGACCTGGTCTGCGAACCGGGCCGCGGCATCGTGGCCGACGCCTATGCGCTGATCACCCGGGTCAAGGGCGTGCGCGACGGCGGTCACGTGTTCCTGAACGACGGCGTCTATGGCGGCCTGGCCGAGCTGCCGATCATCGGCAACATCGACCGCATCGAGGTCCTGACCCCCAAGGGCACCCCGCGCGAGGGCGAGGCCGGCGGCCGCGTCATCTTTGGCCCGACCTGCGATTCGGTCGACCGCCTGCCGGGCGAACTGGCGCTGCCCGACACGATCCAGGAAGGCGATTTCGTGATCTTCCACGGCGCGGGCGCCTATTCGACGGTCACGAACACGCGATTCAACGGTTTCGGCGCGATGACCAACGCGACCGTGATGCGGCTGTCGTAACGGTTTGCTCATGCCCCCATGCTAGGCTTGGGGGCATGAGCGTGACCAGACCACCCACCATCCATGTCGTGCTGATGGACGGCACCTTCGCGTCGCTGGCCGATGGCAGGCGCAGTTCCATCGGCCGCATCCACCGCCTGCTGACGGGCCAGCTGGGCGCCCTGCCGCCCGGACGCATTCGCGTCCATTACGGCATGGGACAGCAATGGACCCGATGGCGCACGCTGCCCGACCTGGTCATGGGCCGCATCCTGGAAACCCGCATCACCGATGCCTATGGCTGGCTGGCCAGCGGCTATCGCCCCGGCGACCGGATATTCATGCTGGGCTATTCCCGCGGGGCCTTCGCGGTCCGCAGCCTGGCGGGGATGATCAGCCGCGTGGGCCTGCTGCAGGCGCAGGCGGCGACCGAACGCCACATCCGGCTGGCCTGGCGCTATTACCACCAGGGGGGCACGCCGCAGGCGATGGCCGCGTTCCGGCGCAGGCGCTGTCATGCGCAGGCGCCGATCCGCATGGTCGGCTGTTTCGATACCGTGATGGCCCTGGGCCTGCGCCTGCCGGTGCTGTGGATGCTGACGGAACCGCGGTTCCGCTTTCACGACGCGCATCTGGGGCAGGGGATCGAGCACGGGTTCCAGGCCCTGGCCCTGGATGAGACCCGCGCCGCCTTTGCGCCGCTGCTGTGGGACGATGCCCATGCGGCGGGCCGGATCGAGCAGATGTGGTTTCGCGGCGCGCATCCCGACATCGGCGGACAGCTGTCCGGGTTCGAGATGTCGCGGCCCTTGGCGAACATCCCGCTGGTCTGGATGCTGGATCGGGCCGAACAGGTCGGCCTGCCGTTGCCGCCCGGATGGCGGGGGCTGTTTCCGGGAGATGCCGCGGCGCCGTCAATCGGGTCGTGGCGCAATTGGGGCAAGGCGTTCCTGGCGCGCACGCCCCGCCTTGCCGGCCGCTACATGACCGAGGCGCTGCATCCGACGGTGCCAAGACCCGTTGCCGGCCCGGCCCGCCTGACCGGACACCTGACTGCGCACCGCCCGCCGCGTCGCAGATCGCCCGCCACCATCGCCGCGCGCTGGCGCCGCCCGCCCGTCGATCCGGCCTAAGGGGTGGTCAGGCCACGGCCTCCAGCCCGGCCTTGGGGCGCACACCCAGGGCGGCGCAGACGTCGCGGGTCAGTTCGGGACGGTTCAGCGTATAGAAATGCAGCTGGTCCACGCCGCCCGCGATCAGCTTTTCGCACAGGTCCACCGACAGGTCGGTCGCAAGCGCACGCTGTGCGTCGGGGCCGTCCAGGGCCGCAAGCTGGAACGCCTCCTCGGCCCAGTCCGGGACGGTGGTGTTGCAGGTCGCGGCGAACCGCTTGGTCCCGGCCCAGCTTTGGACCGGCAGCAGGCCGGGGATGATCGGCGCGTCGATGCCGGCCGCGACGCATTTGTCGCGAAAGCGGAAAAAGGTTTCGGGTTCGAAGAAGAACTGCGTGATGGCGCTGGTGGCCCCGGCCTCGATCTTGCGCTTCAGCCAGGTCACGTCGGCATCGCCATCGGCGCTGTCCGGGTGCGGTTCGGGATAGGCACCGCAGCGGATCGTCATGTCGCCGCGCGCGGCGATCGCCTCGATCAGTTCGACCGAGTTGGCGAAGCCGTCGTCATGCGGGGTGAAGCGGTCGGCCCCCTTGGGCGCATCGCCGCGCAGCGCCACGATCTGGGTGATCCCGGCATCGGCATAGGACTGCACGATCTCCATCGTCTCGGCGCGGGTGGCCTCGACGCAGGTCAGATGCGCCGCCACCTGCAACCCGAACTGGCGGTTGATCGTGGTCACGGCCTCATGGGTCAGCTTGCGGGTCGTGCCGCCGGCGCCATAGGTGACCGACACGAAATCGGGGGCCAGCGGGGCCAGCACCTTGGCGGTCTCCCACAGCTTGAACGAGGCTTCCAGCGTCTTGGGCGGGAAGAACTCAAAGCTGACGTTCGGCGTGGTCATGGCGAATCCCTTCGTGTTGGCGGCTCTTGTGCCATGGGGCACGGCGTGAAACAAATTCATAATCTTCAACATCAACGTGAGGGCGTTTCATCATGCATCTGGAACTGCGCCATCTGCGCACCGTGCATGCGATCCACGAACAGGGCGGCCTGGCCCGCGCCGCCGAGGTGCTGAACATCACGCAGAGCGCGCTGTCCCACCAGGTCAAGGCGCTGGAGGAGCAGTCGGGTGCCCAGCTGTTCGTGCGTCGCGCCAAGCCCATGCGCCTGTCCGCCGCGGGCATGCGCCTGCTGCGCCTGGCCGAACAGGTCCTGCCCCTGGTCGAGGCGACCGAGGCAGAGTTCAAGGGCGTCGAGGCCGGGCGCATCGGCCGGTTGCACATCGCGATGGAATGCCACGCCTGCTTTGACTGGCTGCTGCCGGTCTTGGATATCTTTCGCCGCGCCTGGCCCGACGTGGACGTGGACATCCGCCAGCGCCTGGCCTTTGGCGCGCTGCCCGCGCTGGTGCGCGAGGAGGTGGACCTGGTGATCTCCTCGGACCCCGAGGATCTGGCGGGCGTCACCTTTCAGCCGCTGTTCGACTATGCGCCGACCCTGGTCGTGCCGGCGGGACATCCGCTGGCGGCCAAGGGCCATGCCGATCCCGCCGATCTGGCCGCCGAGACGCTGATCACCTATCCGATGGACCGCGCACGGCTGGACGTCTTCAGCCAGTTCCTGACGCCCGCGAACATCGAACCCGCGCGCCAGCGCACGGTCGAGCTGACCGCGGTGGCGCTGATGCTGGTGGCATCGGGGCGGGGCGTCGCGGTCATGCCGGACTGGGTCCTGCGGCGCGAGGCCGCGAACCCGGAACTGGTGCTGCTGCCGCTGGGGCCGCAGGGGATCCGCCGCCGTCTGTACGCGGCGGTGCGGTCGGACGACCTGTCGCAGCCCTACATGGCGCATGTGCTGCGCCTGTCGCGCACCGAACCCCTGCGGATGCTGCGCGGCCCGTCCAGCTAGGCCGGCGCGTGATGCTTGGCTTTCCGCCGCGTCTGCCCTATGACGCGGCCAACCCCAATTCCCGGAGCACCCGATGGCAAGCGCCAATCTGAACGTGATGATCAAGGCCGCCCGCAAGGCGGGTCGCGCCCTCGTCAAGGACTTCCGCGAGGTCGAGAACCTTCAGGTCAGCGTCAAGGGCGCCGGCGATTTCGTCACCCGCGCCGACCGCGAGGCCGAACGCCTGATCAAGGAAGAGCTGATGACCGCCCGCCCCAGCTATGGCTGGCTGGGCGAGGAGACCGGCAAGACCGAGGGCGACGACCCCACCCGTCGCTGGATCGTGGACCCGCTGGACGGGACGACGAACTTCCTGCACGGCCTGCCGCACTGGGCCGTCTCCATCGCGCTGGAGCACAAGAAGGAGATCGTCGCCGCGGTTATCTTCGACGCCGCCAAGGACGAGATGTTCGTGGCCGAAAAGGGCACCGGCGCCTATATGAACGATCAGCGCCTGCGCGTGTCGGGCCGCACCAAGCTGTCCGAATCGGTGTTCTCGACCGGGATCCCGCATGCCGGGACCGGCCCGCTGCCCGCGATGATCCAGGATCTGGCCCAGCTGATGCCCGTCTGTGCGGGCGTGCGCGGTTTCGGGTCCGCGGCGCTGAACCTGGCCTATGTCGCCGGCGGCCGGTTCGACGGCTATTGGGAACGCGGCACGAAATCCTGGGACGTGGCCGCGGGCATCCTGATGGTGCGCGAGGCCGGCGGTTTCGTCCACGGCATCCGCGAGGGCGACGATCCGCTGGAATCGGGTCGCCTCATCGCGGCGAACCCCACCCTGCTGGACCCCTTCGCCAAGATCATCCGCGCCCGCGACTAGGCTGCAACAGGTCAGGGTTGCAGACCATGCAACGCTGACCCTCGCTTGACCTTGCGGAATGGCGGGCGCAACAGGGGGCAACCCTGAAGGCGCCCGCTTATGTCCGACGACCGACCGACCCAGCCCTATGCCGCATCCGCCGCCGTCGCGGCGCCGCCCCCGGTTCCGCCGCAGGGGCAGGCCCCCGTCCGCGACCGCACCGGCCTTGCCATCGCCATGATGTGCGCGGTCAGCCTGATCTTCGCCTTCCAGGACGTGTTCTCTCGCATCCTGGGCGGGGGCTATCCGCCGGTGCTGATCGTGATGATCCGGTACTGGGTCTTTGCGCTGTTCGTGATCGCGCTGGTCGCACGCCAGCCGGGCGGGTTGAAACGCGCCATCCGCACGAAACGCCCCCTGACCCAGATCGCCCGCGGCGTGATCCTGGCGCTGGAGGTGCTGATCATGGTCGAGGCCTTCGTCCGCCTGGGCCTGATCGAGACGCATGCGGTCTTTTCCGTCTATCCGCTGCTGGTCGCGGCCCTGTCCGGGCCTGTCCTGGGCGAGGCGGTCGGATGGCGGCGCTGGACCGCCATTGCGGTGGGCTTTGCCGGGATCATCGTGATCCTGAACCCCGGCGGCGGGGTCATCAGCATGGCGGCGCTGCTGCCCTTTGCGGCCGCGCTGATGTTCGCGCTGTACGGCCTGCTGACGCGACATGTGTCGCGCGACGATCCGGCGATGGTCAGCTTTTTCTGGACCGGCGTGTCGGGGGCGGTGGCCATGACGCTGGTGGGCATCTGGGACTGGCAGTGGCTGGCACCGATGGACTGGGTCTGGATGGGCTGCCTGTGCGTCTGCGGCATGACCTCGCATTACCTGATGATCCGCAGCTATGAGCTGGCCGAGGCGTCGGCCCTGCAGCCCTTCGGCTATACGCAGCTGGTCTGGGTCAGCATCCTGGGCGTGGTCCTGTTCAACGAGACGCTGCGCGCCAACGTGGTGATCGGGGCAGCGATCGTCGTCGCGGCCAGCCTGTTCACTCTGTGGCGACAGCGGATGCGGTCGCGCTGAACCAGCCTTCGGGCAGGCGCGGTCCGATGAAGGGCTTGGGCCGCGGCTTGGCCGACAGGGCCAGCGTCAGCCGCGCCGGCGGGGGCGGCACCGCACCGCCGCCCGACAGGTCCCACCGGGTGACGACCGGCGCGGGCGTGCCATGGATGCGTGCACGATAGATCGGCAGCGCCTCGGCAACGCGCATGACGTAATTGCGCGTCTCGTCGAAGGGGATCATCTCGACCCAGTCCACGGGATCGGCATCGCGGCGCAGGTCGCCGAAATCGTTCAGCCAACGCGCGGACCGCCCCGGCCCGGCATTGTAGCCCGCCGCTATCAGCGCCACGGACGGGCCGAACCGGTCGGCCAGGTCGATCAGGTATTGCGACCCGATCCGCGCGTTGTAGCTGGCATCGCTGGACAGCCGCGCCAGGTCATAGGGCATGCCGATCTGGCGCGTGACCTGTTCGGCGGTGCCGGGCATCACCTGCATCAGCCCCTGCGCGCCGACGGGGCTGGAGGCCGTGTGGTTGAATTCGGATTCCTGCCGCGCGATGGCCATGACCAGTTCCGGCGGCGGACCCAGATCCTCGCGCTCCAGCCCGGTCAGGGGGAAATGTGCGACGGGCCAGATCACGCCCTGGTTCGCCGACTGCTTGGCCAGGCGCAGCCCGTGCCAGGGGGTCCCGGCCTCGTACATCAGGCGCGACATGCGGGCGATGTCGTCGGGGGCCGCGGTTTCCGCCAAGTGCAGCAGAAAGCGCTGCGCATCGTCGCGCCGTCCGCTGGCAACCAGCCACAGGCCTGCGCGAAAGATCGGATTCTCGCGCAGCGCACTGCCGCGCCAGTCGGGCAGGGTGTCGATGGCCGCGTCGGCCACGGCGTAATCGGCGGGCAGGCTGCGGCCGACCTTCTCCATCGCCAGCTGACCGTAATAGGTGCCGGGCAGGTCGGCTGCGGCACCAAAGGCCGTGCGTGCGGCGGCATCGTCGCCCAGGGCCTCATGCGCGCGACCCTGCCAGTAGAAGGCGCGCGACTTGCTGATCGCGGCGCCGACGACGGTTTCCAGATGGTCGAAATGCGTCAGCGCGCGGGCCGCATCGCCGGTCTTCAACGCGGCAAAGCCCGCCAGCCATTCCAGGTCGGCGTAATGGCGGTTGTCGGGCGTCAGGAAATGCGGCGTGGCCAGGCGCAGCGCGCGGTCCCAGTCGCCGTTCCGCATGGCCAGCCGCGTGTAATCCACCCGCATCGACGCCCATCGCGCCGGAACGCGCAGCGCCTCCGCGCTGGTCGAGGATTCCAGCAGCAGGGCCTGGGCGCCCTCATGCTGCTTTGCGCCCACGCGCCAGTCGAAGCGGTCCATCGCCAGGCCCGGATCGGAGCGCAGGTCGGCAGGCAGCGCCAGGATCAGGTCGTCGACGCCGGCACGGCCCGCCTGCACGGCGATCCGGGCGCGGGGCAGGGGGCGGTCGGCCTCGGGCAGGCGGGGCAGCAGGCGTTCGGCCTGTGCCCATTCCCCCGCATCCAGCATCGCGGTGATGCGCGCGGGGATCAGCGGCAGCAGTTCGGGAAAGGCGGCCAGCAGGGCGGCCTCGTCCTCGGCCGGCAGGGGTTGCGTGGTGAAGAAGGCCTGGCGGGTCCGGGCGGCATCGGCGTCGGGCAGGATCGCGGTCAGCGCGTTCAGGCCGGCCCGCGTGGTGGGGCTGCGGCCGTCGAACCACAGGCGGATGTCGTCGGGATCGGCGCCGGGGCGCAGCCGCGTCTCTCCGCGCTGGATCAGCAGGTCGAGGCCGGGCCAGTCGGGATGGTTGCGCAGAAAGCCCGCGTAATCGGCGAAATCGCCGTGGCCTGCGCGCAGGGCGTGCCAGCCGACCAGCGCCTCGCCCAGGGGGCCTGCGGCGCGGGCGGCGTCGCGTGCGGTCACCCAGTCCTGGACCTGGGTCGCGGCCAGGGCCAGCGCCATCGCGCCCGGATCCTCGGCCCGTGCGGGCAGGGCCAGGGACAGGGCCAGAAGGCCCGCCATCGTCATGTCACGCAGAAGTCGCATCACCACCCTGTGTCACCGTCAAACGCCCCGCGTGCAATTCACAACCTTGGCAAGTTCGCGGCCCTTGGTTAGGGATGGCCGCGCAATTGCCTGCTTTCACCAAGGATCATCATGGAGCGTGTCATGTTCAAAGGGTCGATGCCAGCCCTGGTCACGCCGTTCACCCCGGACGGCGAGCTGGATCTGGACACGCTGAAGAAGCTGGTCGAATGGCATGTCGAACAGGGCAGCCACGCCATCGTGCCCGTGGGCACCACCGGCGAAAGTCCCACCCTGACCCATGACGAGCATCGCACCGTCATCGAGGAGGTGGTGCGTGCGGTGAACGGTCGCATCCCGGTCATCGCGGGTGCCGGGTCGAACTCCACGCGCGAGGGCATCGGCCTGCTGCAGCACGCGGCCAGCGTGGGCGCGGATGCGGGACTGGTCGTCACGCCCTATTACAACAAGCCGACGCAGGCGGGGCTGATCGCGCATTACACCGCGCTGACCGAGGCCTGCGATCTGCCGATCATCATCTACAACATCCCCGGGCGGTCGGTTGTCGACATGATGCCCGAGACGATGGGCGTCCTAGCGAAGATCCCCTCGATCATCGGGGTCAAGGACGCGACCGGCAAGCTGGAGCGCGTGAGCTGCCAGCGCATGACCTGCGGGGCGGACTTCATCCAGCTGTCCGGAGAGGATGCGACGGCCCTGGGCTTCAACGCGCATGGCGGCGTGGGCTGCATCAGCGTGACCGCGAACGTCGCGCCGCGCCTGTGCGCGCAGTTCCAGGAGGCCACGCTGCGCGGCGATTACGCGGCGGCGCTGGAGATCCAGGACCGGCTGATGCCGCTGCATCTGGCGATCTTCGTCGAGCCGGGGCTGGTGGGCGCGAAATACGCGATGTCGCGCCTGGGCCTGTGCCATGAGCGGGTGCGCCTGCCGCTGACGCCGCTGACCGAACCGACGCGCCATCTGATCGACGCGGCGCTGGAGCATGCGGGCCTGATCTGAGTGCGTCCCGCGACGGCGGGGGGCCAGCCCCCCGCACCCCCCGGTGTCGCGCGGTGCCGGTGTCTTAGCTGAGACCCAGGCCGGCCCGCATCATCATCCGGCGCACGGGCGCGATTCCGTACAACCCGCCCAGAGCCGCGGCGCGCAGGTCGCGCAGCGGGCGCAGCTGCGCCTGGCTGGCGCGATTCAGGGCGTCGATGGCCAGGATGCGTGCATAGGCGTCCGGACGGCGCGTGCGGTTGTAGCGGGCAAGGCTGTCGGCGCTGCCCGGATCGGCGCGGCTGAGCTCCAGCAGCGCCGAGAGGTCGGCCAGGCTCATGTTCAGGCCCTGCGCGCCGATGGGGGGCAGGACATGCGCGGCCTCGGCGATCAGCGCGGTGCGGGGGCCGGCGAAGCGGTCGGCGATCTGGCTGACGATCGGCCAGGCGGTCAGGGGGGTCGCCTGGCGCAGGTGGCCCAGCACCCCGGCGGAGCGGTCGTTCAGCGCGGCTTCGAAGCCTGGGGCGGGCAGGGCCAGCAGCGCGTCGATGGCGGCGGCGTCGTCCATCCAGACCACGGCCGAACCGGGCTGTCCGTCGCGGTCGGGCAGGGGGACCAGCGTGAAGGGCCCGCCGGAGCGGTGCACCTCGGTCGAGACGTTGTGGTGGGGCTGTTCATGCGTCACGGCAAAGGCCAGCGCCTTTTGCCCATAGCGCCAAGTGCGCACCCCGATGCCCAGGGCGCGACGGACCGCCGAATCGCGGCCATCCGCGCCAATCAGCAGGCGGGCGCGCAGGCGGCGGCCGTCGGTCAGGGTCACGACCGCACCTTCGGATCGGGGCAGGACCGTCGCCGTGCCAGTGCCGTGGATCACCCGGACCGAGGGCAGGGCGCGGGTGCGGGCCATCAGCTCGCGCCGCATCAGCCAGTTGGGCAGGTTCCAGCCAAAGGGCTGGTCGCCGATCTCGGCCGCGTCGAAGTCGCGGGTCAGGCGCGGCGTGGCGGTGGCGCCCCCGGCATCGACGATGCGCATCACCTGCAACGCGGTGGCGTGGCGGGCGAGGCGCTCCCACAGCCCGATGCGTTCGAAAAGCGCGACCGAGGGCATCAGGAAGGCGGTCGAGCGCAAGTCGGCGCCCGCCGCGTCCTCCTCCGTCACCGGGGGGGCGGGATCGACGCAAAGGACCGAGAACCCTTGGGCCCCGAAGGCGCAGGCGGCGATCAGCCCGGCCAACCCGCCGCCCGAGATCAGGATGTCGATGTCGTCGATGCGCGTGTCGGTCATGGCAGGCCCCTTCGGTTCCGGGTCAGACTGCCCCGCCGCGCGGGCGGGGGAAAGGGGCGGCGCTGTCGCAGTCAGACCAGCGCGCGCAGAAAGCCGGTCAGGTCATGGGTGCGGTGCTGGACATGCGGGCCGACCCCCCCGGTCAGCGCGTCGGGCCCGTGGCGACCGTCGCCCACCAGCACGGTGCGCATGCCCAGGTCGTGCGGCACGATCAGGTTGCGCGGGTCATCCTCGAAGAACGCGGCCCGCGTGGGGTCGATGCCGGACGCGGCCAGGATCGGCGCATAGGCGCGCGGGTCGGGCTTGGGGTGAAAGCCCGCCTCCTCGATGCCGTATACGGCGTCGAACAGGTCCTCGGGCAGGGCGCGGGCGGCCAGCACGCGGCGGGCATAACCCGCGTCGCCATTGGTGTGGATGATCCGCCGTCCCGGCAGGGCCGCGATGGCCGCGGCCAGGTCCGGGTCGGGGGTCAGCACCGAAAAGTCGATGTCGTGCACGTCGGCCAGATAGGCCGCGGGATCGACCTGATGTTCGGCCATCAGCCCGGCCAGCGTGGTGCCGTGCAGCCGCCAGTAATCCGCGCGCAGGCGGTTCGCATGATCCTGCGGCACGTCCAGCGCGCGCATCATCCAGGCGGTCATCCGGACCTCGATCTGCGCGAAAAGCTGCGCCTCGGGCGGGTAGAGGGTGTTGTCCAGATCGAAGATCCAGGCGGTGACATGCGAAAAATCCATGGCAGAGGCATAGCTTGCGCGCTGGCCGCTTGCAATTCGGCGCGCGCGGGCCAATCGTTCGCGGATGAAAGACGCCTATTCCCTGATCCTGACCGCCATCGAGGGCGGCACATACCGCCCTGGCGACCGGCTGGTCGAATCCGAGCTGGCCGAGCGGTTCGGCGTCAGCCGCACCCCCGTGCGCGAGGCGCTGCAGCGGCTGGAGACCCAGGCCATGCTGGTGCGCGACGGGCGCAGCCTGATCGTCGCATCGCTGGACCACAACCAGTTGGCCGAGCTGTACACCGTGCGGGCGGAGCTGGAGGCGCTGGCCGCCCGCCTGGCTGCCCGCCACGCGACGCCCGAGGAGGTGCGCGTGCTGGCCCAGATGGTCGAGGAGGACCGCCGCACCAAGGGCGACCCCGAGGCGCTGGCGCGGGCCAACAAACGATTCCACCGGCAGATCCATCTGGCATCGCACAACCGCTATCTGGTGCAGCAGCTGGACCTGGTGCATCGGACCATGGCGCTGATGGCGCGGACCTCGCTGGCCGCCGAGGGGCGGGGCGAGACCGCGCTGGCCGAACATGCCCGCATCGTCGAGGCGATCGCGGCAGGGGACGGGGCGGCGGCGGACCGCGCACTGCGCCAGCATATCTCGATGGCGTGGGAGACGCGGCTGAAGCTGGAGGCGCAGGCGGGTGGCTGAGCCGCGCCTGATCCTGACGCAGGCCGACATCGACGAAGGGGCCGCGCATCTGGCGGCCGTCTGCCCGGTCTGGGCGCGGGTGCTGCCCCAGCTTGGCCCGCTGCCCTTGCGCCGCCAGCCGGACGGGTTCGCGGCGATGGCGCAGGCCATCGTGGGCCAGCAGGTCTCGGTCGCGGCGGCGGCGGCGATCTGGGGGCGGCTGCAGGCCGCGGGGCTGGACCGGGAGGCGACCCTGCGAGAGGCCCATGACGACAGCCTGCGTGCCGCGGGGCTGTCGCGTCCCAAGGCGCGCTATCTGAGGGGGATCGCCGCGGCGGGGCTGGACTGGCAGGGCCTGCGCGATCTGCCCGATGATGAGGCCATGGCGCGGCTGGTGGCCCTGCCGGGCATCGGGGTCTGGACGGCCGAGATCTATCTGAAATTCGCACTGGGCCGCCGGGATGTTTTCGCGGCGGGCGACCTGGCACTGCAGAAGGCGGCGCGCGGCATGTACGGCTTGTCCGAACGGCCCGGGCCCAAGGCGCTGCGCGCGCTGGCCGAGCCTTGGGCACCGTGGCGCGCGGTTGCGGCGCGGGGGCTCTGGGCCTATTACCGCTGGGCCAAAGGACGCGAGGGAATATCATGACTGAACCGCTGCAATCCGCCCGCCGGGGCCCCGAGAAGGCCGGATCGGTCGTCGTCTTCCTGCACGGCTATGGCGCCGACGGGACAGACCTTCTGGGCCTGTCCGAGCCGCTGGCGCCGCATCTGCCCACGACGGCCTTCTATGCGCCCGACGCGCCCGAGCCGTCGCGCAACAATCCGATGGGGTTCCAGTGGTTCCCGATTCCCTGGCTGGACGGATCGTCCGAGGTCGATGCCCGCATCAGCATGGGCCAGTCGGTGACTGCGCTGAACGAATTCCTGGACACCGTGCTGGCCGCCGAGGAGCTGACCCCCGACCGGATGGTGCTGGTGGGCTTTTCCCAAGGCACGATGATGGCGCTGCACGTGGCCCCGCGCCGCGACGTGGCCGTGGCGGGGGTCGTCGGATTTTCGGGCCGCCTGCTGACCCCCGAGGTCCTGGCGGAGGAGGCGCGGGTCAAGCCGCCGGTCCTGCTGATCCATGGCGACCAGGACGAGGTGGTGCCCTTCGACGACATGTCCCTAGCCGGCCAGACCCTGCAGGAGGCGGGATTCACCGTCTATGGCCACGTGATGCAGGGGACCGGGCACGGCATCTCTCCGGACGGGTTGTCGGTCGCGCTGGCCTTTCTGAAGGAGCATCTGCCCGACTGATCGCGGGGTCGTCACGCTGCTGTCATCCTGGGCGTCTATGGGATGGTCCGTCGGGAATAGATGCGGGGGCTTGCCAGATCACCGCCGCCAGATATAGTCGACGCAACGGATCTGACGGGCGCCCCGGTCAACCCCACGGGGCAGACGGGAAGGCGCTATGCTGGACGACCATCTTCATTCCGATTTCCGAACGCAGTTCGTGCGCGAGCCGGCCAACCTGCGCCATTTCCCGGCGCTGGTCCTGAATGCCGACTACCGGCCGCTGTCCTATTACCCGCTGTCGCTGTGGCCGTGGCAGGAGGCGATCAAGGCGGTGTTCCTGGACAGGGTGACCATCATCGCCGAATACGACCACGAGGTGCGAAGCCAGCGACAGGCGTTCCGCATCCCCTCGGTGGTGGTGCTGAAGGATTTCGTCCGACCCCAGAAGCGCGTGGCATTCACGCGCTTCAATCTTTTTCTGCGGGACGAATTCTGCTGCCAGTATTGCGGGGCCAAGGGCGATCTGACCTTCGACCATGTCGTGCCGCGGTCGCGCGGCGGGATCACCAGCTGGGAGAACGTGGTCGCGGCCTGTTCGCCCTGCAACCTGAAGAAGGCCAACCGCAGCCTGCGCCATTCCGGCATGCAGCTGCGCAAGCCCGCGCGCCGACCGTCGGCGGACGAGATGCATGCGATCGGGCGGCGCTTTCCGCCGAACCATCTGCACGACAGCTGGATGGACTTCCTGTATTGGGACGCCGAACTGGACAGCTGAGCGATCAGCCGTCGTGATCGTGGCGGTCGCGGTTGTTCAGATGCACCAGCACCGCACCGCTGAGCGCAAGCAGCAGGAAGGCGATCGGGGGAACGCCCGCCGACAGCCCTGCCCACAGCGTCACCGCGGCGGCCAGGATCGTCACGGCGATCAACGCGAGGAAATGGGTCAGCGGCATGGGACACTCCTTCTCCTGACATCCAATATGGGCCGCATGGGTCGGGTTGGGAAGGCCATGCGGAGAATGCGCGACGTTTTGACGGGGACGGGGCGGGATCGCGCCGAGATCCGGCGTCTTGACCGGGGGAATCAGGCGTCCTAGATGGGGCGGCAGAGGACGACCTCCCCCTGACGGGCTGACACTTCCGGGACGGCCCGGATCATTCGGAGGGTTCAGCCATGCCATGGCTTCTTCTGTTCACGGCCGGTCTTCTGGAAATCGTCTGGGCGACGGCGATGAAATATTCGGCCGGCTTCACGCGCCCCATCCCTACCATCGTGATGGTCGTCGGCATGATCGCGTCGTTCTGGCTGCTGGCGACGGCGATGCGGTCGCTGCCCCTGGGGACGGCCTACATGGTCTGGACGGGCATCGGCGCGGTGGGCAGCTTTGTCGTGGGCGTGGTGTTTCTGGCAGAACCCGTCACCGCGATGCGCATGGCGGCGGCGGGGATGATCGTCGCGGGCATCGTCACGATGAAGCTGGCCTCCTGACAGGCCCGATGGCGGGGCGCGCTTGCGTCCCGCGACGGCCGGGGGCGCTGCGCCCCCCGGACCCCCCGCCGCGTCGCGCCCTGCCGACAGAAAACCGCGAAATTCCCGCGTCGGGGGTAATTTCCTTCCGCGCCGAGGGGTGATAGACGCAATGCCAGCCAAAGGAGATCCGCCATGCCCGCCTATCGTTCCCGCACCACCACCCATGGCCGCAACATGGCCGGCGCACGGGGCCTGTGGCGCGCGACAGGCGTGAAGGACAGCGATTTCGGCAAGCCGATCATCGCCATCGTCAACAGCTTCACCCAGTTCGTGCCCGGCCATGTCCACCTGAAGGACCTGGGCCAGCTGGTCGCCCGCGAGGTCGAGGCAGCCGGGGGCATCGCCAAGGAATTCAATACCATCGCGGTCGATGACGGCATCGCCATGGGCCATGACGGCATGCTGTATTCGCTGCCCTCGCGCGAGGTCATTGCCGATTCGGTGGAATACATGGTCAATGCGCATTGCGCCGACGCAATGGTCTGCATCAGCAACTGCGACAAGATCACGCCGGGCATGCTGATGGCATCGCTGCGCCTGAACATCCCCACCGTCTTCGTGTCGGGCGGGCCGATGGAGGCCGGCAAGGTCGTGCTGCAGGACGGTCGCGTCAAGGCGCTGGACCTGGTCGATGCCATGGTCGCGGCGGCCGATGATTCGGTCAGCGACGAGGATGTGCAGGTGATCGAACGGTCGGCCTGCCCGACCTGCGGGTCGTGTTCGGGGATGTTCACGGCCAATTCGATGAACTGCCTGACCGAGGCCCTGGGCCTGTCCCTGCCGGGCAACGGATCGACCCTGGCGACCCACGCCGACCGCAAGCGGCTGTTCGTCGAGGCGGGCCACCTGATCGTCGACCTGGCCAAGCGCCATTACGAGGGTGACGACTTCAGCGTCCTGCCCCGCAACGTGGCCAGCTTTGCCGCCTTCGAGAATGCGATGACCTTGGACATCGCGATGGGCGGATCGACCAACACCGTCCTGCACCTGCTGGCCGCGGCGCATGAGGCCGAGATCGACTTTACCATGTCCGACATCGACCGCCTGTCGCGCAAGGTGCCGGTGCTGTGCAAGGTCGCGCCCGCGAAATCGGACGTGCACATGGAGGACGTCCACCGCGCCGGCGGCATCATGGCCATCCTGGGCCAGCTGGACCGCGCCGGGCTGCTGGACACCTCGGTGGGCAGCGTCCATTCCGGCACGCTGGCACAGGCGCTGGACCGGTGGGACGTGTCGCGCACGACCGCGGCGTCGGTGCACGATTTCTTCCGCGCGGCGCCGGGCGGGGTGCCGACGCAGACCGCGTTCTCTCAGGCGAACCGCTATGACGACGTGGACCTGGACCGCGAGACGGGCGTGATCCGGTCGTCGGAGCACGCGTTCTCGCGCGATGGCGGGCTGGCGGTGCTGTACGGCAACCTGGCCGAGGACGGCTGCATCGTGAAGACGGCGGGGGTGGACGATTCGAACCTGACCTTCGAGGGGCCCGCGCATATCTTTGAAAGCCAGGACGACAGCGTCAGTGCCATCCTGACCGGCAAGGTCAAGGCCGGAGAGGTCGTACTGATCCGCTATGAAGGACCGCGCGGCGGGCCGGGGATGCAGGAGATGCTGTATCCGACCAGCTATCTGAAATCCAAGGGCCTGGGCAAGGAATGCGCGCTGGTGACCGACGGGCGGTTCTCGGGCGGGTCTTCGGGGCTGTCGATCGGCCATGTCTCTCCCGAGGCGGCCGAGGGTGGCACGATCGGTCTGGTCGAGCAGGGCGACCTGATCCGCATCGACATCCCGAACCGCAAGATCGAGCTGGTGGTCGACGACGCGACCCTGGCCGCCCGCCGCGCCACCCGCGATGCGGAAGGCTGGAAGCCCGCCAAGCCGCGCAAGCGCAAGATCACCACCGCCCTGCGCGCCTATGCGGCGATGACCACAAGCGCGGCAAAGGGCGCCGTCCGGGTGATCCCGGAGTAAGTGGCGGGGCGCCGGTCACCTGGCGCCCTCCAAGTCGCCGATCAGCGCCTCCATCTCGGCGATCTCGCGGCGCTGCGTCTCGATGATGCCATCGGCCAGCGCGCGGACGCGGGCGTCGGTGATCTTTGCCCGGGTGCTGGTCAGGATGGCGATGGAGTGATGCGGGATCATCGCCTTCATCCACGATACCTGGTCCACCGTCGCCTGACTGCGCACCATCGCGACGCCCAGGCCAAGGACGACGGCCGCCCCCGCCAGGGCCGCGACATTGGCGCGGCGGTTCGCGAACATCCCCCACATCGCGACCAGCATCACGATCGCCATCCCGCCCCCCATATACAGGGCCATCCAGGCGCGGGTCTGACTGAACCGGACATGCGACAGATCCCAGGTGTTCAGATACATCATCGCGAACATCGCAACGGTCGAGACGGCGATGGTCGCCAGAAAGCGGGCATGGGTCATGGCATGGCCTTTCATAAGAAGTGCCTGCCCCCAACAGGGGATCCACGCCGATGTTCCCTCAGCCCAAGGGACCGGGGCGGCGTTCCTCTGACAGCATCACGTTCGCCTCAACCTGGCCCACGCCGGGCAGGGTCATGATGCGGCGGCGCAGGATGCGTTCGAAATCACTGATGTCGCGAGCGGTGATTCGCAGCCGGTAGTCGAACTGGCCCAGGACGTGCTGGACCAGCTGCACCTCGGGGATGGCGGTGACGGCGCGTTCGAAATCCTCAAGCCCGGTGCGGCCCTTGGCGGCCAGCTTGATCCCCAGGAACACGGTCACGCCAAAGCCGAGCGCGGCCGGGTCCAGCACCACGCGCCGGCCGGCGATCACGCCCTGATCCGTCAGCCGCCGGATGCGCCGCCATGCGGCAGGCTGGCCGATGCCGACCGCGCGCCCGATATCGGCGGCGCTGGTAGTCGCGTCGCGTGCCAGCGCCCGCAGGATGGCCAGATCGGTCGCGTCCAGGTCGGTCACAGGGCCAGATCCTCGCTGTCCTTGATGGTCGCGACCAGCATCAGCGCGTCCAGTTCGGCAATATGCGGCAGGGTCAGGATGCGGTCGCGATAGACCTGCTGCCAATGCGCCATGTCGCGGGCGATGACCGAGGCGCGCCAGTCGACGCTGCCCAGGAAGGACTGGATCTCGATCACCTCGGGGACCTGGCGCAGGGCTGCGACGAACTCGTCGAAGGCGCGCGGGTTGGTCTTGTCCAGCGTGAAGCGCAGGCTGACCTCGACCGCCCAGCCCATCGCGCGCCAGTCGATGCGGGCCTGCACGCCGCGCAGGACGCCCGCCTCGCGCATCCGCTCCATCCGTCGCCACAGGCTGGCCGCGGTGACGCCCGCGCGTTCGGCCAGCGTTGCATTGGCGGCGGCGGGATCGGCCAGAAGCTGGCGCAGGATGCGGCGATCGGTTGGGTCGGGCATGAAAGTCATGAGATTGGCATTATCATGGCATGATCTTTTCGCAAGATGCCTGAACTATTGATCGAATGCGGAGGTTCGAACCCGGTCCACAGGTTAGAACGGTATCGGCAAATCGAAAGGACTTCCCCATGCGCGTTTACTATGACCGCGATTGCGACGTGAACCTGATCAAGGACGCCAAGGTTGCGATCCTGGGCTATGGCAGCCAGGGCCATGCCCACGCCCTGAACCTGCGCGACAGCGGTGCCAAGAACGTCGTCGTGGCCCTGCGCGAGGGCAGCCCGTCCGCCAAGAAGGCCGAGGGCGAGGGCCTGAAGGTCATGGGCATCGCCGAAGCCGCCGCCTGGTGCGACGTCATCATGTTCACCATGCCCGACGAACTGCAGGCCGAGACCTACAAGAAGTACGTCCATGACAACCTGCGCGAAGGCGCGGCGATCGCCTTTGCCCACGGCCTGAACGTGCATTTCGGCCTAATCGAGCCCAAGCCCGGCGTCGATGTCATCATGATGGCGCCCAAGGGCCCCGGCCACACGGTGCGCGGCGAATACACGAAGGGCGGCGGCGTGCCCTGCCTGGTCGCGGTGCATCAGAACGCCTCGGGCAAGGCAATGGATATCGGCCTGTCCTACTGCTCGGCCATCGGTGGCGGCCGGTCGGGCATCATCGAGACCAACTTCCGCGAGGAATGCGAGACGGACCTGTTCGGCGAACAGGCGGTCCTGTGCGGCGGCCTGGTCGAACTGATCCGCATGGGCTTCGAGACGCTGGTCGAGGCCGGCTACGAGCCCGAAATGGCGTATTTCGAGTGCCTGCACGAGGTCAAGCTGATCGTCGACCTGATCTACGAGGGCGGCATCGCGAACATGAACTACTCGATCTCGAACACGGCCGAATACGGCGAATACGTGTCCGGCCCGCGCATCCTGCCCTATGACGAGACGAAAGCCCGCATGAAGGCCGTCCTGCGCGACATCCAGACCGGCAAGTTCGTGCGCGATTTCATGCAGGAGAACGCCGTCGGCCAGCCGTCGTTCAAGGCGACGCGCCGCATCAACGACGAGCATCAGATCGAACAGGTCGGCGCCAAGCTGCGCGAGATGATGCCCTGGATCTCCAAGGGCAAGATGGTCGACCGCGCGCGCAACTGATCTGTCGAAGCCGGGGGTTTCACACCCCCCCCCGGACCCCCGTGGGGTATTTGGGCAAAGAAGATGTCATTCTCCTTTGTCCAAATACCCTGGGGGGAGTCCGAAGGACGGGGGGCAACGCCCCCCTTCCTCATGCCTGCAGCTTGTCCTGCGTCTTCGTCTGGAAATCCGACGCGTCATGGCGTTCATGCAGCTGTTTCGCGGGATCGCCGGACACGTTGTTCACCATGATGCCACGCTGAACCGCCGGGCGCGCCGCGATCTCGGCCTGCCAGCGATGCAGGTTGCGATAGCTTTCGGCATCCAGGAAGGTCGCCGCATCGCCGTAGGCGCCCCCCGTGATCAGTCGCCCGTACCACGGCCAGATCGCCATGTCGGCGATGGTGTAGTCGTCGCCCGCGATGAAGCGGCTATCGGCCAGGCGCCTGTCCAGCAGGTCAAGCTGACGTTTGACCTCCATCGTGAACCGGTCGATCGCGTATTCGATCTTGGTGGGTGCATAGGCGTAGAAATGCCCGAAGCCGCCGCCCAGATAGGGGCCCGCGCCCATCTGCCAGAACAGCCAGTTCAATGTCTCGGTTCGTGCGGCGGAATCCGTGGGCAGGAAGGCCCCGTATTTCTCGGCCAGGTACAGCAGGATGGATCCTGATTCGAAGACCCTCTGCGGGGGGCTGACCGAATGGTCCATCAGTGCGGGGATCTTGCTGTTCGGGTTCGCCGCGACGAAGCCGCTTCCGAACTGATCGCCGTCACCGATCTTGATCAGCCACGCGTCATATTCGGCGTCATGGCCGGCCTCCAGCAGCTCCTCCAGCAGGATCGTGACCTTCTGTCCGTTGGGCGTTGCCAGCGAATAAAGCTGCAGCGGATGCTGGCCCACGGGCAGGTCGCGGTCATATTGGGCCCCGGCGGTGGGCTTGTTGATGCTGGCGAACTGGCCGCCATTCTCCTTGCCCGGGGTCCAGACCTTGGGCGGGGTATAGTCGTCGCTCATCGGGATGTCCTGTGATTGCGTCGGATCAGAGATGTGGGCGGGCTTGCGAAACATCAACCGGTGGCTTGCGATGTTCTTATTATGTTCTATAATTGCAGGATGCTTCCGCCCCGTGATCCCGACCAGCGCATCAAGGCCCGTGGGGCCGACACTCGCCCCGCGGGGCGGTACGAACAGCAGGTCAGAACCCGCGAAGCCGACGACTGGGACATCGCCGAGGATCAATCCCTGCTGCGGACCGAGGTAACGGTCGAGCGCCCGCGCAACATCATCACCCGCAATACCTCTCCGGACATCAGCTTCGACCGGTCGATCAATCCCTATCGGGGGTGCGAACATGGCTGCATCTACTGCTATGCGCGGCCGACGCATGCTTGGCTGGGCCTGTCGCCTGGCTTGGATTTCGAGACGCGGATCACCGCAAAGCCCGATGCGGCCGACCTGCTGGCGCGCGAACTGGCGCGGCCCAGCTATCGCCCCGCGCCGATCGCCCTGGGCACGAACACAGATCCCTATCAGCCGGTGGAAAAGCGGCTTGCGATCATGCCTGGCATCCTGCGGGTGCTGCGCGATTGGAACCACCCGGTGACATTGGTGACGCGGGGCCAGACCGTCCTGCGCGATCTGGACCTGTGGGCGGAACTGGCGGCACGCGATCAGGCCTCGGTGGGTGTCAGCATCACCACGCTGGACGCGGATCTGGCCCGTACGCTGGAACCGCGCGCGCCGGCACCCGCGACCCGTCTGCGGATGATCCGCGATCTGTCGCGCGCGGGCGTGCCCGTCCGCGTGATGGTCGCCCCGGTCATCCCCGTCCTGACCGAGCCCGAGATCGAGGCGATCCTGACCGCCGCGCGCGAGGCCGGGGCAACCACCGCCACGATGATCCCCCTGCGCCTGCCGCATGAGGTAGCGCCGCTGTTTCGCGATTGGCTGGAACGGCACCGGCCGGGGATGGCCGCGCATGTGATGAACCGCGTGCAGGACATGCGCGGCGGGCGCGACAACGACCCGCGTTTCGGCCACCGGTTTCGCGGAGAGGGCCTGCACGCGCAACTGGCCCAGCAGCGATTCCGGCTGGCGCGAACCAGGTTGGGGTACCGCACGGGCGGGCCGGCGCTGGACTGTTCGCGGTTCGGGCCGCCGCCCAAGGCCGGAGACCAGCTGTCGCTGTTCTAGTGGCGGCGGTCGTCCTCGCCGCAGCTGCTGAAGGCGCCCAGCTGTGCGGTGATCCGGTCCAGCGCGGGGCGGGGGCCGCGGGGGCGGGTCTCCAGCGCCTCGTGCATCGCGCGCAGATGCGCGGGCATGGTCCCGCAGCAGCCGCCGATGATCCGCACGCCCAGGTCGCGCGCAAGGCAGGCGTAATCGGCCATCAGTTCGGGCGTGCCGTCGTAATGGATATGGCCGTCCTGCAGATGCGGCACGCCCGCATTGCCCTTGGCGATGGTCGGGCGTTCATTGCCCGATGCGGCAAGACCGGTGACCGACCGCAGCAGGTCGGACGCGCCGACGCCGCAATTGGCGCCATAGGCCACGGGCGGATTGGGCAAACGTTCCACCGCGGCGGCCAGCTGTCCCGGCGTCACGCCCATGATCGTGCGGCCCGCGGTGTCAAAGCTGAGGCTGCCGCACCAGGCCATGCCGGCGAGGCGCGCGGCCTCGGCCGCGGCGCGCAGCTCCTCCAGCGAGGAGAGGGTCTCGACCCACAGGATGTCGGCGCCGCCGTCGCGCAGCGCCTCGGCCTGTTCGTGGAACATCTGGACGGCACGCGCATGGGTCAGGCTGCCCATCGGGGCCATGAATTCGCCGCTGGGGCCCATGCTGCCCGCGACGATGACGGTGCGGCCCGCACGATCGGCCTGATCGCGGGCGATCTCGGCGGCGCGGCGGTTCAGTTCGGTGACGCGGGCGGCTGCGCCGTGGCGCGCCAGGCGGCTGGCATTCGCGCCAAAGCTGTTGGTCAGGAACAGATCGGACCCGGCCTCGATCGCGCTGCGGTGCAGGGCGGCGATGCGGTCGGGATGGGTGGCGTTCCAGATCTCGGCCGGGGTGTCGGCGTCCAGGCCCATGTTGAACAGGGCGGTCCCCGTTGCGCCGTCGGCCAGCACGTGCGGGCGGGTCTGCAGCATCAGGGACAGCGCGTCGGTCATCACCACTTCCTTGGCCACGGCCAAGGGGGCCGGGGCGATGTCGGGTCCAGTCATCAGGTCCATGTCGGGATGTGTCACAGCAAGGAGAATTTTGACAGGAACGAATGAAAAACCGCGCCGGTTTCCCGGCGCGGCAAAAAACTCTGCGCTTGATCCGGTGGGATCAGTTGCGGTCGCGGTCGTCGCCTTCGCCGTCATCGGCACCGCCGATGTCGTCGAACAGTTCGGCGATCTCGAACTCGGCCTCGGCGTCGGCTTCGGCGGCCATGTCCTGGATGGACTTGCCCTGCGCCTGCAGCTCTGCCTCTTCGGCCGAGCGGGCGACGTTCATGGTGATCGTCGCCTCGACTTCCGGGTGCAGCACGACGGTGACGTCATGCAGGCCCAGGTCCTTGATCGGCTCGCGCAGGACGACCGACTTGCGGTCGACGGTGAAGCCGGCCTCGGTCGCGGCCTCGGCCGCGTCACGCGTGGTGACCGAGCCGTACAGCGCGCCCGAATCGGATGCGGAACGGATGACCACGAAGGTCTGGCCGTCCAGCTTGTCCGCGATCTTCTGGGCTTCGGCCTTCGACTCCGCGTTGCGGGTCTCCAGCTGCGCCTTCTGACCTTCGAACGCCTTGATGTTGGCTTCCGACGCGCGCATCGCCTTGCCCTGGGGCAGGAGATAGTTGCGTGCGAAGCCTTGCTTGACGTTCACGACTTCGCCCATCTGGCCCAGCTTGGCCACACGTTCCAGCAGGATGACTTGCATCGTTCAGGTCTCCTTACTTGACGACATAGGGCAGCAGGGCCAGGAAACGCGCGCGCTTGATGGCACGGGCCAGCTCGCGCTGTTTCTTGGCCGAGACGGCGGTGATGCGCGAGGGCACGATCTTGCCGCGTTCGCTGATGTAGCGCTGCAGCAGGCGGGTGTCCTTGTAGTCGATCGCAGGTGCGTTATCGCCCGAGAACGGGCAGACCTTGCGACGACGGAAGAAGGGTTTGTTGGCCATTCGTCAGATCCTCTCAGTTCCGCTCGCGGCGTTCGCCGCGGTCGCCGCCACGATCACCACGGTCGCCGCGATCGCGGTCGCCACGGTCGCCCCGGGGACGGTCGCCACGGTCACCGCGCTCGCCACGCTCTTCGCGCTTCTGCATCTGGACCGAGGGGCCTTCCTGATGCTCGTCCACGCGGATGGTCATCACGCGCATCACGTCATCATGCAGGCGGGCCAGGCGTTCCATTTCCAGCACGGCGCCCGAGGGGGCGTCGGTGCGCAGGAAGGCATAGTGGCCCTTGCGGTTCTTGTTGATCTTGTAGGCCAGGGTGCGCACACCCCAGTATTCGTGCTCGACGACCTTGCCGCCATTGTCGGCGAGAACGGTCGAGAAGTGTTCGATCAGCCCTTCGGCCTGCGTGTTCGACAGGTCCTGGCGGGCGATCAGCACATGCTCGTACAGAGGCATGGCGATCCTTTCGGTTTGAATGCGCATTTCATCGACGGGCCGTCCCTTCCGCACCCGTCACGAGAGGCTGCGCCGTTACAGTCAAGCTCAGGCGGAAGGATGGCGTGTCATAGCAGCGAACCGCGCGGATGCAAGGGTTTTCGCCCCCGGCCGCGTCCGGCGCCCCTTGCGCCCGTCCATGCGCGCGGCCAATCTGGCCGCCGGCACGACAGGGGGAGCGGCGATGGCGCTGGAAGATGCGAAGACCCAGGTGGATCAGGCCTTCACGCGCGACAGCCTGCGCGGGCTGTCCTTCGAGAACGCCTTTGGCGGGGCCACCAGCTTTCTGCGCCGCCGCTATACCAAGGACCTGGGCGGCGTCGACGTCGCGGTGACGGGCATCCCCTTCGACCAGGCGGTGACCCACCGGCCCGGCACCCGGTTCGGGCCCCGCGCGATCCGCGAGGCGTCCAGCCTGCAGGCCTTCGATCCGCCCTATGGCTGGGGCTATGACCCGATGGCGGTGCTGGATGTGGTCGATTACGGCGACATGGCGTTCGATTACGCCAATGTCCGCGAGGTGCCCGCCCGGATCGAGGCGCATGTCGGCGCGATCCTGGATGCGGGTACGGCGCCGATCACCCTGGGGGGCGATCATTTCATCACGCTGCCGATCCTGCGCGCAGTCGCGGCGCGGCGGGGGCCCGTGGCACTGATCCAGTTCGACGCGCATTCCGACACATGGGTCGACGACGACCCGGACCGGATCGACCACGGCACGTTCCTGTACAAGGCGATCAAGGCGGGGATCGTGGACCCGGCGGCCAGCGTGTCGATCGGCATCCGCACCGACAATCCCGACACGCTGGGCGTGACCATCCTGGATGCGCCGTCGGTGCATCGGGACGGGATCGAGGCGACGCTGTCGCGGGTGCGGGCGGTGGTCGGCGACCGGACCTGCTATGTGACCTTCGACATCGACGCGCTGGACCCGGCCTTTGCGCCGGGCACCGGCACTCCGGTCTGGGGCGGGCTGGCCAGCTGGCAGGCGGCGGCGCTGCTGCGCGGGCTTGCGGGGATCGACCTGATCGGCGGCGACGTGGTCGAGGTCTCTCCGCCCTATGACACGACCGGGGCCACGGCGATCGCGGGCGCGCATGTCGCGCTGGAGCTGATCGCGCTGTTCGGCTGGTCGCGGCGATGAGTTGCGTCCCGCGCCGCGCCGGGGGGCTGCGCGCCCCCCGGACCCCCCCGGCGTCGTGTCGGAATGCAAGGGCGCTTGTACGGTCCGGGGCCGGGGGGTAAGCCGCATCCATGTTGCCCCAGGACCGCCTTGACCAGATCGCCGCCCGCTTCGAGTTTCTCGAGGCGCAGCTGAATGCCGGCCCCGCCGCCGACCAGATCGCCAGGATCAGCCGCGAATATGCCGAGCTGAAGCCGGTCGTTGCCCAGATCGACCGCTGGCGCGCCGCCCAGGACGGGCTGGTCGAGGCCCGCGCCCTGCTGGCCGATCCCGAGATGCGCGACCTGGCCGAGGACGAGCTGCGCCGTCTGGGCGCATTGCTGCCCACGCTGGAGCAGGACCTGCGGCTGGCGCTGCTGCCGCGCGATGCGGCGGACGCGCGCCCCGCGATTCTGGAGATCCGCCCCGGAACCGGGGGCGACGAGGCCGCGCTGTTCGCGGGCGACCTGCTGGAGATGTACCGCCGCCACGCCGAGGCCCAGGGCTGGCAGTTCCAGACGCTGGAACTGACCCGGACCGAGCTGGGCGGCATCAAGGAGGCCATCGCCCGGATCGAGGGCGAGGGCGTCTTTGCCCGCCTGAAATACGAATCCGGCGTGCACCGGGTGCAGCGGATCCCCTCGACCGAATCGGGCGGGCGCATCCATACCAGCGCGGCCACCGTGGCCGTCCTGCCCGAGGCCGCCGAGGACGTCGAGATCGACATTCCCGCGACCGACATCCGCATCGACACGATGCGCGCGTCCGGCGCGGGCGGCCAGCATGTCAACACGACCGATTCGGCCGTACGCATCACCCACCTGCCCACCGGCATCGTCGTCACCAGCAGCGAGAAGTCGCAGCACCAGAACCGCGCCAACGCGATGGCCGTGCTGCGCGCGCGCCTGTATGACATGCAGCGCGCCGCCGCCGATGCCGAACGGTCCGCCGACCGGCGCGCGCAGGTCGGCAGCGGCGACCGCAGCGAGCGCATCCGCACATACAACTTTCCGCAGGGCCGCATGACCGATCATCGCATCAACCTGACGCTGTATGCCCTGGACCGGGTCATGGCCGGCGACCTGACCGAGATCATCGACGCCCTGACCGCCCATGACCAGGCCGCCCGCCTGGCTGAGGCGCAGTGAGGCTGTCGGATGCCCAGGCCCAGGGCACGGCGCTGCTGCGCGCGGCGGGCATCGCGGGCGCGTCGCGCGACGCCGACCGCATACTGGCCGCGGTGCTGGAGATCGAGCCGGGCCAGCTGCGCATCACCGACGATCGCGCGCTGACCGACGATCAGGCGACGCAGTTCAACCGCGGCATCGCGGCCCGCGCCCTGCGCCAGCCAGTGGCCCAGATCACCGGTTTCCGCGATTTCTGGGCGCATCGCTTCAAGGTCACGCGCGACACGCTCGACCCACGCCCCGAGACTGAGGCGCTGGTCGAGGCGGCGCTGGCGCGGCCCTGGCGGCGGGTGCTGGACCTAGGGACGGGAACGGGGGCAATCCTGATCTCTCTTCTTGCAGCACGTCCGGGGACGACGGGCCTGGGCACCGACATATCCGAGGCCGCGCTGCAGGTGGCGCGGCACAATGCCCGGCGGATCGGCGTCGACGCGCGGTTCCGCCAGGCCGACTGGCTGGACGGGGTCGAGGGGCCGTTCGATCTGGTCGTGTCGAACCCGCCCTATATCGCGGCGATCGAGATGGCGCTGCTGGACCCCGACGTGCGCGACTGGGAACCGCGCCATGCGCTGACGGACGAAGGTGACGGGCTGGGCGCCTATCGCACCATCGCGGCGGGCGTGCGCGGCCTGCTGTCGCCAAAGGGCGCCGCCCTGGTCGAGATAGGGCCGACCCAGGGCGCGGCGGTCGCGGCGCTGTTCCGGGCGCAGGGCGCGCAGGTGCGCGTGCTGCCCGATCTGGACGGGCGCGACCGGGTGGTGCTGGCGGATTTCGCGCCCGCTGCGGCGGTTTGACGCCCATTTCATCGTGATTTCCGCAGTTTTCCCTTGTCTGGCCCGTCATTGCATGGTTAGTCGGCAGCGTGCGACAGGCCCTAGCCGTCGCATGGGTCAGCCTGACAACTGCCGATACCGAAGGGGTGCATCTGGTGCGCCGCGGTTGGGCAAGGCAGGGCTGAACGGAGTGGTCACAGCCCCCGTATCCGTCCGACACCGCCGTCCAGTTCACGCTGGCATCCCGACGCCCGGAAACATTACAGACAAGACTGATGAGATCATCAAAATCCCGCTCGCGTAGCAAATCGAACCGCCAGCGCACGCTGGGGAACATCACCAATCGCGTCTTTGACAGCTCGGGGCCCGAGGGCAAGGTGCGTGGCACCCCCCAGCAGATCATCGAGAAATACCTGACGCTGGCGCGCGACGCGCAGCTGTCCCATGACCGCGTCGCGGAGCAGAGCTTTCTGCAGCACGCCGAGCATTACACCCGCATGCTGGGCGAGGCGAACCGCGAGATGGCCGAACGCCAGGGCCGCCCCGACGATGACGGCTATCAGAGCAACATCGGCAGCCATGGTTATCACCAGGGCGGCCAGAGCGGCGGTCAGAACAACGGTGGTCAGAACAGCGGCGATCGGAACAATGGTGGCCAGAACGGCAACCAGGGCCAGCAGGGCGAGGGCAACCAGCGCCGCGACCATCAGCAGCGCGACGGCGGACAGCAGCGGGACCAGCAGCGCGATGGCGGACACCAGCCCCGCGACGGTCAGCGCGATCACCAAGCCCGCGATGGTCAGCCCCGTGACAACCAGGGTCGCGACAGCCAACCCCGCGACAATCAGAATCGTGACAATCAGGCCCGCGACAATCAGGGTCGTGACAGCCAGCGCGACAACCAGCCGCGTGAGCAGCGCCCGCGGTCCGAGCCGCGCCAGGACGCGCGCGTCGAGCCGCGTCAGGACCCGCGTCCCGACCTGTCCGAGGAGAACGCGCCGCAGTTCCTGCAGCAGCCCAGCCTGCCCGAGGTGATGCCTGCCACTGAGGACGACGGCGGCGCCGCCGTCCGCACGCCCGAGGCGGAAGCCCCGGCCAAGCCCGCACGGACCCGCGTCTCGCGTCCCCGCGCGCCGCGTGCGGTGG
>NZ_VDDD01000091.1 GCF_006151785.1 Paracoccus marcusii
CCGACCCCTCGCGGCCGCGGTCGGCCAGGCGGCGCGCCAGCACCTCCGCCGGGGCGGTGATCAGGATCACCCGCAGGTCGGGCAGCCGGGCCAGCGCCTGCGGCAGGGCCGCGCGGCTGCCGTTGAAGATCACCGACGGCCCCGTCAGCTGATCGTGCGGGATGCCGTAGCACAGGCCATGCGCCCGCCAGTCCAGCGCGAAATGCCCGCCGTCGCGCAGGGCCGCGAAGCGTGCCGGGGTGACGCCATCGAAATCCTCTCCTCCGGCGTCGGAGGGGCGGGTGATCACCCGCCGCGCCAGGCGCAGATCGGGCCGCGCGGCGCAAGCCGCGGCGATCAGTGTGTCCTTGCCCGCGCCGGATGGTCCTACGACCGCCGCGATCATGCCGCGCGTCCCGGCGTGAACCCGGTCACGTCCACCAGCCGGTCGCAGACCGCGTCGCGCGCCTCGGCGTCGTGAAAGATGCCCAGGATCGCGGCGCCGCGGGCCTTGGCCTCGGCGATCAGGGACAGGACGACCTGCCGGTTCGCGGCGTCCAGGCTGGCCGTGGGTTCGTCCAGCAGCAGCACGGGATAGGGATGGACGAAGCCGCGGGCGATGTTGATGCGCTGCTGTTCGCCGCCGGAGAACGTGGTGGGCGACAGGCCCCACAGCCGGCGCGGAATGTTCAGCCGCCACAGCAGGCCTTCGGCCTGCGCACGCGCTGTCGCGGCGGGCACCCCAAGCGCGCGCAGCGGTTCGGCCACCACGTCCACCGCAGGCACCCGCGGCAGCACGCGCAGGAACTGGCTGACATGGCCCAAGGTGCCCCGCCGCAGTGCGGTCACGGTGCGGGGCGCGGCGCCTACCAGTTCCGTGCCGGCGATGCGGATGCTGCCGCCGCCCGGCAGATAGTTTCCCTGGATCATCCGCATCAGCGTGGATTTGCCCGCCCCGGACTGGCCCACCAGCCCCACGCATTCGCCGGGATCCACGTGCAGCGCGGCCCCGGCCATGACCGGGATGACCGTGCCGCCCTGATTGTGCAGGGTAAAGGACTTGGAAAGGTTTTCGACCTGGATCATCGTCACACCTGCAGGACGGAGGAGACAAGAAGCTGGGTATAGCCGTGCTGCGGATCGTCCAGCACCTGGTCCGTCAGGCCCTGTTCGACCACGCGGCCCGATTTCATCACCATCAGGCGGTCGGCCAGCAGGCGCACCACCGCCAGGTCATGCGTGACGATGACGACTGACAGACCCATGTCGCGCACCAGCCCGCGCAGCAGGTCCAGCAGCCGCGCCTGCACGCTGACATCCAGCCCGCCCGTGGGTTCGTCCATGAACACCAGCCGCGGCCCGGTCACCAGGTTGCGCGCGATCTGCAGCCGCTGCTGCATGCCGCCGGAAAAGGCCTGCGGGCGGTCGTCGACGCGGTCCTGGGCGATCTCGACCCGGTCCAGCCAGTCGATGGCGGCGGCGCGGATGTCGCCGTAATGGCGCTGGCCCACGGCCATCAGCCGTTCGCCGACATTGGCCCCGGCGCTGACGCCCATGCGCAGCCCATCGCGGGCATGCTGGTGGACATAGGCCCATTCGGTGCGCGCCAGCCGGCGGCGTTCGGTTTCGGCCATCGCCAGCACGTCGCGCCCGTCATAGGTGACGGTGCCCGCATCGGGGCGCTGATGCCCGGCCAGACAGGAGAGCAGCGTCGATTTGCCCGACCCGCTTTCCCCGACGATGCCCAGGACCTCTCCGGGCCACAGATCAAAGCCGACGCCGGTGCAGCCGATCCGCGCGCCATAGCGGCGTTCCAGGTTCCGGACGGACAGGATGGGGGCGCTCATGCGGCCTCCGCGGCCAGGCGGCCCCTGTGCCCGGCGGCGACCCGCGCGGTGCAGAAATCGGTGTCGGAACAGACGAACATCCGCCCGCCCGCGTCATCGGTCACCACCTCGTCCAGATAGCTGGCCTCAGCGCCGCACAGGTCGCAGGCGTGATCGGCCTTCGAGGGGCTGAACGGGTGGTCGTCGAAATCCAGGCTGACGACATGGGTATGCGGGGGCAGGGCATAGATGCGCTGTTCGCGCCCCGCCCCGAACAGCTGGATCGCCGGGCTGTCCGACAGTTTCGGGTTGTCGAATTTCGGGATCGGCGACGGGTCCATGACATAGCGCCCCTCGACCGTGACCGGATAGGCATAGGAGGTCGCGATGCGGCCGTGCCGGGCGATGTCCTCGTACAGCTTGACGTGCATCAGGCCGTATTCCTCCAGTTCGTGCATCTTGCGGGTCTCGGTCTCGCGCGGTTCCAGAAAGCGCAGCGGCTCGGGGATGGGCACCTGATAGACCAGGATCTGGCCCTGGGTCAGGGGCGTCTCGGGGATGCGGTGGCGGGTCTGGATCAGCGTCGCGTCGGCGGTGGCGGTGGTGACGGCGACCCCCGACGTGCGCTGAAAGAACGTGCGGATGCTGACCGCGTTGGTGGTGTCGTCGGCGCCCTGGTCGATGACCTTCAGGCGGTCGTCGGGGGTCAGGCAGGCGGCGGTCAGCTGCACCCCTCCGGTGCCCCAGCCATAGGGCATGGGCATCTCGCGGCTGGCGAAGGGCACCTGGTATCCGGGGATCGCCAGCGCCTTGAGGATGGCGCGGCGGATCATCCGCTTGGTCTGTTCGTCCAGATAGGCGAAGTTGTAACCGCTCATAGCAGCCCCCGTCGGATCAGGTCGTCCTCCAGCGCGGCGGGATCGGTGAAATGATGCGCGGCCATGCCTGCGTCGCGCGCGCCGGCGACGTTGCGGGGGCTGTCGTCGATGAACAGGCACTGGTCGGGCGCCACGCCCGCCCGGTCGCACAGCGTGGCGAAGATGCGCGGGTCGGGCTTCAGCACGCCCTCGATCCCTGACACGATGGTCACGCCAAAGGCTGTGGACAGCCGGGGATGGGTCGCAAGGCCGATAGGCCAGGTTTGCGCGGACCAGTTGGTGATCGCGTGGACCGCGTGGCCCCGCGCCCGCAGGCGGTCCAGAAGCGCCCATGTCCCCTCGATTGGCTCGCGGATCGCGGCCGCGTGTCCAGCCCGATAGGCCAGAAAGGCCGCGCGGTCTCGGGGATCGGCGATCGCCTCGGCCAGATCGTCGAAGCACGCGCCCCCGTCCGCGCGCTGGTTCAGCGTGGCGAAATCCACGCGATCAAGGAAAGCCAAGACCGACGCATTGTCGCCCAGCAGGGGCAGGAAGGCGGCCATCGGGTCCCACCGGACCAGCACGTTGCCGATGTCGAAAACGATCGCCTTGATCATTGCGCATCCTTTGCGTTGTCGTCCCGCAGCCGGCGCACCAGCTCCAGTTCGGCCTGGAAATCGACGTAATGGGGCAGCTTGATGTGCTCCAGGAACCCCGTCGCCTGGATGTTGTCGCAATGCGACAGCACGAATTCCTGGTCCTGCGCGGGGGCGCCGGTGAAATCCTCGCCCAGTTCCTGCCAGCGCAGGGCGCGGTCGACCAGGCTGACGGCGATGGCCTTGCGTTCCGACTGTCCCATGACCAGGCCGTATCCGCGCGTGAACTGCGCGGGTTCGGTGCGCGAGCCCTTGAACTGGTTCACGGTCTCGCATTCGGTCAGCGCGATCTCTCCGATGTCGATGGTCAGGTCCAGCTCGGGGATGTGCATCTGCACGGGGACACGGCCGATGCGCAATTCGCCGACAAAGGCATGGGTGCGCCCGTAGCCACGCTGGGTGGAATAGGCCAGGCCCAGCACGAACCCCTCGTCCGCGCGGGCCAGCGCCTGCAGGCGCAGCGGGCGGTTCGCGGGCAGTTCCAGCGGCTCGCGGGTCAGGTCGGGGGCGGGGGTGTCGTCGCGGGGGCTGGGTTCGATCAGCCCGTCGCGGTCCAGGATCGCCATGACGTGGGGCATGGCGCCGGCGTCGGGCGCGGCCAGCGGCGCGGGGTCCACCGCCGCCTGATTGGCAAAGTCCAGCAGGCGATGCGTGTAATCGAAGGTCGGCCCCAGCACCTGACCGCCCGGCACATCCTTGAACGTGGCCGAGACGCGCCGGTCCACCGCCATCGCGCCCGTGTCCACCGGCACGGACGCACCGAACCGCGGCAGCGTGGTGCGATAGGCGCGGATCAGGAACACCGCCTCGATCAGGTCGCCCCGTGCCTGGCGGATCGCCAGCGCGGCCAGGTCGGGGTCATACAGCGACCCCTCGGCCATGACGCGGTTCACGGCCAGGGCCATCTGCGCCTTGATCTGGTCGACCGACATCAGCGGCAGGTCGGGGTCGCCGCGGCGCTCCTCGGCCAGCCAGGCATGGGCGTTCTCGATGGCGCGTTCGCCACCCTTGACGGCGACATACATCAGGCGGCCTCCACGCGGGTGCTGCGCGGCAGGCAAGCCAGCCGGTCGCCGCAGGTCAGGATGAAGTCCAGGCCCATCGGGAACAGGGCGCGGTTGGTGCGGAACGGCGCGGTCGCGGGCAGGGACAGCGTCGCGCGGTCGCGGATGCCCGGCCCGCGCAGGACGGGACCGTCCGCGTCCAGCCGGTCCAGCTCGACGATCAGCGTGGCCGAACGGTCGGGATAATCGGGCAGGCCCACCGCAAAGCGGTCCAGCGGCAGCAGGTCGGGCCAGCGCCCAACCGCCAACGCGGCCGACGGTGCATCCGCCAGCGGGCAGCCTGCGTGAAACCGCAACCACGGGGCCAGGTCGGGCAGCGCGCCCGGCAGATGCACCGGCGTCGTCGGATCGGCCAGCAACAGCAGCACCGTCGCGGCGGCGGGGCCGACCCCGGGGGCATGGGCCTGATCCAGGCGGTGGATCGTGCCGGGCCGGGCCATGGCCTCCATCAGCACGCGGAACCCCTGGGCCGATTGGCGGGCGGGATCGGTGAATCCGTGGCCGGTCATGCGTCCTCTCCGCGTTGCAGGGTGAAGAATTCGACCCGGGTGGCGGCGGCCTTGGCGGCGCGGGTGTCGCGGGCGGCTTGCGCGTCGTCGCGCAGCGCGGCGATCAGGGGGGCGTGGGTGGCGGGGTCGGTCTGCATCAGCGCGTCCATCGCCGCGGCCCGCCGCGCATGGGCGTGCGACCGCCCCTGCACATGGCCGTGGCCCTGCGTGCCGCAGGGCAGGCGCAGGGCGCAGCGGGTCACGGTCATCTCTCCGACGTTGAAGGGCGCGCCGGTGGCGCCGATGCGGCCCTGAACCATCACGGTGCCGGTTTCGGGCGCGCGCAGCAGGGCGTGATCGGGCAGGTCGGGCAGCAGCTGCGCCAGCCTGTCGGGCGCGCTGCGGGCCAGGATCGACAGCCAGTCGCGGCGATGGGGAATGGGGGAAGCTGACATCTTGCCGGGGTGTCCCGTTATCTATACAACTAGACATGTGATAGCGCGCCTGCGCCATGTTCTCAACCGGAACCGTGTGAATTTTTGATGACGGACAAGACCCCCCTGTGGCAGGCCATCGCCGACACCCTGCGGGCCGAGATCACCTCGGGCCACTATCCCCCCGGCGACCGCCTGCCGTCCGAGGCGGCGCTGGCCACCCGTTTCGGGGTCAACCGCCACACGGTGCGCCACGCGCTGGCGCAGCTGGCCGACGCGGGGCTGGTCCATGCCCGGCGCGGGGCGGGGGTCTTCGTGACCGCGCGACCGACCGACTATGCCCTGGGCCGTCGGGTGCGGTTTTCGCAGAACCTGGCGGCGGCGGGGCGCACGGGGTCGCACCGCTTCACCCGGCTGGAAACCCGCCCCTGCGACGCGGTCGAGGCGCAGATGCTGGACCTGTCCCCCGGCGATCCGGTCCACGTGGTCGAGGGGCTGTCGCTGGCCGACGGCCAGCCGCTGGCGCTGTTCCGGTCGGTGCTGCCGGGATGGCTGGCGGGGTTCTGCGACCAGGCCCGCGACCATCAGTCGATCACCGCGGCGCTGGCCGCCTGCGGGGTGGCTGACTATACGCGGGCCAGCACCCGCATCACGGCCAAGCTGGCCAATGCCACGCAGGCGGTGGCCCTGCAGATCCCGCAGGGCGCGCCGGTGCTCCGCTCGGTGGCGGTGAACCTGGATGACCGAGGCCGGCCCGTGGAATACGGGCGGACGTGGTTCGCGGGCGACCGGGTCTCGCTGGTGCTGGCGGACTAGGACCCGCGGATCAGGCGGCGCCGCAGCCAGCCCGACAGGCCGTCCATCGCGATGACCAGCACCACGATCAGCAGGATGTAATAGGCGACCTTCTCCCAATCCTGCGTGGTCTGGATCGCCTGCGTCAGCATCAGTCCGATGCCGCCCCCGGTGATCGCGCCGATGATCGTCGCGCTGCGGGTGTTGCTTTCCAGAAAGTACAGCATCTGCGACAGCAGGACCGGCATCACCTGGGGGATGACGCCGAAGCGGTAGCGTTGCAGCGCGCCCGCGCCGGTCGAGCGGATGCCCTCGATCGGCTTGGCGTCCACGTTCTCCAGCGCCTCGGAGAACAGCTTGCCGAAGCTGCCGGTATCGGTCAGCAGGATCGCCAGCGCCCCGGTCAGCGGCCCCGGACCGAAGGCCCGCGACAGGATGATCGTGAAGATCAGCGCGTCCACGCCGCGCACGAAATCGAACACGCGCCGCACCGCGAACCGCAGCGCCCGCGACGGGGCAAAGTTCTGCGCCGCCAGGAACGCCAGCGGCAGCGCCACGAAGGCCGCGCCGAAGGTGCCCAGGAACGCCATCAGGATCGTCTCGAACAGGGCCCAGGCCACGGCGCCGTGCTGCCAGATGTCGTTCGTCCAGAATTCCGACAGGGCCAGCGACAGGTTGGACCGCGCCGGGTCGATCCGGTCGCCCCACAGGACCGCCGCCGCGACCTGTTCCGCGGACAGGCCTGCCAGCGGGCTGGACAGGTCGAAGAAGAACATCTCCCACCCCCAGAAATAGCGCAGGGTTTCCGTGCGGGCGCGGGTGGCGGTGACGCGGCCCTGATCGGTGGTGATGGTTACGCGGGCGGGGCTGGCGTTGATGAACGCGGGCACCTGCCCGTCGGGCGTGTCCAGCGTCACGCCGTCGCCGACGGTCAGCGTGACGGGGCCGTAATCGGGAATGTCATAGGTGGTGCGCGGCCCGTCATAGGTGACGACATGGCCCGCGCCCAGGTCGATCACCGTCCGCGACCCCTCTGCCGCGACCCAGTCCGGCAGGCGGTCGGGGGCAAAGGTGGCGCGGGCGCTGCCTTCGACGCTGACGGACAGGGCGTCGCGGCGGTTGTCGCGGGTCACGTGGATCTTGTGGCTGACCGTGTCGGCCATCAGCACGGCCGCGTTGTCCAGCCGCGCCCGCTGCGCCAGCCCCGCCAGATCGAAGCTGATCGCGGCATAGACCAGATAGGCCAGGATCAGCGCCGGCACCGCCAGCGCCATGCGCCGCCTGCGGTCCATGATGCGGATGGTGCGGTCCTGCAGGGTCATCGTGGTCATGCGGGGGCCCCATGCGTCAGGCGGTTTCGGGCCAGGCCCGAGATCTGGTCGACGACTACGATGGTCATGAACAGCAGCAGGAAGATCGCCGCCGCCTGATCGAACTTGCCCTGACCGAAGGTCATCGCGTTGCGCAATTCGTATCCGATGCCGCCCGCGCCGACGAAGCCCAGGATGGCCGATGCGCGGATGTTCACCTCCAGCCGCAGCAGGCCATAGGACAGATAGTTCGGCGCCACCTGCGGGAACACGCCCAGCCAGATGCGCTGCGACCAGGTGGCGCCGACGGATGCCAGACCCTCGACCGGTTTCAGGTCGACGTTCTCGTTCACTTCGGAGAACAGCTTGCCCATCGCGCCCGCGGCGTGGATCGCGATGGCGATGACGGCGGGGACCGGGCCGCCGCCCAGGATGAAGATCAGCACCAGCGCGATGACGATTTCCGGGATGGCGCGGCAGACGTCCGAAACCCGCCGCGCCACCGGCACCAGGCGCGGCCACCGGGCCAGGCCACGCGTGGCCGCCAGCGACAGGGCGGTGCCCGCGATGCAACCCAGAAGCGTGGCGACCAGCGCGATGTTCAGCGTCTCGACCAGGGCGGGCAGGGCGCGGATCATGTGGCCGGGCAGGTTGGCCGATTTCTGCACCGCCTCGGACACAAGGGCCGCGGGGAAATCGCCCACCTGGTGCAGCCCCTGCCAGAACCCGCCGGCGTTGCGGGCGTCGGCCACGCGGAACCCCGACACCATCATCGCCACGAAGATGACGACCAGCAACCCGCCATAGAGGCGTCGCCTCCGCGTCAGCGCCAGATAGTCGTGCTGGATTTCGGCCAGTGCCATGCTGCCTCCTGGATATGCGAAGGCCGGGCCCTGTGTGGGGCCCGGCCTGGATGGGGTGGCGATCAGTTCATCTCGGCGCGGCGGATGGCGATGATCGTCTCGTATTCTGCGTGGGTGACGGGGCTGAAGCCCGCGGTCTCTCCGGCGGCGACGCCATAGGCGCATTCGGGGTCCGATGCGTGCAGGCCTGCGACCAGGTCGATCATCGTCTGGCGCACGTCCTGGGGCAGATCCTTGCGGACGACCACCGGGCCTTCCGGGATGGGCGAGGATTTCCAGATCTCGACGATGTCGTTCATGTCGACGATGCCCGCATCGGCCGCCTTGCGCAGCGCGCCGGAGTTGTAGCCGTCCTCCCACGCGCCCTGGCCGTCGGCCCAGGTCACGCCGGCGTCGAAATCGCCGTTGACGACGCCGATGATCGACTGTTCATGACCGCCCGAAAACGCGATGCGGCTGAAATAGTCGCCCTCGGTCATCGAATAGCCCGCCTCGGGCAGTTCCACGTTCGGGATCAGGAACCCCGAGGTCGAGTTCGGGTCGGCAAAGGCAAAGCTCTTGCCCTCCATGTCGTCCAGCGAGGTGATGCCGCTGTCGGCGCGCGCGAAGCCGATCGAGTGATAGGTATAGCTGCCGTCCAGGTTGGTCTTGACCAGCACCGGCTCGACCGCCTCGGGGTCGGCGACGTACACGGCGGCATAGGCCGACGCGCCCAGCCATGCCATGTCCAGCGACCCGCCCAGCAGCCCCTGGATGACGCCGTTGTAATCGGCGGGGGTGAACAGGCGGACGGGGACGCCCAGGGCCTGTTCGGCATAGTCGCGCAGGCATTCGTTCGACGCCATGCGGTCCTGGGCGTTCTCTCCGCCCAAAAGGCCGATGCGGAATTCGGTGATCTCCTGCGCGTGCAGGGGGGTGGTCAGGGCGGCGGTGGCGGCCAGCAGGCTCAGCAGTCGGGTCATGGTGCTCTCCGGTTCGGGATCAGGCCAGCATGCGGGCGGCGTATTCGACATCCGCGCTGGTATCGGTGGGCATGGCGGTCGAGGTCGCGCTTTCGTTGAAATCCGCGTCGGCGCCATAGATGTCGCGGGCCACGCCCGTGGTCAGCTGCGACGGCAGCCCGTCGAACACCACGCGCCCGTCGCGCATGCCGATCACCCGGTCGCAATAGCGCCGCGCGGTGTCCAGCGTGTGCAGGTTGGCGATGACCATGCGGCCATCCTCGACGTTGATGCGGCGCAGGGTGTCCATCACGATCTGCGCGTTCATCGGGTCCAGGCTGGCGATGGGTTCGTCGGCCAGGATGATGCGGGGGTCCTGCATCAGCGCGCGGGCGATGGCCACGCGCTGCTGCTGGCCGCCGGACAGGGCCTCGGCGCGCTTGGGCGCCTGTTCGGCGATGCCGAGGCGGTCCAGGATCTCCAGCGCGCGAAGTATGTCGGCGCGCGGCCACAGGTTCAGCACCGTCTGCAACGTGCCGCGCCGGTTCAGGATGCCGTGCAGCACGTTCGACACCACGTCCATGCGCGGCACCAAGTTGAACTGCTGAAAGATCATCGCGCATTGGCTTTGCCACTGGCGGGCGGCGGCGCCGGTCAGGGCGGCGACGTCGCGCCCTTCGACCAGGATCCGGCCGCTGGTGGCGGGGGTCAGCCCGTTCATCATGCGCAGCAGCGTCGATTTTCCCGCGCCGGACCGGCCGATGATGCCGACGAAGGCCGGGCCGTCGATGCGGAAGGAAACATGGTCGACCGCCGCCTTGCGGCCGAAGATGCGGGTGGCGTCGCGAATGTCCAGCATGGGGCCTCTCGATGTCATGGGGGCCGTCTAGCGGCGGGGCGTGACACCCATCCGACGATGCGGTGACGATCGGGTGACAGGGGTGGCGTGCCCGCGCGCGATCCGGGCTTAACAGGCGGCGGCGTTGCCCCTATGAGGATGGCGTTGCCAGCCCGGCCCCGCGCCATCGCCAGCCATTGACCCGATGGATGGAGAACCCGATGACGCGACACCCCTTGGCCGCCCTGATGCTGGGCACCGCGCTTGCCCCCTTGCCCGCCCTGTCCCAGCCGATCCTGCTGGACGAGATCACCCTGACGGCCGAAGGCGAGGCCCCGGCCCGCATCGCCCCCAGCGCGGAACAGATCAAGGATGCCCGCACCGGCACCATCGAGGACGTGTTCCGCGCCGAACCCAGCGTGACCGTCAGCAGCGGCATCGCCATCGCGGAACGCGTCTTTGTCAACGGCATCGACGAACAGCAGCTGTCGGTCAGCGTCGACGGGGCCGCGCAGAACAACCGCATGTTCCACCATACCGGCACCAACATGATCGATCCGGGCCTGTTGAAGGCCGCGCGCGTCGATCCGGGCGTGGCGCCGGCGGATGCGGGCTTTGCCGCGCTGGGCGGCAGCATCGCGTATGAGACGAAATCGGCCATCGACATGCTGGAGGACGGGCGCGACCGCGGCGGGCGCGTCACCATCGGCTATGGCGACAACGGCGGCACGGCGACGGGGGCGGTGACGCTGTACGGGCGCCAGGGGCCGGTCGACGCGCTGATCTATGCCAAGCGGGCGACGGGCGACGCCTATCAGGACGGGAACGGCCGCACCGTGGCCCGCACGGGGGCCGACCTGAACAGCGAGGCGCTGAAGCTGGGGGCCGAGTTCGGCGACTGGCGGGCGGAGCTGGGTGCCATCCGGTTCCGGGACGACGCGCTGCGCCCCTATCGCGCGAACTTCACCGGCACGATCGGGGGCCGCCCGGTCCCCGAGACGCGCCGCTATGCGCTGGAACAGTCGACCCAGACGTTGACCCTGCGCCGCACGGTCGCGGACGGCCTGCTGGACCCCGAGATCCGCATCGCACGCAGCCGCAACCAGCTGGACACCGTCGACCTGCCCACGCCCGACGCCCCCGTTCCCGATTTCAACAATGGCGATGCGGATACCGTCAGCGTCGTCCTCCAGAACCGGATGACCGTGCACGGGGTCGAACTGACCGCGGGCCTGGACAACTATCGCACGCGCGCGACCTATGACGGGGTGTTCCGCGGCACGGCCGCCGCGTTCCGCGAGGACCGAACCACGACCGGACTGTTCCTGCAGGGGCGGGGCACGGCGGGGGACATCGACTACAGCGCGGGGCTGCGCCATGACTTAAGCCGGTTCACCGGCGCTGGGGGGCAGCGCCTGGACACCGACGGGACCAGCGCGAACGCCGCGGCCACCTGGCACGCCACCGATGCGCTGCGCCTGAACGCGGGCTGGTCGACGGTGTTCGGCGGCACGCAGCTGGCCTCGGTCTATGAGCTGGACGCGCCCTATGTCGCGCCCAGGGCCTATGACGCGCTTGAGCCCACGCGGGCGCGCAACGTGGTGATGGGCGTCGAATGGCAGCCGGGTGCGACGACCCTGGGGGCCGAGCTGTTCCAGACCCGCATCGAGGGGGTCCGCAAGGGGCTGGTGTCGCGCGATCTGGAAAGCCGGGGTTTCCGTCTGTCCGCCCGCCGCGACTGGCAGGGCGGCTTTGCCGCGCTGCGCTACAGCGACACAAAGGTCGAGCTGGACGGCCAGCCGGCCTCCAGCTTTGACCTGCGCGAACTGGGCACCGTGCCGGGCGGCATGCTGTCGCTGGAGGCGCGGCATGCCGTCATGGCCGGGCTGACCCTGGGCGGTGTCATCCAGCACGCGATCGAGGAGGACGGGCAGGGCGTGGATGTCGACGGCGACTGGCCCGGCTATACCGTCGTGGACGTCTTTGCCGAATACGAACCGGCCGCGTTCCGCAACGTGACCCTGCGCGCCGAGGTCAACAACCTGTTCGACCGTGCCTATGCCGACCGGGCGACCTATGGGGCGGATTTCAGCACCGTCGTGCAGCAGCTGGAACCCGGACGCAGCATCGCGCTGACGGCCGATCTGCGGTTCTGATGGCCCCCCGCGGTCCGGGAAACCGGGCCGCACCCCTCGAAATGTCCCGAGGAAGTGGCGTTTTCCGTCTGGAATCCCTCGTCTTTCGTTCAGGTTGCGGTTATGTTCCCCTTCCGCCCCCCTGGGGTCGGACGCGCAACGAGAAGACCTGGACCGATGACCCAATCCCAGCCCGCCGCCCTGACCCGCACCCTGGATGCCGCCCGCCGCAAGCTGCTGGAGACGGGGACGCGCAACCGCCTGATCCATGTGAACCGCGACAATCAGCGCGCCAGCTGCCTGAACATCATCCACGAACGCAACGACGAGGTCTGGCGCCTGCTGCGCATCCAGGGCAAACGCATGCGCTTTCGCGCCATGGGCAGCGACACGGCCACGCCCGAGGGCGTGCTGCTGCTGGCCGCGCCCGGTGCGCAGACCCAGTGCGACAGCCAGCTGGAGACCCCCCTGGGCCCCGAGGCGCTGGCCCGCCGCCTGCTGCGCCTGTCGCACGACGCCCGCACCGCGGAGGAGGAGCAGGGCCTGAACGTGCTGTACCTAGCGATGGGGTTCCTGCGCTGGCGCGAGGCGCCCGGATCGCAGGTCCTGCGCGAGGCGCCGCTGATCCTGCTGCCGGTGCAGCTGGTGCGCAACGACCGCAGCTCGACCTTCGACCTGATGGCGCGCGAGGACGACCTGACCGCCAATCTGCCGTTGCAGGAGCGTTTGCGCCAGGATTTCGGCATCCAGCTGCCCGAGATCGAGGAGGACGACAACTGGACGCCCGGCGACTATCTGAGCCTGGTCCAGGACGTCGTGTCCGGGCAGCAGGACTGGCAGGTGGACCGCGACGGGATGCAGCTGGGGTTCTTTTCCTTCGCGAAGCTGCTGATGCACCGCGACCTGGACCCCGCCAACTGGCCCGAGGGGGCGTTCGACGGCAACCCGCTGCTGGACGGGCTGCTGGCGCAGGGGTTCGCGGGCGACGCGCCGCTGTTCGGCGATCGCGACCGGCTGGACGACCGTCTGGACCCGGCGCGCATCATCCAGGTGATCGACGCCGACGCATCCCAGACCAAGGTCATCGAGGAGGTCCGCGCGGGCGCCAGCCTGGTCGTGCAGGGCCCGCCGGGCACGGGCAAGTCGCAGACCATCACGAACATCATCGCCGCCGCCGCCCATGACGGCAAGACGGTGCTGTTCGTGGCCGAGAAGATGGCCGCCCTGTCGGTCGTCCACGACCGCCTGGCCCGCGCGGGCCTGCGCGACATCTGCCTTGAGCTGCATTCGCGCAGCGCCAACAAGAAGGCCCTGGCGCAGGAGCTGGGCCGGACCCTGATGGCCGGGGCGCATCCGTTGCCCGCCACGGCAGACCCCGCGCGCCTGCGCCAGACGCGCGATATGCTGAACGCGGTCACGGGCCTGCTGCACGACCCGTTGCCGCCTTGGGACGAGGCGCCCTATGCGGCGCTGTCGCGGATCATCGGGTTCATCGGCCAGGGCGCCCGCCCGCCGGCCATCCCGCTGGACGGCCTGGAGGCGCTGGACGCCACCGCACGTGAACAAGCGGCGCAGGCCATCGCCCGGTTCGTGGCGGCGCGCGACCGGGCCGGTCCGCCCCAGGCCCATCCGTTTCGCGGCGCGCGGGC
>NZ_VDDD01000092.1 GCF_006151785.1 Paracoccus marcusii
CTGCACCGTCTGTGCCGGCGTGTCGCCGAACAGCGCCGGGTCGGGCATGCATCGCGCCACCGCGCGGCGCGGTGCCTGCCCCGCCGCTGTGGCCAGCGCTGCGGCGGGGGGCAGAGACCGCCCGCGATCCGGCACGTCATTGGACAGACCGGTCGGAAAGGCCCGGGCGGCGCGCCGCAGATCGGTCGCGGTCACGTCCCGTCCCATCAGGCAGCGCCCCAGGGCATCGGCAATGCGATCGGCTCCCGCATCGGGCACGCCGGTCGCCGTGGTCCGGCAGGTCGCGGCGGCGCACTCGATCCGGACCTGCCATCGCGGTGCGCCGGGGTCGTCGGCCAGGACCGCCGTGCCGTCACCGAAGATCCGATAGGTCAGCCCATCCACACGGCCCTGCTGCCACAGGCCGGGAAACCGCGCGGTCGGCACATCCGCGCTGATCTGTCGCGCGTCCAGGGCGCCCGGCAGAGGACGGTCCAGCGCCGCCCCGACGCAGGGCGCCGCAGCCACGCAGCCGGGCCAGGCCAGCGTAAGGATCAGCTGGACCACCCTCATGGGGCACCCCGCAGCAGCGGACCCGCGGCCTTGAAGGCCAGCGCCGCCAGGACCAGGGCATTCGTGTTCGCCGTGATCGAGGCGTTGGTGGTGCCGTCGACCTCGTAGATGCCCTCGGGCCAACCGCGCCGGGGGTCGGCGGTGGGGACCACGGCCTCGACCAACTGTGCGGTGTAGGGGGTGCCGTAAAGCGCGTCCCAGCCGAAGGCGGCCTTGGTCGCCAAGGTGCGGCGGCTGTCGATCCGATCGCCCTGGTATGTCAGGACGGACCATGGCGCGCCCCCGCCCCAGACGGTGGAATAGGCAAAGAACGGCGCCTCATCCAGATGCGTCTCGGTCACCGCGGTCAGATGGCCGGTTTGGTCATGGCGGGCCTGCTGAGCCAGATAGACCGCGGTTGCGATGCGCGACGAGCGTGCGTCAAAGCCGAATTCCAGCCCGTCGAACAGATAGGGTTCGCTGACGACGAAGGCCGGGATGCGGCCACGATGCAGGCGCGTGTCGATGGGAATGTCCTGCCCCATCACGGGCTGGATCATGGCGCTGTCGGCGGGATCATAGGCGCGCACCATGTCGAACCCGGACAGCATCATCGCCTTGGCGGCATATTGTTCATAGCCCAGGCGCCCCTCCTGGTTCTCGCGGACCTCCGCGTCCACGACGCTGGCACCATAAAGCTGTCCGTCGCGGACCATCCGATCCAGCCGCCAGTCATCGGTCGCGGCCGCGATGGCCGGGGCCATGTCGGGATGGGCCGCGCGCGCGATGGCCAGTGCCGCCATCAGCCGCGCCACGTCCAGCGCCGACCAGCCCAGACCCAGATCGGTGGGTCGATTGGCGTAATCGACCATCTTCAGCGTCCGCGTGTCATAGGCCTTGTTGGGCAGGCTGTCCTGGAACAGCGGCAGGCGGTCCAGGCTGGTCAGGATGGCGGCCAGCCGATCCTTTGCCTCGGTGGCATCGATCAGCGACAAACGCTCGGCCGCGACGATGGCCACGATCAGGGACCCCGTTTCCCACATGGTGGTCGAAGGATAGCCGTCCACCGAATGCACCAGCCCGGTGTTCGGATCGGTGTTGTTCCTGAAATACGTCCAGGCGATGGCGGCATGGTCCAGGTCGGCAGCGCTGGAGGCACCGCGGATGGCCAGCGGCAGCGGCGTCGCGGCCTCGATCGCGGCTAGGGGCGTGACCGGGGCCTGCCCCGCGGCCGAAGGTCCGGCCTGCTCCAGCCAGGTCACGACCATCAGGCCGCCGATGACCCCCAGGATGAAGACGATATGGCCGCGCGCGCGGACCAGGTTCTGACGAAGGCGCATCAGGGTTCCTCGGGGATCGATGGGTTGGGTTGCCACAGCGCGGCGCGGATGATGCCCGACATGGCGATGCAGTTGTTCAGGCCCCACAGGGCGTTCGTCACGACCCCGGTCGCCGTGTGCCCGGTATCCAGGGCCCACAGCGCCAGCGTCGCCCAGGCCGCGCCCGCCACCGTCAGCGCCACGACCGCGATCTGCGGGCGGACCAGATGCAGGAAGCGGCCCGCCTGGCGGTCCTTGGGCGTGACACGGAACGCGATGCGCCGGCCGCGCAGCACGGTCCACAGCGCGCTGAGCCCGATGGGGAACGACGCCAGGTAGCTGGCCTTGGCCGACTGGCCCGCGATCCCCCAGGTGCCCACCATCATCGCCAGTTCCAGCGACAGGATGAACGGCACCACATGCAGGAAGAACTGCGACGAATAGGCCGCCACGGGCGAGATGCCGGTGAACAGATAGGCGGTGGGCGCGAACAGGAACACGGCGTTCCACAGGGCGCCCAGATAGGAATAGAAGGTCGCCCCGTAAATCAGGCGCTGTCGCAGGGTCAGGCCGCGCCGGAACAGCGGGTTGTCGTTGACCAAGATGTCCAGGCTGCCGCCCGCATACTTGAACCGCTGGATGGTCCAGCCGATCAGGTCCTGGGGCGACAGCATCCGCGTCTCGACGAAGGGGTGCAGCAATGATGTCCAGCCGCGGTCGCGGTCGGCATGCAGCACGATCGAGGTATAGATGTCCTCGGACACGTGAAAGCGGTAGGGGCTGAGGATCTCGGTGCCGACCGCCTGGGTGCGGATCGCGTCCAGAAGATCGGGGGCCACGCCGCGTTCCCGCGTCTCCAGCGTGATCTCCTCCTCGGCCTCGATCACGCGGCGTTCGACCTTGGCCCCGAAGGCGCGCAGCGCGGCCTCCATCACCGCCTCGCGCCGGTGGATCGACCCCGCGCCGCAGCAGAAGGCTGCATTGGCGTGGTTCCGGCGGCGCTGGATCACGTCATAGAACATCTGCGGATCGTTGGCCAAGGGATCGCGCCCGATGCGGCATTCGCCGATGATCCGCTCGACCGCGCGCCCTGCCCGTCCGGCCCGTGCGCCCCATCGGGCCTGCAGGACCTGGGACAGACGGCGCCCTTCGGGCAGGTCATAGAACCATTGCGGCGTCTGCACCCAAGCCAGGCTCGGGTCGCGGAAATGGCCCAGGGTGCGGGCGAGGCACGTCGGGAACGGCCGCGTGTCCGCATCGCAGATCAGCAGGAAGTCGCCCGAGGTCTGCTCCATCGCGTTGCGCAGGTTGCCGGCCTTGAACCCCTCGTTCGTGGCGCGGGTGATGTAGCCCACCCCCTCCTGCCGCGCGACCTCGGCCATGGCGGGGCGGCGGCCGTCGTCCAGCACGTGGATGCGGATGTCGATCGGATGGGGATAGGCGATGGCCTTGGCGTCGATCAGGCCAAGCCGGACCAGCTCCGGATCCTCGTCATAGGTGGCAAAGAACACGTCGACGGTGATCGGCAGCGACGGGTCCGGTGACGCGGGATCGACCTCGCCCCGCGTCGCGGGCGTGTCGGGGCAGGTCACCGGCTGATCGCGCCACAGGTTGGCGACGAACAGGATCAGGCCCAGATAGGCCAGCGTTTCGGCCAAGGCCAGCAGGGCCGCGAACCAAAGCGCGTCAGGGTTCAGCGAAGAGGACCAGCGCCAGGCGATGTACCAGCCCCCGATCACCAGCGTGACGACCGCCAGAAACTGCCACAGCGCCTCGCGCAGCGGATTGTAAGGCAGAGGTTCGGGCGGCCTGCGATCCTCGAAGGCACTGTAATACGGGATGCTCATGCCGGGACCGCTCCGGGCTGCGGGCGCGCCTTGCGGGCGGCCCAGGGGGTGGGGCCAAGGCCGATGGTCCAGGCGACGGCGGGCAGACGGCCGATCGCCACGGCCAGCCCGAAGGCCACCGGCAGCACCACCGCGAACCGCGTCACGACCAGCAGGGCGGGCGACGGCGCCAGATCAGCCTTGATCAGCGCGATGTCGAAAAGGTCGATGACCGCGGGATGGACAAGGTAGACGCCGAACGTATAGCGCGCCATGACCGACCAGCGGGGCGACCAGTCGCTGTACTGGCTGCCCAGAAAGGCGCAGAAGACCAGCAGCGGCATCAGGAAGTGGCCGTAGTAATCCCAGCCCGCCCGCACCGGAAAACTGCCCGTCAGCAGGGCGCCGCCATAAAAGGGCAGCGTCGCCAGATAGGCCAGCAGGACCAGATACAGCGCGCTGCGCCGGATCAGGCGGCTTTCTCCGCGCGGCAGGCCGTCCTTCCACAGCGAATAGAGACCGAAGGCCGCCAGGCCATAGCCGACATAACCGCAGACCTTGGTGACCCGTACCAGATAGTCGCGCGTCAGCGGCGCCAGGTCGATCGCATAGAGAAACCCCTGCGCATGGTCCATCGCACCCAGGGTCGCGACCAGCAGGACCCCCAGCATCGGATAGCGCATGGCCAACCGCATCACCGGATAGAACAGGAAGATCGCGAACAGCGTGGGCAGGAAATGCATGTGGTACTGGGCCTTGCCCAACAGCAGATAGGCGACCCAGGTCTTGATCTGGGCCAACTGCGCCAGATATTGCGGGGCATAGCCGAAGGCCTCGGCCTTGATCAGGCGGAACAGCGCATAGAACAGCGTCCAGACCGCAAAGGGCACCAGCAGCCTGTGCGCCTGGGTCGCGATCGCGTCGCGATAGCGCGGCCTGTGGCGGTCGATTCGCAGAGCCATCAGGAACAGCGAGAACAGGAAGAACATCTCGGACCCCGAGAACTCTCCGATGGAGCGCAGCAGGACGGGCACCGCGCGTTCCGCCACGCCGGCATCGGGGAACGGGCGACCCGCGAAATCGGTGGTGCTGTGGATCAGCACCACGCCCGCGGCGGCGCAGACGCGGTTCGCGTCGAACCACAGCATGCGGCCCGTGGTCATGGCTGCACCGCGGCGGTGCGGCACTGACGCGGCAGCACGTCGCGCTGTTCGGGCCTGGCCGTGACCTGCGGGCCGGTGGTGCAATCGGTCGCGGCAATGCCGTCCTCGCCCTCGACCGGGCGGCACAGGATGAAATCCGCGGCGGCGATGGTCGGGACCGGCGGCGGCGGATCTCCGCAGGTGCAGCAGGGAACCTCGCGCAGCATCGGCTCGGGCAGGCACTTGTTCGCGCGAATGTCGGTCTGGGAATAGGCCATGTCCCAGACCGTCGTGTTCGGGTTGGCGAACTGCAGGATCGGCCCCTGCACCTTGTAGAGCAGCGCGGCCAGGATGATGCCGTTGTTGTTCGCGGTCTGCAGCGGTATGACGCCGTTGCCGTTCTCGTACAGGCCTTCGAAAAAGCCGCCATCGGCCTCGGACAGGTCGGCCACGGTGTCGAACAGCAGCTGGGTGTAGGGCACGTCCCACAGCGCCCACATGCCAAGCGCGGCCTTGGCGGATACCGCCGCCCGGTCGGGCTGATAGACGTCGCTGGGGTCCAGCGTGTTCCAGGCATAGCCGTCGGCGAAGATCGCGTCATAGACGAAATAGGGCTGCCCCTCGACCTGGTGTTCCGACCGCGCAGTGATGATGCCGGTGCTTTCGAACCGCCGCTGCTGGACCAGGAAGATCCGGTGCGCGAATTCCGCCCGCCAGCCCTGCGACGCGACGCCGGGGCCCGCGGGGTCTGCCGCGGGCATGTCCCATCCCATCTCCAGCCCGTCCAGCAGATAGCTTTCGGTCAGGACATAGTTCTGGTTGTGAAAGACCCGCGGATCGCGGCCGTCATAGGGAATGTCGATGTCGTGGATCGTGGTATAGGCCAGCGGCGCGGGCTCCAGCGCGCCCGTCACGTCGAACCCCCAAAGGGCAAAGCCCTTGGCCGCGTATTCCTCGTATCCCAGGCGGCCTTCCTGGACATAGCGGGTGTCGCCGTCGCCTGACACGACAGACCCGAACAGCCGCCCGTCATCCCTGACGATGTTGCAGAAGTTCCAGCGCAGCGGCACGTTGTCGACGCCGTTGGCCAGATAGGGATAGCGTTCGCGCAGGATACGCAGCCAGACCAGCATGCGGCCCATGTCCAGGACCGAGAACCCGACCTCTCCGGGTTCGTTGGCATAGTTCACCTTCTGCCCGGTCTTGGTGTTGTAGACCTTGTTCGGCGCCTCTCCGCGATACAGGTCCAGATTGCGCAGCGTGGCGATCAGCAGCGTGGCCCGGCGGTCGAAGTCGCGCTTGTCTATGATGCCCAGCTCGTATGCCGCGACCAGGGCGCTGACATAGGACGCGGTGTCCCACAGTGTCGTCGACGGATAACTGCCCACCGCGTTGACCAGCCCCGTCTCGGGCTGGAACCCGGCCTCGAAATAGCTCCAGGCGGCGCGGGCCATCGCCATCTCGCGCTCTGTCAGGGGGCCGTGGCGGCCGAAGGGGGGCGCGGGCCGGTCTGCCTGCTGGACGGCCAGCGGCTGCAGCGCCTGCGGCAGCGGACCGTCCTGGGCCGCGGCCTGGAACGGCAGCAGCAGCGCCAGCAGCGGCACCGCGATGCGCAGGGTCCGGGTCATCACGACCGTCCCCCCAACGCCGCCGATGCCGCGGCGCAGTCGGCGAAGACCGGAAAGACCTTGTCCATGCGGGTGATGCGGAACATGCCCGCGACGCTGCCCGACAGGCCGCACAGCACGATCTCTCAGCGCATGCCCAGGCGCTTGAGCACGCCCACCAGCGCGCTGATGGCGGTGCTGTCTATGAAATCGACGGCGGCAAGGTCGACGACCAGCCGATCCTCGCCCCGGTCGATCAGGTCATAGACCTGGTCGCGAAAGGCGGTGGCGTTCGTCGCGGTCAGGCGCCCGGTCCGCAGGCGGATCTCGCAGCTGCGGCCCGCTACGGGGCGGGTGATGCGGAACATGCCGCGGTCGACGGCCATGGGGTGGTCGGGATGATCGATCGTCAAGTCACGCATGTGCGGCCCCGTCTCTGGTAAGAATGGCATGGGAAGGCCTGCGACCGGCACTGACAGGTGCGGCCCGGACAGGACCGGACAGCCCGCCTGCGGCGGGGTCGTCCGGCAACGGATCGTTCGTCAGGTCAGATCAGGTGATCATCTTGCGGTCGCGGGCGATCATCGCGGCCTGGGTGCGGTTCCTGGCGTCCAGCTTGCGGCACAGGGTCTTGACGTGCAGCTTGACCGTGACCTCCTGCAGGCCCAGCAGCCGCCCGATATCCTTGTTCGACCGCCCCTCGGTCAGGCCGCGCAGGACCTGGGTCTCGCGTGCGGTCAATTCGCCCACGGGGGCGTGGTCGTCCTGTTCCAGATAACCGTAGGGCACGAAGATCTCTCCGGACGCGATGAAGGTCACGGCCGCGGCCAGCGACCGCGCGTTCATCGTCTTGGGCAGAAAGCCCCGCGCCCCCGCCGCCATCGCGTCCCGCGCCACGCTGCGCGAGGCGGTCCCCGACAGGATCGCGACGGGGCGCGGATCCATCAGGCCGCGGATCACGGCCAGTCCCGCCAGCCCGTCCATCCCCGGCATGTCGTAATCCAGCAGCGCCAGATCGAAGGGAACGTCCCCCGCCTGCGCGATCGCCCGTTCCGCGCCGGCGACATCGCCGACCTCGACGACCTGGGCGTCGATCTGCGCACCCAGATACAGGACCAGGGTCTCTCGGATCAGGTCATGGTCATCAGCCAGTAAAATTTTCACGACTTCACCTCTTACGCGGCAAGCCAGACATGCTAGCCTGTGTTGCCGGGGTCCGTGATACCCGATGATCGGAGGTCTTCGATCCGGCCGTATCCGCATGGCCCGCCCGTCTGTGCCAAAGGATACAACCGGACTATCCGTTCGTATAGCGTCCGATACGAATGATGTCGTGCGTGTCTGTGTCGTCCATGCGACATTTCCGACCATGATCGCCAGACTGCATCGGGATACCCTCATGGTTCGCACATTCCTTCACGGCACCCTTCTGTCCGCCGCCCTTGCCCTGGCCGGGCCGGCTCTGGCACAGGAGGCGGCCCTTCTCAGCGTCGACGGTCCGGACGGGTCGCGCAGCTATGACCTGCCGGCGCTGCAGGCCCTGGGCGAGGCGCAGATCAGCACCTCGACCGTCTGGACCGAAGGGGTGCACGGCTTCACCGGCGTCCCGCTGGCCCGCATCCTGGCGGATGCCGGCATCGCCACCGGCCCCGGCAGCACAGGAGAGGTGTCGGCGACCGCGATCAACGACTATGCCATCAGCATACCCCTGGCCGAGATCGGCCCGGACGTGCCCCTGGTGGCCTATCTGATGGACGACCGCCAGATGTCGGTTCGCGACAAGGGACCGCTGTGGATCGTCTATCCCTATGACGCCGACCGGCAGTACCAGACCGAGGTGATCTACTCCCGCAGCATCTGGCAGCTCAACCGTCTCAGCACCGCACCGGTGCCATGAGCGCCATCCGCACCCGGCTGCAGGTCGCGGTGGCCGTCCTGACGGTCTCGATCGCCGTGTGCGGGTTCGTGGTCTGGGTCGTCAGCGCCGATGCGCGGCGCCAGATCGACCAGCTTGCCACCGCGAATTCAGACAGCATCCAGTGGTCGCTGGCCCAGTCAGAGGTCGAGCTGCTGGCCCTGCTGGTCGCGGTCGGCGACGCCCGCGCGCAGCCCGGCGACCCCGCGATGCTGGCCGAGGTCAGGACGCGGTTCGACATCCTCTATTCCCGCATGCGGACGCTGACGACCGGACGCGTGTTCCAGACCCTGCGTCAGGACGACCCCGCCCGCCGCAGGCTGGACCAGACAGAGGCCGCGCTGGACGCCATCGTGCCGCTGATCGACGGGTCCGACGACCGGCTGCGCGACGCGCTGCCCACGCTGCAGGCCCGGGTCGCGGCCCTGCGCCCGGTGGTGCGGTCCGCGTCGCTGGAGGGGGTGCGGCTGTTCTCGGGGCAGTCCGACCGCCAGCGCGAACAGGTGTCCGCGGCCATGCACGACCTGGCCCTGCTTGTCGGGATGATGGTCGTGGCGGTGACGCTGGTGGTCGCGGCGCTGGCGGTCATGGCGGACCGCGCGCGGCGCCAGGCGGCACGGATCGCCACGACGCACGCACGGCTGCGCACGGTCATCGCCACATCCCACGACGCCATCGTCGTGGCCGACACCGACGGCCGCATCCTGGATTTCAACGAATCCGCGCAGCGTATCTATGGCTATGGCGCGGAAGAGGCATTGGGCGCCGACATGCTGACCCTGATCGTCCCCGAGGCCGCCCGCGCCGAGGTACGGGGGTTCCTGGCCGACATCTCCACACCGGCCACCGATCCGGGCCGTCCGGTCCGGGCCACGGCGATGCGCAAGTCCGGCGAGATCTTTCCCATCGAGGTCACCGTCGCCCGCGCGCCCAGCGAACGGGGACCGGTCATGATCGCCTTCGTGCGCGACGTCACCCGCCAGGTGCAGGAGGCCGATGAGCTGATCTGCGCCCGCGACCGCGCCGTCGCCGGAGAGCGTGCCAAGGACGAGATGCTGACCGTCATGAGCCACGAGATGCGGAGCCCCCTGAACGGCCTGCTGGGCACGCTGGACCTGCTGTCCGCCACCCCGCTGAACCCGCAGCAGCGCCCCTATGCCGAGGTCATGGCCCAATCGGGCGCCCTGCTGCTGGGGCATGTCAACTCGGTCCTGGACATCGCGCGGGCCGATGCGGGGGCGATGCCGCTGGAGCAGGTCGCCTTCGACCCGCGCAGGCTGGTGCTGGACCTTCTGGAGGCGCTGCAGGCGCGGGCGCGGCAACGTGGGAATACGCTGTCGGCGCAGATGATCGGGGACGCGGCCTGCCCTGTCCTGGGCGATCCGGCGCGCCTGACGCAGATCCTGATGAACCTGATCGGCAATGCCATCAAGTTTACCGAAGGCGGCCGAATCACCGTCACCATCGACCGGCGACAGCGCGGTCTGGTCGAATTCCGCGTGCATGACACCGGCATCGGCATCGCCCCCGAGGATCACGCACGCATCTTCCAAGAGTTCGTGACCCTCGACCCGTCGTTCCGCCGCACGGTCGAGGGGACGGGCCTGGGCCTTGGCATCGTGCGCCGCCTGACTCGGCTGATGGACGGCGACATCCGCGTGGAGAGCGCGATCGGACAGGGCGCCTGCTTCATCCTGACGGTGCCGCTGGCCGACCAGCCGCTGCCGCCCCCGGTGACAACCCCCGCCCGCCCTGCGCCCCCCGCGCCCGGTCCCCGGCGCCGCGTGCTGGTGGTCGAGGACAACGAGGTCAACCGGATGGTCGTCCGCGAGATGCTGCATGCCCGCAACTGCGACATCGTCGAGGCCGTGGACGGGCAACAGGGCGTGGATGCCGCGCTGGCGCAGCGGTTCGACCTGATCTTCATGGACATCAGCATGCCCCGCATGGACGGCATCACCGCCGCGACGCGGATCCGCGCGCAAGGCCCGAACGTCGCCACGCCGATCATCGCCCTGACGGCCCATGCCCGGCCCGCGAATCAGGACTGGTTCCAGGCGGCGGGCATGTCGGCCACGCTGACAAAGCCGCTGTCCTTCCAGGCCTTGGACCCCTTGCTGGATCGCGTCGCGACCATGCGCGGCGCGTCCCCGGCCAGGGACGCCGCCCGGCGCCATCTGGCCGGCAACATCGGGGCGGAGCATGCCGACAGGATGCTGAACCGCATTTTGTCTGAGTTCCACGACGGGCTGGCCCGGCTGGATGACCTGACGGCCGATCCGGCGACCCTGTCGGATGCGGCGCATCTGGCCCATCGGATGGCCGGGTTCGTGGCGCTGCTGGGCCTGTCCGAATTGCGCGATGCCCTGAGCGACCTTGAGAGCGGGCTGACGGCCGGCACGCTTGCGGGCATCCTGAACCGGCTGGCAGCCATCGGCGCCATGTCCCCGTGATGCTCCTGCCCGCACCGGGGTTCGTTGGGGCCCCACCGGACCCTGGGTCATCGCGTGCCGTCAGGACCGCCGCGTCGCCCCTTCGCTTGGCTGGTCGGGACCGCGGGGGGGTGCACACTCGGCCTCCAGCACGCCGTACTTGGCCAGCCGCGAATACAGCGTCGTGGCCGCAACGCCCAGCAGGGCCGCGGCGCCGTCGCGGCCCGACACCATGCCGCCCGCCTCGCGCATGGCGTTCAGCACGGTGTCGCGGGCCAGGATGCGCATCTGGGCATCCGTCATCACCGCCCCGCCAGGATAGACAGGGGCGCATTCGTGGTGATCCTGGGCCATTCGGGCTGCGGAAAACCGACGATCACGAACATCCTGGCGGGCTTGGCGCAAACCACCTCCGGCGTCGTGACCATGGACGGGGCCGAGATTTCCGGCCCCAGCCTGGACCGCGGCGTGGTCTTCCAGAACTACGCGCTGCTGCCGTGGCTGACCGCGCTTGGCAATGTCCGCTTCGGGGTGCGCGCCCGCCATTCCCACTGGACGCGCGCACAGGTCGATGAGGTCGCGACCCGGTACCTGTCGATGGTCGGGCTGAGCGCGCAGGCGATCCGCCGCAAGCCCAGCCAACTGTCGGGCGGCATGCGCCAGCGCGTGTCCATGGCCCGCGCCTTTGCCAACCACCCCAAGCTGCTGCTCTTGGACGAGCCGTTCGGCGCGCTGGACGCGCTGGCCCGCGGCACCATCCGGGACGAGCCGCTGAAGATATGGGGCGGCACCAACCGGACCGTCTTCATGATCACCCATGACATCGACGAGGCGATCCTTCTGGCAGACCGCATCCTGCTGGTGACGAACGGACCCTTTGCGCGGGTGGCGGAATCGGTTCGGATCGCCATCCCGCGGCCACGCGCGCGCACCGACATCGTCGATCACCCGAATTACTATCCGATCCGCGACCACCTGGTGCGGTTCCTGGGCAGGCGGTCCGCGGAACGGGCGGGACAGGCCTCGGGCGGGGCGGAGCAACGCCCCGATCCGGTGCGCATCGACCTGACTGAACCAGTCCCGGCACATTTGCGGGCCATCACCGAATGACCCGCCCGCCGGTGCCGCCCTTCTCGCGCGAAGACGCGCTCCTCAAGGTCCGCATGGCCGAGGACGCGTGGAACGGCCGCGATCCGGCCCGCGTCGCGCTGGCCTATACGCCCGACACCGTCTGGCGGAACCGGTCCGACTTCCTGCATGGCCGCGACCAGGTGCAGGCGTTCTTGGTCAGCAAGTGGCAGGCCGAACAGAGCTATCGCCTGATCAAGGCTTTGTGGTGCCACGCCCCCGACGGCATCGCGGTGCGGTTCTGATATGAATGGCACGATGCCGCGGGCCGGTGGTTCCGGTCCCACGGCAACGAGAACTGGCAGTTCGACGCGGGGGGCCTAATGGCCGCACGCCACGCCTCGATCAACGACGTCGCCATCGGCGACGCCGACCGCCTGTTCCGCTGGCCGCAAGGGCCGCGCCCTGCCGATCATCCTGGCCTGACTGACCTGGGCATGTAACCCCCTTTACCGCAAGGAGACGACCATGAAAGACCAGATTGCCCACACCCTAACCGGCGAGGACGTGACCGCCCTGATCCTGGCCGCCAGAAAGGCCAAGGGCCTGTCCTGGGGGGGATCGTTCAGCGCATCGGCATGTCGCAGGTCTTCACGCATTCGGACTGCATGGGCATGAACGCCTTTCCCTTCGACAAGGCGCAGGAACTGGTCACGGCGCTGGACCTGCCCGCCGATGCGGCCGACCTGCTGTCCGAACCGCCCACCAAGATCTGGAGCCAAGCGGTGCCAACGGACCTCTGCCTCTATACCTGTACGAGATCGCGGGCGTCTATGGCCCCACCATCAAGGCGCTGATCGAGAAGGAGTTCGGCACCGGCATCATGTCCGCCATCGACTTCGAGATGTCCGTGACCCGAGAGACCAACGCCAAAGGCAACCGCGTCAGGCGGGAGATGTCGGGCAAGTATCTGGCCTATAACGCCTGGTGACGGCCGCGGCCTAGGAACTGGGAACTTTGGGACGCCCCGGACGGGGCCGCGGGCCCACTGCGGGGCCGTCCCTCAGTCCTGGTCCCGGGGCGTGTTGCCGATGGGGAACATGTCCTCGCCGTAATGGTGCAGCTTGACGTGATGGGTGCGGCACAGCCAGCGCACGGCCAGCGGCTGGTCATAGTGGTCGTGATGGGCATCGACCGTCTCTGCGCCGCAGACCTCGCAGGGCCGCTTTTGCAGCTGCCCCGAGGCCAGCGCCCGCTGTACCGCCAGATGGGCGCTGTATTTCAGCAGGTTGGCACGGCGCCAGTTGGTCTGCCGCGTGTCGCTTTTCAGTGCAGGGGGCATGGGGCCCGCGGGATCGGGGGTCACCGACCCCTGATCGTCCTCATCCTGCTGTGGCACTGTCTGTCCCTGATCCATCGGGCCAGCATATGCCCGACCCGCGCGAAAGACAAAAGGTCGCTTGATGCGCATCGCCGGGCGCGGCGTCAGGCATCCGGCCCCGGCCCGAACTCCAGTGTGACGCGGGCGCGCGCGTCGGTCATCGCATAGCGCATCGCAATCCCGTGGGCCGCGGCCATGCGCGTCACGATGGCCAGGCCCAGCCTGGCACCCTGCGACCCCGCGCCCTTGTCGAAGGTCGCATGGCGAAAGGCCGCGCCCGGCCCGACCGCATTGCTGACCGTCAACGCCGGCCCCGCCGAAATCAGCACCCGCAGGTTCCCCGTCCCGTGGTCGACCGCGTTGCGCAACAGGTTGCGCAGGATCAGCGCCAGCGCGTCGGGATCGACGGCCACCGGGGCCTGCGTCATCTCTCCGTCGTCGAACATCACCGGCTGGCCGATGTCGTCGATGACCATCCGCGCCACGCGGATCAGGTCGCACGGGCCCGCGCCCATCGCCCCCGCCTCGGCCCGCGACAGCTGCAGCAGGCGTTCGACCAGGTGGCCCATGCGCCCCAGCGCGCCGGCCAGCCGCCCCGCCGCC
>NZ_VDDD01000093.1 GCF_006151785.1 Paracoccus marcusii
AGCGGCGGCGGCGCGTCCAGGCGACCCGGCTGGCGGCCGGTCACGGCCAGATAGGCCTCGCGCGCGATCTCCAGCTGGCCGTTGGCGGCAGCCAGCGCGGCACGGGTCGCCGCCAGCTGCGCATCGGCCAGCGCCACGTCGGTCACGGTGATCTCGCCCACGTCGAATCGGTCCTGCGCAGCCTGGCGCTCGCTGGACAGGACGTCGACCGAGTTTTCCTGCAGCCCGACCTGCTGGATGGCCTCGCGCACGTCGAAATAGGCGACGGTCGCGGCCAGCAGGATATCCTGTTCGACCCCCACCAGCGCCTGTCGCGTGGCCAGGACCTGTTCCTTGGCCCCGTCGATGGCCAGCTGCGAGCGTCCGAAATCATAAAGCGTCAGCTGCGCGCCAAGGGACAGCGAGGTCGACCGCACGGTCGTACCCCCCTCGGTCCGCGAGGCGGACTGGCGCGCGACCCATTCGACGACCGGGCGCAGGGCCGCGACGGAGGCCGCGACATCCTCGTCGGCGGCGCGCAGGACGGCGCGGTTCTGTTCGATCAGCGCCGAATGGCGATAGGCCGCCACCATGGTGTCGGCCAGCGATTCGGCGCGGGCGGGCAGTGCCGCGGCCAAGGCCAGCAGCGCACCCCCTGCGAACCGCGCAAGCGGGGTCACAGTGCGAATCCGCGTTGCAGGCCGAACCCGGGCAGCATCGGCGCCTTTGCATTGAACGAATAGCGCCAGCTGAGCTGGCCGTTCTGCCGGGTGCCGATCCGGGCGACGCCCAGCGCGCCCTCGACGAACAGGGCGGCGACGCGGCCGCCCTCGCGCAGCTGCTCGACGATGGCGGCGGGGATGTCCTGGACCGCGCCCTCGATCAGGATCACGTCATAAGGGCCCTGCTTGGGCGCGCCTTCGGTCAGGGGGGCGTGCAGGACGGCGACGTTGTCGATGCCCGCCTCCGACAGGCGCTGTTCGGCCTCGGAGGCCAGTTCCGCGTCGTCCTCGATTGCGACGACGGCCTCGGCCATGCGGGCCATGACGGCGGCCGAGTAGCCGTAGCCGCAGGCCAGGTCCAAGACCAGCTCGTCGGGCTGGATGTCCAGCGCATCGACCATCTTGGCCAGAGTCCGCGGCTCCAGAAGGACGCGGCCGTGGCCGATGTCCAGGTTCTCGCCGGAATAGGCGACAGAGCGGCGGCTGGCGGGAACGAACTCCTCGCGCGGAATGGTCAGCATCGCGTCGATCACCGGGAACTTGGTGACGTCACTGGTGCGCACCTGCGTGTCCACCATCGTCGTGCGGCGCGCGGCGAAATCGCTCATGTCGGGGAACCTCTGCTGGACCTGTTTGGCCGACTATTGCCATGTTTCCCGCAGTTGGGCAACGCAGGACATCGGCCCCGCGCTTCGCGTCTTGCAAGGGTCGCGGCAATCCGCTAGGACACGGCCACTCTCGACGGCGGCGGGTTGGCGGAGAGGTTACGCACCGGATTGCAAATCCGTGAAGACCGGTTCGATTCCGGTACCCGCCTCCACCTCATCCTGACCGAGGGGACCTTCCTGCATGATCTATGACGCCACGACCCGCATCGCCGAGGCCGCGCTGTGCCTGCGCGCGCGGTTGGGCGGATCGCGGGCGCTGCGTGAGCGTCTGGTCTGCACGGGCGCGCCCGGCCCCGCCGCGATCTGGCTGCATGCCGCATCCGTCGGAGAGCTGACCTCGGCCCGCGTGGTGATCGAGGCACTCGCCGCCCGCCACCTCCTGACGGTCACCACCAACAGCGAGACGGGCCGCGCACTGGCGCAGGACTGGGGCTTGGCCGCGCGGCTGGCGCCTCTGGATCTGCCCGGCGCGCTGGCCCGGTTCCTGGATGCCGCGCGCCCCACGCTGGCGATCACCGTCGAGGGAGAGTTCTGGCCGCTGCGGTCGCGCCTGCTGGCCGAACGCGGCATCCGCCAGGCGATGATTGGGGCGCGCATGTCGGAACGGTCGGCGGGCACCTGGGCGCGGTTTCCGCGCATCATCGGGCCGATGCTGGGACGCGTCGCGGCCCTGTCGGCGCAGGATCAGGGCAGCGAGGCGCGCCTTTTGAACCTGGGCCTGCCGCACCGCGCGCTGCTGCCGCGGCTGGACCTCAAGCTGCTGGCCCCGGCGGCGCAGCCCGTGCCCCCGGACAGTGCGGCCCGCGACCGGGTGATCCTGGCGGCATCGACGCATGAGGGCGAGGACGGGCCGGTGCTGGACGCCTTTGCCGCGCTGCGGGATGCCCGGCCCGACCTGCGCCTGATCCTGGCGCCGCGCCATCCCGACCGGGGCGATGCCATCGCGGCACTGATCGCGACGCGCGGCCTGTCCTTCGCGCGCCGCAGCGCGGGCGCGGACGATGCGCCGTCGGGCGGCGTACTGCTGGCCGACACCTTGGGAGAGATGGCGCGCTGGTACGCGCGCGCCGGGATCTGCATCATCGGCGGCAGCCTGCAGGACCATGGCGGCCACACCCCGTGGGAGCCCGCGGCCCATGGCTGCGCGCTGATCCACGGCCCCCATGTCGGCAACTTCGTCGAGGCCTTCGATGCGCTGGACGGGCACGGCGCGGCGCGACCGGCAGGCGATCTGACGGCGACCCTGTCGCGGCTGACCGACACGCCCCACGAGGCCCGTGCGATGGGCCGCGCGGCGCGGGCCGTGCTGGTGGACCGGGCGGGCGATCCTGCGGTGCTGATCGCGCGGCTGGACGATCTTGCACGCGCCCCCGGCGGACCCGATATAGGGATCATCTGACAGGAGTTGTTGCGATGATCCGCTATGCCTTGCGCTGCGACCAGGGGCATGATTTCGACGGCTGGTTCCGGTCCTCGGACGGGTTCGAGGCGATGCGGGATGCGGGTCAGGTCGGCTGCGCGGTCTGCGGCGCGACCAAGGTCGACCGGGCGCTGATGGCCCCGGCGGTCAGCGACAAGACCCTGACCGCCCCGCGAAACCCGGCCGAGGCCGCCTTGCAGGCGCTGCGCCGCAAGATCGAGACCAGCTCCGACTATGTCGGCCTGTCCTTCGCCGAGGAGGCCCGCGCGATGCACGAGGGCACGCGGCCCGCCCGCGCCATCCATGGAGAGGCCCGCCCCGAGGATGCGCGCAGGCTGATCGAGGACGGCGTTCCCGTGGCCCCCCTGCCCTTCGTCCCGCGTCCCAAGACGAACTAGCGCCGCCCCTTGCGGTTCGCGCGCACCGCCCCTAAAAGCCCCGCCGACGCACATCCTTTGGCTGGAGGCCCTTGATGCCGCTTCTGGTAATGAAATTCGGCGGCACCTCGGTGGCCGATCTGGACCGGATCAAGAACGCCGCCCGCAAGGTGCAGCGCGAGGTCGAGCGGGGCTATGACGTGATCGTCATCGTCAGCGCCATGTCCGGCAAGACGAACGAACTGGTCGGATGGGTCGAACAGACCTCTCCGCTGTTCGACGCGCGCGAATACGACGCGGTGGTCAGTTCCGGAGAGAACGTGACCGCGGGCCTGATGTCCCTGACCCTGCAGGAGATGGGCGTGCCCGCACGCAGCTGGCAGGGCTGGCAGGTGCCGATCAACACGACCGCCGCCTATTCGGCCGCGCGCTTCGTGGACATCCCGCGCAAGAACCTGGACCAGAAGTTCGCCGAAGGCTTCAAGGTCGCCGTGGTCGCGGGCTTTCAGGGCCTGTCGCCCGAAGGCCGCATCACCACGCTTGGCCGCGGCGGATCGGACACGACCGCGGTGGCGTTCGCCGCCGCCTTCGATGCGGAACGCTGCGACATTTATACCGACGTAGACGGGGTCTATACCACCGATCCCCGCATCACCTCGCGCGCGCGCAAGCTGCCCCGCATCGCCTTCGAGGAGATGCTGGAGCTGGCATCCCTTGGCGCCAAGGTGCTGCAGACGCGGTCGGTCGAACTTGCGATGCGCTACAAGGTGCGCCTGCGGGTGCTGTCCTCGTTCGAGGATACCGACGAAAATTCCGGCACGCTGATCTGCGATGAGGATGAAATCATGGAATCGAAAGTCGTCAACGGTGTCGCCTCGTCGCGCGACGAGGCCAAGATCACCCTGGTCACGGTCGAGGACCGTCCCGGCATCTCGGCCGCGATCTTCGCGCCGCTGGCCGATGCGGGCGTGAACGTCGACATGATCGTTCAGAACATCTCAGAAAAGGACTATGACGATCACCCGGGTTCGGTGACCGACATGACCTTTTCCGTGCCGATCAACCAGGTCGAGCGCGCCAAGCGTGCGATGGAGGAGGCCCGCCAGGCCGGCCACATCGCCTATGACGAACTGGTCGTCGACACCGAGGTCGCCAAGGTGTCCGTCGTGGGCATCGGCATGCGCAGCCATGCTGGCGTCGCCGCCCGCATGTTCAAGGCGCTGGCCGATGAAAACGTCAACATCAAGGTCATCTCCACCTCCGAGATCAAGATTTCGGTGCTGATCGATCGGAAATACATGGAACTGGCCGTGCAGGCGCTGCATGATGCCTTCGAACTGGAGAAGGCATAACGCCCTCTGGTTGGTTCCCCGGTCGGGGACACGCGTAACGGCAGAAGGCGGGGCAGGCGATGCAGGATCGCACCGACAGCGACTCTCGCAAGCTGCTGAAGCGGCTCAAGGAAATCTTGGCCGCGGCGGGCGGTGGGCAGGATCGGCTTGACCAGATCACCCACCACATCGCCGATTCGATGGGCACCGAGGTCTGCTCGATCTATCTGTTCCGCGATGCCGACACGCTGGAACTGTGCGCCACCGAAGGGCTGCGCCCCGAGGCCGTCCACCAGACCCGGCTGCGCCTGGGCGAGGGTCTGGTCGGCCGCGTCGCCCGAACCGGGCGCAACGTGAACACCGCGAACGCCCCCGCCCAGCCCGGCTTCCGCTTCATGCCCGAGACCGGGGAGGAGGTCTTTCCCGCCTTCCTGGGCGTGCCGATCCAGCGGGTCGGGGAACGGCTTGGCGTCCTGGTCGTGCAATGCGCGACCGCCCGGCAGTTCTCCGAGGACGAGGTCTATGGGCTGGAGGTCGTGGCCATGGTCCTGGCCGAGATGACCGAACTGGGCGCGTTCCAGGGCAGCCAGTCCGACAGCCTGCCGCTGGCACACCGCTTTCCGCTTCTGGTGCGCGGCGCCACCGGGCAGGAGGGCGTTGCCGAGGGGCGCGTCTGGCTGCATGAGGCGCGTGTGGTCATCGCCAACCCGGTTGGCGACGACCCCGACAAGGAGCTGGCCCGCCTGCACGAGGGCGTGGAGACCCTGCGCGAGACGGTCGACAGGATGCTGGGCGCGGTCGACATGGGCGACGGCGATCATGCCGCGGTCCTGGAGACCTATCGGATGTTCGCCCATTCGCGCAGCTGGCTGAAGCGCATGGAGGAGGACATCCGCCTTGGCCTTTCGGCCGAGGCCGCGGTGGAGAAGGAGCAGTCCGGCGCCCGCGCCCGGCTGGAGATGGCCGCCGACCCCTATCTGCGCGACCGCCTGCACGATCTGGACGACCTGTCCAACCGCCTGCTGCGCATCCTGACCGGACAGGGACACGACACCGGCGCCGAGATGCCCGAACGCCCGATCCTGGTCGCCCGCAACATCGGCCCGGCCGAACTGCTGGAATACGGGCGTCGGCTGAAGGGCGTCGTGCTGGAGGAGGGATCGGTCGGCAGCCACGCGGCCATCGTCGCCCGCGCGCTGGCCATTCCGCTGGTCATCCACGCCACCCGCATCACCACCGAGGCGCTGAACGGCGACCCGATCCTGGTCGACGGCGATCAGGGCGTCGTCCACCTGCGCCCCGAGGAAACCGTCCACAAGGCGTTCCTGGACAAGATCGCCATGCAGGCCGAGGCGCAGGACCGCTATGCCGACCTGCGGGACCAGCCCGCCACGGGCACCTGCGGCACCACCATCCAGATGTTCATGAACGCAGGCCTGATGGCCGACCTGCCCTCGCTGGAGGGGTCGGGCGCCGAGGGGGTGGGCCTGTTCCGGACTGAACTGCAGTTCCTGGTCCGCAGCCACGTCCCCCGGCGCGCCGAGCTGGCCGGTCTGTATGCGCGCGTCATGGACAACGCCCAGGGCAAACCGGTGATGTTCCGCACGCTGGACATCGGGTCGGACAAGGTTCTGCCCTACATGAAGCCGCAGGACGAACCGAACCCCGCGATGGGGTGGCGCGCGATCCGCGTGGGCCTGGACAAGCGCGGCGTGCTACGGATGCAGCTGCAGGCCCTGATCCGCGCCAGCGTCGGCCGGCCCCTGCACGTCATGTTCCCCTTCATCGCGGACATCACGGAATACGAGGCCGCGCACCGCATCCTGATGCAGGAGATGGCGCGCGAACAGCGCCTGGGGCATTCCATGCCCAGCGACATCCGCGTCGGCGCCATGCTGGAAACGCCGTCCCTGGCCTTCGCACCCAAGCGGTTCTTCGAGATGTGCGACTTCATCTCGATCGGCGGCAACGACCTGAAGCAGTTCTTCTTTGCCGCCGACCGCGAGAACGAGCGGGTCCGCCGCCGCTATGACACGCTGAACGTGTCGTTCCTGTCGATGCTGCGCCAGATCATCGCGCGCTGCGCCGATGCCCGCGTGCCGCTGTCCTTTTGCGGCGAGGATGCCGGGCGGCCGGTCGAGGCGCTGGTCTTTGCGGCCCTGGGCATTCACCGCCTGTCGATGCGGCCGGCGTCGATCGGACCGGTCAAGCACCTCATCCGGCGCATCAGCATCGTCGAGCTGGCCCGCGTCATCGAGGAGGCCGAGGCCGAGGGCCTGACCAGCGTGCGCGGCCCCGTGACGGCCTGGCTTGCACGACAATGAACCGATAAGGCCGATTCCTGCTTGCCCGGCGGGCCCATATCGGCCGATAAGCGAGCAAACCGCCCGGCACGCTTGCTGCACTGCGGCGTGCCGCGTATATTCGCTTATCCTTGTCGAGACATCCCCGGATATGAAACGTCGTCAATTTCTCAATGCTGCCACCGCCCTGGCTGCCGGTGGATCGCTGATGGCGGTCCCGGCACAGGCCCAGGCGCCTGCCGAAGGCGTGGACCCCGCAGCCTTCGGGCCCCCTGCCCCGCAGCCCTTCGACTTCGAACAGGTCGCGACGCTGGCGCAGGAACGGTCCGCGCGCCTTTACGTCCAGCCGGTCGCGGAACTGGTCGGCAGCTTTGCCAACCTGGACTATGACCAGTATCGCGGCATCCGTTTCCGCCGCGACCAGGACCCGCTGGCGGGCAACGCGACCTTCCGGGTGGATCTGCTGTCGCCCGGTTCGATCTTCTATGAACCGGTGCAGATCAACCTGGTCCGCGACGGCGTCACCCGGCCGATCCCGTTCGACCCGGCGCTGCTGGAATTCGACGAACGCTATTTCCCCGACGGCCCGGACCTGAACACGATCGGCAACATGGGCTGGTCCGGGTTCCGGATGCGCACGCCGCTGAACCGCCCCGGCGTCATGGACGAGTTCATCGTCTTTCAGGGCGCCAGCTATTTCCGCGCGGTGGCACGCGGCACGCTGTACGGCCTGTCCGCGCGTGGCTTGGCCATCAAGACCGGCAGCCCCGACGGCGAGGAATTTCCGCTGTTCACCGATTTCTGGATCGTCGAGCCCAAGCCCGGCGCGGAAAGCGTCCGCATCTATGCGATCCTGGACAGCAAGTCGGTCGCGGCAGCGTTCCAGTTCGACGTGACGCCCGGCGCAGTGACCATGGTGCGGACCCGCGTCGCGCTGTTCCCGCGCGTCGATCTGCGCGAGACGGGCCTGGCGCCACTGACGTCGATGTTCTGGTTCAGCCCGGCCAGCCGCCGGGTCGTCGACGACTATCGCCCCGCCTGCCACGACAGCGACGGGCTGCAGATGCAGACCGGTGCGGGCCAGTCGCTGTGGCGCGGGCTGATGTCGCCGCGCAACCTGCAGATCAGCAGTTTCGTCGACACCGATCCGCGCGGCTTTGGCCTGGTCCAGCGGCCCCGCGACTTCGAGACCTATCAGGATGCCGAGGCGATGTACCATCTGCGTCCCTCCGCCTGGATCGAGCCCGAGGGCGATTGGGGCGCGGGCGAGGTGCGCCTGATAGAGATCCCGGTCGAGAACGAGTTCAACGACAACATCGTCAGCTACTGGCTGCCCTCCGACACGATCCCCGGCGGAGAGCGGACCGAGTTCCGCTATCGCCTCAGCTTTGCGGGGCTGCCGCCCAGCAACCTGCCGTTGGCCAAGGTCCGGCAGGTGCGGTCCGGCCGGTCGATCAATGTCGAGACGACGCGCAGCTATATCATCGATTTCGATCTTGGCATGTTCCGCGAGACGCTGCCCAACTATCAGGTCAGCGCGTCCGAGGGCCGGATCGCGCATGCCTATCTGAAACCGCTGCCGGAGCAGGGCGTGCTGCGCCTGGCATTCGAATTCGAGCCGGGGCGGACGCAGCTGTCCGAACTCAGCGCGCTGCTGACCGATCCCGACGGCCTCGCCCTCAGCGAGACCTGGCTGACGCGCTGGACAGCATGACCATGGACCATGACATGACGGCCGGTCGTTCCGACGCGCCGGCCGTGGCACCCGTTGTGCCGCCTCTGGCGCCGCTGACGATGCCCGTGCAGGATTTCGCGCGCCACCCGCAGGCGGGGCCCGCGCGGCGCATGAACAGTCTGCGCGTCTGGCTGGCCCGGCTGATCACCTTCGGCGGCACCGCGGTTCTGGCGGTCGTGGGCTTCTGGCAGATGCTGGCAGCCTTTGGCGCGGACCCCACGCCGATGCAGATCGCGCTGCTGGTGCTGTTCGTGCCGACCTTTGCCTGGGTGGGCTTTTCCTTCTGCGGGACGCTGGCCGGGTTCCTGGCCCCCCGCCTGACCACGCCGGACGGGCCGAACGATGCCCGCGTCGTCGTCGTCATGCCGATCTATCACGAGGATGTCGCGACCAGCATCGGTCTTCTGGTCGCCCTCGCCCGAGAGCTGGAGGCCGAGGGCATGGCCGACCGGACCGAGATCTTCGTGCTGTCGGACACCCGCGACCCCGCCATCGCCGTCAACGAGACGCTGGTGATCGACCGCGCCCGCGCCCTGTCGCCGCTGCCCCTGTGGTATCGCCGCCGCCTGTCCAACGACGATCGCAAGTCGGGCAACCTGGCGGAATTCGTGCGCCAATGGGGCGGACGCTATGACCAGATGGTCGTGCTGGACGCCGACAGCGTGATGTCGGGCGCCACCATCCGCGCATTGTCGGCGCGCATGTCGGCGGACCCCCAGGCGGGCCTGATCCAGACCATGCCCATGCTGGTCGGCGGAGAGACGATCTTTGCCCGCCTGACCCAGTTCGCGGGTCGCGTCTATGGCCCGATGATCGCGCGCGGCGTGGCCGCGTGGTCGGGTGATACCGGCAACTACTGGGGTCACAACGCGATCATCCGCGTCAGCGCCTTTGCCCAGGCCTGCGGCCTGCCCCGCCTGCCCGGCAATCCGCCCTTTGGTGGCACCATCCTCAGCCACGACTTCGTGGAGGCCGCCGCCCTGTGCCGGGCCGGATGGGCCGTGCGCCTGGATCACGACCTGCGCGGCAGCTATGAGGGATGCCCGCCCACGCTGCTGGACATGGCCGTGCGCGAACGCCGTTGGGCGCAGGGCAACCTGCAGCATTCCCGCCTGCTGGGGGTCAAGGGCCTGCGCGGTGTCAGCCGGGCGCACATGATCATCGGCATCATGGGCTTTCTGATGAGCCCGCTGTGGCTGGCCCTGATCCTGGTGGGTCTGGTCCTGTCGGCCACCGTGCTGCTGTCGACGCCGGAATATTTCCCCAACGCCTATCAGCTGTTCCCCGAATGGCCGGTCTTCGACAGCCGCCGGATGCTGTGGCTGTTCGCCATCGCCATGGGCCTGCTGCTTCTGCCCAAGTTCATCGCGACCTTCCGGGCCTGGGCGCGTCCCCTGGCGCGCAACTCCGGCGGCCGCGTACGCATCTTTGCCAGCGCCATCTTCGAGACGGTCCTGTCCGCGCTGATCGCGCCCGTGCAGATGCTGGTCCAGACCCGCCAGATCTTCGAGATCCTGTCGGGCCGCGACAGCGGTTGGAACGCGCAGACCCGCGCCGGATCGATGCCGTCCTGGGGCGTGGTGCTGCGCCACCATTGGGCGCATGTCGTCCTGGGCCTGGGCACGCTGATCGTGCTGGCGACCTTCTCTCCTGCCCAGCTAATCTGGCTGTCGCCGATCCTGGCGGGGCTGATCCTGTCGCCTCTGACCTCGCGCCTGTCGGCCAGCCCGGTCTTCGGCCGGTGGGCACGTCTGCGCGGCCTGCTGGTCACCCCCGAGGAACGCGATCCCCCCGCCATCCTGACCGAGGCCGCGGCCATCAGCCGGTCCCTGCCCCAGGCCATGACCGGGCGCGACAGCCTGCTGCGGCTTGGGTCCGACGCGGACCTGCTGGCGCGCCATGTCGCGATGCTGGCCCCCCTGCCCGACGACCTGCCCCGCGCGGTCCGCCTGGCCCGGATCACCGCCGGCGCCAAGATCGAGCATGCCAGCGGACAGGTCGCCGCCCTTGACGACATGGATCGCACCGAAACGGATGCCATGCTGCTGGACCCGGCCCTCCTGACCCGGTGGAGCCGGTTGCCCGCATGAACCGTCTGATTGCGCTGGATATGCTGCGCGGCTACGCGCTGGTCAGCATCATGATCAACCACATGCCGATCTCGGTCCTCCGGGGGACGACGCTGCCGAACTTCTCGATCTTCGATGCGTCCGAGATGTTCGTGCTGCTGTCCGGCTTTCTGGTGGGCCTCGTCTGGCGCAGCGTCGAAACTCGCGAGGGACGCCGCATGGCCCAACGCCGGTTCGCCCGCCGCGCGTTCGAGGTCTGGCGCGCCATGCTGATCGGCGCAGTACTGATGGCCCTGCTGTCGGCGGCCCTGTTGGCGCTGGATCGTCCGCACACGGCGATCTGGAATCAGTACGCGATCTGGATCCTGGAGAACCCGTTGGGCTTCGTCGGCACGGTCGCTACCTTCTGGGTCCAGCCCAACATCATCGATGTGCTGGCCGTCTACGTGATTCTGATCACCCTTTCGGTGGTCGTGGTGCCGCTGATGCTGCGCTGGCCGCTGATCGTGGCGTTGGGGTCGGTCCTGCTGTGGTGGCACGCGCCCGAACTGAACGCGATGATCCCGAACCACCGGACCGAGAACGGCTTCCTGTTCAACCCGTTCGGCTGGCAGATGCTGTTCTATACCGGCACGGCGATCGGCCTCTATCGCCAGACGATCATGGCGGTGCTGTGGCCGTGGCGGCACGTGCTGACCGTGCTGGCGATCGGCATGTTCGCCTTCGGCAGCGCCATCGTCATCGGCGCCCGGATCGGAGAGCCCGCGCTGGCTTTCCGCCAGGCGCTGATGCAGGTCTATGGCACCATCGACAAATGGAGCCTGGACGGCACCCGCTATCTGGCGATCGTCGCCGCCGCGTGGCTGGTCTCGGTCCCCCTGGCACGGCCGATGGAATGGCTGGCGGCCACCCGCCCCGGCGTCGCATTGCAGCAGATCGGCAAGGGCGGACTGTTCGCCTTCGTGGCCTGCGTGCTGCTGTCGGTGCTGGGCGACGCGTTCCAGATGACCCCCGCGGACCAGCCCACTTGGCGGCGTCTTGCGGTCGATCTGTGGGCCTGCGTGGCGCTGTGGTGGGTGTCGGCCCTGTGGCTGGAGCACGGCGCCCCCTGGCAGCGTGCCCGCAAGGCACGACGGGCCTGAATCGAAAAGGCCGCCCGTGACGGGCGGCCTTCTTGCTGTCGCGCCGGCGGTTCAGCCCACCAGTGCGCAGGCGTTGCGCTGATGGCGTTCGGCCATCTTGCGCACCATCCTGTTCTGCGGAAGATCGCGTGCAGGAAGGGTCGCGCGACCCGCATCGACCAGGTCCGGAAACAGGGTCAGCAGCTCCTGCCGTGCGGCCGGGCCGACCATGCGCAGGGCCTGCACGCCGGTATAGAGCGATTCGGTATCCGCCCCGTTGGACCGGATTACCTCGTGGCGGTCGAACATGATGTGGAAATATTCGACCTCGGCCAGATCGGTGGCCAGTTCGAACCCGTCCAGCGACAGCAGTTGCTTGGCGGCGACCAACACCTCGAACGTACCGAACATGCGCTGCGCGATCCGGGACCGCACCAGCACCCGATGCTGGGGAGAGACGATCAGATCCCGGGACGGTGTGTTGATGCCTAGGGCACCTGCCGCGATGCGGACCGGCGTCAGGCGCGAATTGCGCGCCAGCGCCACCGCGGACAGGCGCTGCGATCCCGTCCAGCGCAGCGGCTGCGCCCCGTTGTCGCGCGTCATGACCAGATCGCCCGGGCGAAGGGTCTGGACGGCCACCGGCCCATCCGGCGTGTCGATCAGGGTGCCGGCGGCAAAGCACACGATTTCGATATCGTCATCCGCCAGCACGAGCGTCCCGTCACCGCTGATCGTGGTGTTGATCACGGCGGTATCAAGCACCTGCTGGGTCAATCCTGTGACCTGCGGCAGCGCGGCACGCAGAGCCCCAGTCGGGTCCAGCCCTGCAATGGTTTGGTTCACCTCGTTGAGCGGAACCGTCACGGTCGTGTTCACACCAAGGACCCGAACAGTGAGGGTCGCCTGAAGGCGGTCTGCGGTCAGGGGCTGATCGCTGATGAAATACACGTTGCCGTCATTGTCGCGGAAATAGTCGACGTCCACTGGATTTACCTGCAGGCGGACGCCGTTGGTCAACGCACCCGACAGCTGACCGATATTGGCGGCCGCTGTCGACAGGACGCCGGACCCTAGATACGTGCCCGGCAGGGGCTCTCCATCGATGATCGGCGTCAGGAACTCACCGGCTGTAACGGTGTTCGGTCCGGTCTCATCGTCCTGGACGCGATAGCCGTCAAAGGACTGGCCGGCGCCGAAATCATTCAGCACGGAGGTGGGCGGCAGCGTCACCACCGGAGAGTCGACGGTTCCGGTAATGGTCGTGCCTTCAAGTTGGGTAAGGACGGGCATGGGCGTCTCCTTGGAACAGGGGCGTAAGAGGTCCGTCCCCGCAGAACAGCTCTGGGGGCCAATCAGGTAATCGGAATTGCCGGGGCGCCCGAAGGCACCCTTCAGGGGTCAGTAAGCGATCGGCCAGTGCGGGCACGGGGGATGGGGTCGGATGCCGTGTCGCATGGTCTGGCCTCGCTCCGATCGGGGCCCGTGCGCAAATACTGCAGTGGCCAAGTGCAGGACCGCGACGGCGACCCTGTTAACCTTCATTACCACATTATGTACGCGAAGATGCATGACCAAGAAAGAACCGAACGGTACGGTTCCAGTCGAGATGGGCTGCAACTCTAGCAGTGATACGTTCAGAGCGAACGAAATCTGCTAAGGACACGTCGCCTCTCACCAACGTGAATTATCGCTGAAACGGAGGTGAAACGTACCGAAATGTTTAGATAAAATAATTGCAGACAGTGCAGAAATTCTTAAAGGTGAGCAATTTAAACTCTACGCACTCCTGGGTTGTAATATCTGGAATCTTCGCAAGACGCTGATTATCACTTTATCGTGACTACCTACTGAAGCAGCACATCAGATCATTGGACTTGCCCGGCTTTTGTAGAGTGTTGATTTCCACCCAGAACTGAGCCGGGTAAGCGCATAATTTCCACTGAGAAGTGAGCCATGTGAACCT
>NZ_VDDD01000094.1 GCF_006151785.1 Paracoccus marcusii
CGCTGCCGTCCCGAAGGGCAGGTGCCGCCGCTGGTCGCCACGTTGGGCGCGGCGCTGGCCGCCGACCCCGCCCGCCGCTGGTCCGAGGCGGACCTGACCGCCCTGGGCCATGACCCCTCGACCGTGCGGCGGCTGTTCCGCCAGCATCTGGGCACCAGCTTTCTGCAGCTGGCGCGCGCGGCACGGCTGCGCGCGGGCCTGACCACATTGACGCAAGGAGGCAGGATGATCGACGCACAGCTGGACGCGGGGTTCGATTCGGCATCGGGGTTCCGGCAGGCCTTTGCACGCCTGTTCGGGCATGCCCCGCACCAGATGCGGGGGGCCGCGGACCTGCGCGCGGACTGGATCGATACGCCCCTGGGCGGGATGATCGCCATCGCCGATGACGACGCCCTGCACCTGCTGGAATTCACCGACCGCAAGGCGCTGCCCCAGGGGCTGCGGCGGCTGTCGGTGATGGCGGGGGGGCGGATCGGGCTGGGCCGCACCGCGGTGACCGACCGGGCCGAGGCCGCCTTGGCCCGGTTCTTCGCGGGCAGCGACGGGCGGCTGGACCTGCCGGTGCGCCTGCGCGGCACGCCGTTCCAGACCCGCGTCTGGCAGGAACTGCAGGCGATTCCCGCGGGCCGGACGCGCAGCTATGCCCAGCTTGCGGCGGCCATCGGCCATCCCACCGCCGTCCGCGCGGTCGCGGCGGCCAATGGGGCGAACCGGCTGGCGCTGGTCGTGCCCTGTCACCGGGTCATCGGCACAGATGGCACCATGACCGGATATGCGGGCGGCCTGTGGCGCAAGGAGCGCCTGATCGCGCTGGAGCGCGGCTATGGAATCACCTGACAAGGCTTGACGACGCGCCCCTCATGCGGTAGCCACCCGCGAACGGAATTCCGGGCGCTGCCTCGCGGCGCCTTTTCACATTGGGACGGACCCCCCGCCCGCACAGCTGAGACGAAGGAACACACCATGTCGCGCGTCTGCGAACTGACCGGCAAAGGCCCGATGAGCGGTAACAATGTCAGCCATGCCAACAACAAGACCCGTCGCCGGTTCCTGCCGAACCTGAACGAGGTCACGCTGCTGTCCGAAAAGCTGGGCCGCGGCTACTCGCTGCGCATCTCGGCTGCGGCGCTGCGTTCGGTCGATCACCGTGGCGGCCTGGACGCCTTCCTGGCCAAAGCCAAGGACACCGAGCTGTCGGACCGCGCCCAGAAGATCAAGCGCGACCTGGTCAAGGCCGAATCGGCTGCCGCGACCGCCTGATCCGATGATCGTCGGATGATGCATGGCCCTGCCGTTCCGGCGGGGCTTTTGCATGTCCGGAACCCCGGCCCGTGCGGTGCGGCCTGTGCGCGCCCCGGCCCCATCCAAGGACCTTGCCGAATGAAACTGTCGATCCTGGCCGCCGTCGCGGTGCTGTCCCCGGTGGCCGCCCTTGCCCATGACGGCATGCACGCCAACGACGCCTATGCGCGCAGCACCAACCCCAAGGTGGGCGCGGTCTTCATGCAGCTGGAAAACCACCGTCAGGTCGCCTGCACCCTGCAGGGCGTGTCGTCCGACGCGGCCGAGCGGGTCGAGCTGCACACCCATGTCGAGGAAGGCGGCGTCATGAAGATGACCCGGATCGAGGACGGGATCGCCGTCGCCGCCGGTCAGACCCACGCCCTGAACCGCGGCGGCGACCACATCATGATGCTGGGCCTGGCCGAACCGCTGGCCGATGGCGACACGCTGACCCTGTCGATGGATTTCGGCGATTGCGGCACCGAGGAGGTGCAGGTCGTCGTCGACAACCAGCGCGAGGATGCCGCCCCCGCCGATCACGACCACGGCGACCATCAGGGCCACTGAGGCCCCTCAGGCCGCCCGTTCGACCAGTTGGGCGGCCACCGGACCCAGGTGCCGGACGATCAGCGCCACCCCCTGCGCCGACGGGTGAACCCCGTCCCGCAGCAGCAGGGGCGCCCGGTCGGTCGCGGGCACCTGTGCCAGCGGCGCATACAGATCCTGCAGCAGCAGCGCGCCGTGGCGTTCGGCCAAACGCGGCCAGATGCCGCTCCAGGCGCGGCGCCAGTCGGGCTGGCCCGCCGGGGCATGGATGCCGACCAGCAGCAGGGGCCGCCCGCCGCTGCCCGCGGTCTGCAGGATCGCGTCCAGGTTCGCCTCGGCATCGGCGGGCTGCCAGCGGCGCAGCATGTCGTTGCCGCCCAGCTCGACCATGACGGCATCGGGGCGGTGGCGGCGCATCGACAGCTCAATCCGCACGCGGCCGCCATAGGTCGTGTCCCCCGACAGCCCCGCATCGATCAGATCCGCCGGGCGCCCCGCATCGGCCAGCCAGGCCGACAGCTGCGGGACCAACCCCTCGGTCGGGCCCAGGCCGAAACCGGCGGTCAGGCTGTCGCCAAAGCACAGGATGCGCGGCAGCGCCTGTGCCTGGGCGGGGCGGACCAGCGTGGCGGCGGCGGCGGTCAGCAGGTGGCGGCGGGTCAGGATCATGCGGCAGTCCTCAGGCGCAGGGCATTCGTCACCACGAAGACCGAGGACAGCGCCATCGCGCCGGCCCCCAGCATGGGCGACAGTTGCGGCCCACCAAAGGGCACCAGCGCGCCCATGGCAACCGGGATCAGCGCGGCATTATAGGCGAATGCCCAGAACAGGTTCTGGCGGATGTTGCGCATCACGGCGCGCGACAGGCGGATCGCCCGGGCGACGCCCTGCGGATCGCCCGCCATCAGCACCGCATCGGCGGCCTCGATGGCGATATCGGTCCCGGTGCCGATGGCGATGCCCGTGTCGGCGGCGGCCAGCGCCGGCGCATCGTTGATGCCGTCGCCCACGAAGACGCTGCCCGGCCCCATCGCGCGGATCGCCGTCAGCTTGTCGTCGGGGGTCAGCCCGCCCTGCGCCCGGTCGATGCCAAGCCGCGCGCCCATGGCCTGCGCGGTGGCGGGCAGGTCGCCCGACAGCATCTGGGTCCGCAGGCCCATGTCGCGCAGGGCGGCGATGGCCGCGGCGGATTCCGGTCGTTCGGGATCGGCCAGCGCGAATGTCGCCACGTGGCGGCCGTCGGCGGCCAGATGCACCGGGGTCGCGCCATCGGTCGATACGGCATCGGCATGGCGGATCAGGGCGGCGTCCGGCACGATGCCCGCCGCCTGCAGCGCGGCGGCGTTGCCGATCAGCAGCGACCGCCCCTCGACCATCGCGGTCAGGCCGCGTCCGGGCAGGGCGGTCACCGATTGCGCCGGGGGCAGCGTCATGCCGCCTGCCTCGGCCAGGATCGCGCGGCCCAGGGGGTGTTCGGATCGGGCCTCGGCCGCGGCGGTCAGGCGCAGGGCCGCGTCGCGGTCGATGCCGTGGGTCCAGATCTGCGTCACACGGGGGCGGCCTTGCGTCAGCGTCCCGGTCTTGTCAAAGGCCACCACCCGCGCGCCCGCCAGTTTCTGCAAGGCATCGCCCTGGCGGAACAGGATGCCAAGCCCCGCGCCGCGCCCGCTGCCCACCATGATCGACATCGGCACCGCCAGGCCCATCGCGCAGGGGCAGGCGATGATCAGCACCGACACCGCCGCCACGACCGCATGCGCAAGGTCGGGGCCAAAGATCAGCCACAGCGCAAAGGCCAGCACCGCCAGGCCCATCACCACCGGAACGAAGATCCGCGTGACCCGGTCGACCAGCGCCTGCACCGGCAGGCGGGCGGCCTGCGCCTCTTCGACCAGGGCCACGATCCGCGACAGCACGGTGTCCGGCCCCGTGGCCGTGACGCGATAGGTCAGGGCGGCCGCGCCGTTGACCGTGCCGCCGGTCACCGTGTCGCCGGGCGCGCGCAGCACCGGGACGGGTTCGCCCGTCAGCATGGATTCGTCGACATGGCCCGCGCCTTCGGTCAGCACGCCATCCAGCGCGATGCGTTCGCCGGGCGCCAGCTGCACCAGATCGCCCGGCTGCAGGTCGGCCACCGCGACACGCACCGGATGCCCGTCCCGCAGCGCCGTCGCGTGATCGGGCGTCAGGGCCAGCAGCGCGCGGATCGCGGCGCCGGCCTGGCCCTTGGCGCGCGCCTCCAGCCAGCGGCCGGTCAGGATCAGGGTGACGATCACCGCCGCGGCCTCGAACCACACCTGGCGCGAGGCGGCGGGGACCAGGCCGGGGGCCAGGGTCACGACGGCGGAAAAGGCAAAGGCCGTGCCCGCGCCAAGCGCCACGAGGCTGTTCATCTCGGGGGCGCCGCGGCGCAGGGCGGCAAGCCCCGTGCCGAAGAACCGCCGCCCCGGTCCGGCCAGCACCGCCAGCGTCAGGATCATCTGCACGACCCACAACGTGCGCATCGGCACCAGCGCATGCAGCCAGTGATGGAAGGCCGGGACCAGATGGCCGCCCATCTCGACCACCGCGACGGGCAGGGTCAGGGCGGCGGCGGTCAGGGCCGCGCGGCGCAGGGCCGGGGCCTCGTCCGGGGGTGGGGGCGCGCGGTCGGCGATGACGGTCGCGGGATAGCCCAGATCCGTCACGATTTGCGCCAAGGCCTGCGGGGTCAGGGCGGGATCGTGGCTGACCTGGGCGCGGTGGGTGGCCAGGTTCACCTGCGCATCCGCCACGTCGGGGCGGGCCGACAGCACGCGGCCCACGCGTCCCGAACAGGCCGCGCAGCTCATGCCCCGGATGGCCAGGCGGGTGACAGGCAGGCCATCGGCGGGGATCGGGGCTGCGGCTTGTGTCATGGGTGACAGATGTGGCGCGAGGGACGCGCGGTCAAGGCCGCGAGGCGGCCGAACGCCCTCGTGAGTTGCGGGCCGGGGGCGTTTCGCTGTATCCGGGGGAAAAGCAAACCGATTGGAACTGCGCCATGAACCGTCGTCAGATGATCTCTCTGGCCGCCCTGCTGGTGGCCGCACCCGCCCTGGCCCCGACGCTGGCCGGCGCCCAGGAGGCGGCGGTCGATCCCTATGCCCCCATCGAGGTCGAGATCCGGGACGATTTCGAGACCGGCAGCATCGTCGTCGTCAGCCGCGATTTCTTCCTGTATCACGTCGTCGCACCGGGCAAGGCGGTCCGCTACGGCGTCGCCGTCGGCACGGCCGAACTGGTCTGGAAGGGCAAGGCCACGATCGGCCGCAAGGTCGAATGGCCCAGCTGGCGGCCGACCGACGACATGATCGAACGCAACCCCGGCGCCTATGCCAAATACGCCGACGGCATGCCCGGCGGTCCGCAGAACCCCCTGGGGGCGCGGGCGCTGTACCTGTATGACGACCGGGGCAACGACACCGCCATCCGCATCCATGGCACGACCGATCCCGGATCGATCGGGCGGGCGGTCTCCAACGGCTGCCTGCGCATGCGCAACGAGGCCGTGATGAGCCTGTTCGACCAGGTGCCCATCGGCACGCCCGTCTACGTCTTCTGATCTTGGATCTGACGCTTGCCAGTGCGGCGGACCCGGTTCTGGCCGGGTTCGACGACATCATCGATGTCCGCGCCCCGGCGGAATTCGCCGAGGATCACCTGCCCGGAGCGATCAACCTGCCGGTCCTGTCGGATGCGGAACGTGCCCGCGTGGGCACGGTCTACAAGCAGGTGTCACCCTTTGACGCCCGCAAGCTGGGGGCGGCGCTGGTCGCGGCCAATGCGGCGCGGCACCTGCAGGGGCCGCTGGCCGATCGGGGCGGCGCGTGGCAGCCGCTGGTCTATTGCTGGCGCGGTGGGCAGCGCTCGGGCAGCTTCGGCACGATCCTGAGCCAGATCGGCTGGCGCGTGGCGCGGGTCCAGGGCGGCTACAAGGCATGGCGGTCGCTGGTCGTGGACCGGGTGCAGAACGGTCCGATCGCGGCCCCGGTGATCGTGCTGGACGGCAACACGGGCAGCGCCAAGACCGCGATCCTGCAGCGGCTGGCGCAGCGCGGCCATCAGGTGATCGACCTGGAGGGGCTGGCCAACCATCGCGGCAGCCTGTTCGGCGGCCACCCCGAGGGCCAGCCCAGCCAGAAGATGTTCGAAGGACGCCTGGCCGTCGCGCTGGAGCGTCTGGATCCCGCCCGCCCCCTGCTGGTCGAGGCCGAGAGCAGCCGCATCGGCCAGATCACCGTCCCCAAGGCAATGTGGCAGGCGATCTGCGCCGCGCCCCGCCTGCAGATGCAGGTGCCGGTTGCCGCGCGCGCGGCGTTTACCGCCGCGACCTATCGCGACATGGTCGACGATCCCGCGCGCGTCGCCGCGATCCTGGACCTGATGGCCCCCCTGCACCCCGCCGAGCGTGTCGAGGGCTGGCGGCAGGCGCTGGCGCAGGGCCGGTGGCAGCAACTGTCCGAGGGGTTGCTGCGGGATCATTACGACCCGCGCTATGACAAGCACCGGTCGCGCCATGACGACGGGCGCGGACAGATCGTCGCACTGGACGACCTGTCCGACCTGGACGCCGCCACCGGCCGGGTCGAGGCCGCGCTGGCCCGCATGACCGCGAACGGTGCGCGTTCGGCGGTGGATGCGGGCGACACCCGCGCGGCGGTCTCTGATTTGTGATCGGGCAGGGGCGCGGGCTGGCCTAGTCTGACTGCGACCCCATGTCAGGAGAGCGCGATGACCCGGATGAGTGCCAAGGATTTCCCGCAGGAGCTGCTGGAGCTGTACGATTTCTATGCCCACGGCCGCATCACCAAGCGGCAGTTCCTGGACCGGGCGGGCAAGTTCGCGGTCGGCGGCGTCACCGCGCTGGCGCTGCTGAACATGCTGCGGCCGAACTATGCGCTGGCCCAGCAGGTCAGCTTTACCGATCCCGACATCCTGCCCGAATACGTGACGTATCCGTCGCCCGAGGGGCATGGCGAGGTTCGTGCCTATCAGGTGGCCCCGGCGGGCGAGGGGCCCTGGCCCGCGGTCCTGGTGATCCACGAGAACCGCGGCCTGAACCCCTATATCGAGGACGTCGCGCGGCGCCTGGCCAAGGCGGGCTATCTGGCGCTGGCGCCGGACGGGCTGACCTCCAAGGGCGGCTATCCCGGCAATGACGAGGAGGGGCGCGCCCTGCAGGCCGAGGTCGATCCGACCCTGCTGATGAACGATTTCTTTGCGGGGGCCGAACATCTGATGGCGCATGAGCAGTCGACCGGCAAGGTCGGCGCGGTGGGCTTCTGCTATGGCGGGGGCGTGTGCAACGCGCTGGCGGTGGCCTATCCGGAACTGGGCGCGTCGGTGCCCTTCTATGGCCGGCAGGCCCCCGTGGCGGATGTTCCCAAGATCGAGGTGCCGCTGCTGTTCCAGTTCGCCGAGATCGACGAGAACGTCAACGCCACCTGGCCCGCCTACGAGGCCGCGCTGAAGGAGGCTGGCAAGACCTATGAGGCGCATGTCTATCCGGGCACCAACCACGGCTTTCACAACGATTCCACGCCGCGATACGACCCCGAGGCCGCGGAACTGGCGTGGCAGCGGACGCTGGACTGGTTCGCCCGCTACCTGGCCTGATCCTTCAGGAAACGGCGCAGCACGGTTTCCAGCTTGGCCGCGCCCAGAGGGGCCATTGCCTTGGTGTGGTCGTGGCTGATCGATTCGTCGGACAGCCCCGCCCCCATGTTGGTGACGACCGAGATGGCCGCCGCCCTGAGGCCCAGGAACCGTGACAGGATGATCTCGGGCACCGTCGACATGCCCACCGCATCTGCGCCAAGCGTGCGCGCGGCGCGGATCTCGGCCGGGGTCTCGAAGCTGGGCCCCGAGAACCAGCAGTAGACACCCTGCGGCAGCGCCACCCCCTCCGCCTCGGCGGCGGCCAGCAGGGCCGCACGCATCGCGGCGTCATGCGCGTCGGTCATGGGCACGAAGCGCGCGTCGGTCGCCTCTCCGATCAGGGGGTTGGTGCCGGCAAACGCGATGTGGTCGTTCAGCAGCATAAGCCCGCCGGTCGGGATGTCGGGGCGCAGCGACCCGGCGGCGTTGGTCAGGATCAGCTTGTCGCATCCCAGGGCCGCCAGCACCTCCAGCGGCAGACGCATCGCGTCCGCCCGCCCGGATTCATAGTAATGCGACCGCCCCCCGAAGACCGCGACCCGCACCCCCTCCAGCTGGCCGATGACCAGCTGGGGCACATGGCCCGACACGCCCGCATGGGGAAAGCCCGGCAGATTGTCATAGGGGATCGCCACGCCATCGACGCATGCCGACAGGTGGCCCAGCCCGGACCCCAGGATCAGGCCGTATTCGGGCGCCTCCTGACCCGCGCGGTCGCGGATCAGGGCGGCAAGCTCAGCGCTCCTTGACATAGGGCTCTCCTCCGGCGCGGGGCGGGATGGCGCGGCCGACGAAGCCGGCCAGGATCACCACCGTCAGGATATAGGGCAGCGCGTTCATGAACATGGACGGCACCGTGATGATCCCCAGGTCCAGGTTCGGATAGAGGTTGGCGATCGCCTCCAGCAGGCCGAACAGGAAGGTCGCGAACAGCGCCTGCCACGGCCGCCACTTGGCGAAGATCAGCGCGGCCAGCGCGATGAAGCCGCGCCCGGCGGTCATCTCCTTGACGAAGCCCGCCGACAGGCCGGTCGCCAGATAGGCGCCCGCGATGCCGCACAGCACCCCTGCGATGGCCACCGCGGTATAGCGCAGACGTGTGACAGACACGCCCGCGGTATCGACCGAGGCGGGGTTTTCCCCCACCGCGCGCAGGCGCAGGCCGAACCGGGTGCGGTACAGCACCCACCACGTGATCGGCACCAGCGCGAAGGCCACATAGACCAGGATCGTCTGCCCCGAGATCAGCCCTGAATAGATCGGGCCCAGCACCGGGACATTGCGCAGCGCCTCGGCGCCGGGCAGGGTGATCGGGTTGAACCGCCCCGCACCGGTCAGGGCCGGCGTGCGCCCGCCCAGTCCGAAGGCGTTCTGTCCGACCAGCACCGTCAGCCCCGAGGCCAGGAAGTTGATCGCCACGCCCGAGATCAGCTGGTTGCCCATGAAGGTGATCGAGGCGAGGCCATGGATCAGCGACAGCGCAAGCGACCCGGCGATGCCCGCGGCCAGGCCCAGCCATGCGCTGCCGGTGATATAGGCGACCGATGCGGCGGTGAAGGCTGCCATCAGCATCTTGCCCTCCAGCCCGATGTCGAAGACCCCGGCGCGTTCGGAATAAAGCCCCGCCAGACAGGCCAGCAGCAGCGGCGTCATCAGGCGCAGCGCGCTGCCGATGCCCTGCTGGGCGGCGGCGCCGTCGGCAAAGGCCCAGACCAGGCAGATGGCCAGGACGATGATCGCGATCAGCGAGTCGCGGATGTTCATTTCACCGCCCCCCGGCTGGTCCGTTTCATGGTCAGGAACAACCGTTCCAATGGCATACGGACCATGTTGTCCAGCGCGCCCGTGAACAGGATCACCAGGGCCTGGATCACGATGATCAGCTCACGCGGGATGGTGGTCCACAGCGCCAGCTCTCCGCCGCCCTGATAGAGGAAGCCGAACAGCAGGGCCGCCAGCAGGATGCCCAGGGGGTGGTTGCGGCCCATCAGCGCGACCGCGATGCCGATGAAGCCCGCACCCTCGACCGCGTTCAGGACCAGGCGTTCGGATTCGCCCATCACGTTGTTGATGGCCATCATGCCCGCCAGCGCGCCCGAGATCAGCATGGCGATGACGGTGATGCGCACCGGGTTGATGCCCGCATAGACCGCACCCGGTTCGGACTTGCCGAAGGCGCGGATCTGATAGCCCAGACGCGTCTGCCAGATCAGCACCCAGATCAGGAAGCAGGCCGCCAGCGCCACCAGGAAGGTCACGTTGACCGGGGTGTTGCGGCCCCATTCAAACCCCATGCCCGCCGCGATGTCGGTCAGCGCGGGCAGGTTCGTGGCCTCGGGGAAGCGGGCGGAGGCCGGGTCCATGCTGCCCGTCGGGCGCAGCTGGTTCACCAGCACATAGTTCAGCGTGGCCGCGGCGATGAAGTTGAACATGATCGTGGTGATCACGATGTGGCTGCCGCGTTTCGCCTGCAGGATAGCGGGGATGAAGGCCCAGGCCGCCCCGAAGGCCGCGGCGCCCAGCATCGCCACCGGCAGGGCGATCGCCCAATGCGGCAGCGGCAGGAACAGCAGCACCAGCGCGACCCCCAGGCCGCCCATCGCCGCCTGCCCCTCGCCGCCGATGTTGAACAGGGCGGCGTGATAGGCGACCATCACCGCCAGCCCCGTGAAGATGAAGTTCGTCGCGTAATACAGCGTGAAGCCCCAGCCATAGCTGGAGCCGAGCGCCCCTTCGACCATCGTGGTCAGCGCCATCCAGGGGCTTTCCCCGATGGCCAGGATCACCAGCGCGGAAATGCCCATCGCCAGCACCAGAGAGATCAGCGGCGTCAGGATGACGTCCGCCCATTTCGGCATCTTGTCCATCAGGCGCGTCCTTCCGGCAGGTCATGGGCGATTCCCGGCGGGATGCCCGCATCGTCGGGGACGCTCCTGGTGTCGGTGATGCCCGCCATCAGCAGGCCCAGTTCCCCGGTGGTGGTCTGTGCGGGCAGGCGTTCGCCCATGATGCGGCCGTCGAACATCACGGCCACGCGGTCGGACAGGGCCAGGATCTCGTCCAGCTCGACGCTGACCAGCAGGATCGCCTTGCCCGCGTCGCGCAGGGCCACGATCTGCTTGTGGATGAACTCGATCGCGCCGATGTCCACGCCGCGCGTGGGCTGGCCGATCAGCAGCAGGTCGGGGTTGCGCTCGATCTCGCGGGCGACGACGATCTTCTGCTGGTTCCCGCCCGAAAAATTGCGCGCCGCCAGGTGGCAGTCGCGCGGGCGCACGTCGAACCGCTCCATCTTGGCCTGGGCGTCGCGGCGGATGGCGTCGTTGTCCATCAGCCAGCCCCTGTTGAACTCGGGCGCGTCGTGCCAGCCGAAGGCCACGTTCTCCCACGCGGCGAAATCCATGATCAGGCCTTCGACCTGACGGTCCTCGGGGATGTGGCCCACGCCGTCGCGGCGGCGCTGACCGGCGTCGCAGCCCGACCCGGTCAGGGGCAGGGCGGCGCCGTTCATGCGCACCTCGCCCGTGACCCTGGCGCCCTTCTCGGGGTATCCGCCCAGGATCTCCAGCAGCTGGGTCTGGCCGTTGCCGCTGACGCCCGCGATGCCCAGGATCTCTCCGGCGCGGATGTCCAGGTCGATGCCGCGCAGGCGTTCCACCCCCTCGGCATCGACCATGGTCAGGCCGCGCACCTCAAGGACCGGGGCCTGCGGCCGTGCCGGCTGCTTGTCCACGTTCAGCAGCACCTTGCGGCCGACCATCAGCTCGGCCAGCTGCTCGGGGCTGGTCTGGGCGGTCCGGACCGAGGCGACCATCTCGCCGCGGCGCATCACGGACACGTTGTCGGTGATCTCCATGATCTCGCGCAGCTTGTGCGTGATCAGGATGATCGTCTTGCCCTCGTCGCGCAGCCCCTTGAGGATGCGGAACAGGTGGTCGGCCTCGGCGGGCGTCAGCACGCCGGTCGGTTCGTCCAGGATCAGGATGTCGGCCTGGCGATACAGCGCCTTGAGGATCTCGACCCGCTGCTGGTGCCCGACGGAAAGGTTTTCCACCACCTCGTCGGGGTCCACGTTCAGCTGGTATTCGGCGGCCAGGCGCTTCAGGACGCCGCGCGCCTTCGACAGCGACGGGCGCAGCAGGGCGCCATCCTCGACGCCCAGGATGATGTTCTCCAGCACGGTGAAGTTCTGCACCAGCTTGAAGTGCTGGAACACCATGCCGATGCCCGCGCGGATCGCGGTCTGGCTGTCGCTGATGCTGATCGGCTTTCCGCCCACCAGGATCTGGCCCGCATCGGGTTTGTAGAACCCGTAAAGGATCGACATCAGCGTCGATTTCCCGGCGCCGTTCTCTCCGATGATGCCGTGGATCGTGCCGCGCGGCACCGACAGGCTGATGTCGCGGTTCGCCTGAACCGCCCCGAACGCCTTCGAGATGCCCCGCAGCTCGATGGCAGCGGGGGCGGCCGTCGCCGACCGCCCCCCCAGCATGTCGCCCGCAGTGGTCATTACGACGCCGGGCAGGCGTTGTCGGTCATGAAGTCATGCACCGTGACCTCGCCCGAGGCGATGGCAGCCTTGGCCTCGTCCACGGCGGCCTGCATCTCGGCGGTGACCAGCTCGGCATTGTTGTCGTCGACCGCGACGTCCACGCCGCCCGCGGCCAGGTCCATGACCTTGACGCCCGGCTCCAGGTCGGTGCCAGCAGTGAAGGCGTCGAAGACCGCATTGTCCACGCGCTTGACCATCGAGGTCAGGATCTGGCCCGGATGCAGCGCGTTCTGGTTGCTGTCCACGCCGATGGCCAGGATGCCCTCGTCGGCGGCGGCCTGCAGCACGCCGATGCCGGTGCCGCCGGCGGCCGCATAGATCACGTCGGCGCCCTGCGATTTCTGCGCGCGCGCCAGCTCACCACCCTTGACGGGGTCGTTCCAGGCGGCGGGCGTCGTGCCGGTATAGTTGCTGACCAGCGAACCTTCGGGCTGGACCGACTTGAACCCCTGGGCAAAGCCGCATTCGAACTTGCGGATCAGCGGGATGTCCATGCCGCCGATGAAGCCGACGGTGCCGGATTCGGACGCCATCCCGGCCATGACGCCGGCCAGATAGCTGCCCTGCTCCTCGGTGAAGACGACCGATTGCACGTTCGGCGCCTCGACCACCATGTCGATGATGGCGAATTTCGTGTCCGGGTAATCGCCCGCGACCTTGGTCAGCACGTCGCCAAAGGCGAAGCCGGTCATGACGATGGGGTTCGATCCGCTCTCGGCCAGGCGGCGGAGGGCCTGCTCGCGCTGTGCCTCGGACTGCATCTCCAGCTCGCGATAGGTGCCGCCGGTCTCCTCGACCCAACGCTGCGCGCCGCCGAACGCCGCCTCGTTGAACGACTTGTCGAACTTGCCGCCCAGGTCATAGATCAGCGCCGGATCGGCCAGCGCCGCACCGGTCGACAGCACGGCCAGGGCCGAGCCCGCCAGCAGCGATTTCATCAGGGACATAAAGGAACCTCATCCTGTTTTTCGCGGGCGATTCAACGGGCCCGCTGATCGCCCGATTAGGGCGCATCGCACGGGGTCCGGTCAACCGCCTTCTTGGGTCGCACGCAGCGTCAGACGCATCACGATCGCGTCCGTCGCAGGCCCGTAATATCGCCGCCGGACGCCCGCTTCCAGCCATCCCGTGGCCTGATACAGCCGCCGTGCCGCAAGGTTGTCATGCGCGACCTCCAGAAAGGCCTCCTCGGCCTCCATCGCCGCCGCTTTGCCCGCGAATGCGGCAACCAGCGCGCGGCCCGTGCCCGCCCGCCGCGCCTGCGGGTCCACGGCCACGGTTAGCAACTCGGCCTCGCCGGCGATGGCGCGCCCCATCAGGAAACCGTGCGGCGCCTCCAGCAGGAACGTCCCACGACCCGCCAGAAGGCTGGCGAACTCGTCGGCCGACCAGGGGCGCGGGCTGTCGAAGCATCGCGCATGCAGCGCGGCCAGATCGTCGGGCGTCACGCCAGGATCACCGGGGGTGCATCGCGGGCGGGCGCTGCATCCGCCGGGCGCAGATAGACTGGCGCGGGGCGGGGCTGCGGCAGATGCGCGCGGGCCGCGGCCAGGCGCGCCACGCCCTCGGCAATTCCTGTCGCAGGCGCAGCCTGCGCC
>NZ_VDDD01000095.1 GCF_006151785.1 Paracoccus marcusii
CCAGGCGCTCGATCGCGACGGCGGCACCGGCGCGGCGCAGGCCCGCCTGATGACGCGCGCGGACCGCGCGGCCGGCATCGCCCACGACACCGCCGGGCAGCGACTGGTTGACGACCTGCGCAAGGTAGTATTCGCCGATGGCCCGGGTGAGGGGGATGGTCTGGCCAAGCTGCCGCGCCGTCAGCCGCCAGCGCATTGCCGACAGCACCGTCTGCGCCGTCAGGGCCAGCGCGGCGGCCGCCAGCCACAGCGGATCGGCACGCACCAGCAGGTGCAGCGCCTGTTGGCCGTCAAGGCCGAACCACAGAAGCGCCATCACTGCCAGGGCGATCAGGATTTGAAGACTGCGTGTCACGTTCATGCAGGAGGCACGTCCAGGGACCCGGAAAAGTTGCGCATGAAACGGTCGCGAAGTGCTTCCATCGGCATCGCCGGGCTGCCCGGTTCCGGGACCAGCCCCCGCGTCAGGCCCCAACCGTCGGTCCGCGCGACCAGATCGGGCGGGCCGATGACGTGGATCGGAACTTCTCGGCGGTCGTCCAGGCCGATGGTGGTAGCGGCCTGGTGATCGCCGACCAGGATCATCAGGGGCGCGTCCGTTCCTTGCCGCGCGGCATAGTCCAGCACCGCCTGCAGCGTATAGTCGATCGTGTCACGATACTGGGCCCGCACCCGGTCGCGGTCGCGCCAGACGACGTTCGGCGGATCGCCCGCTTGCGCCATCGCGTCGAATTCGGTGCCGTCGCCCAGATCCTCCCAGGGCAGCATTTCGGGGACCGGGGTCCAAGGCGCGTGGGACGAGATCAGGGCGATCTGCGCGAACAGGCGGCGGGGGTCGCTGCCGTCGCGCAACAGGCGGTCGGTGGCGGCCAGCGTGAACTGATCAGGCATGGTGACCCAGTTGAACGGCTGCCCGCGATAGCCCAGGTCGGGCGCGGCCAGGATTCGCTGAAACCCCATCGTCGACGCCTCGGGCCAGGGACGAACGATGGCGGGCATCACGGCCGCAGTGCGGAACCCGGCATCGGCGGCGTGGTGGAACAGCGTTCGGCGCCCGCTGGCGATGGCCGCCTGATAGCGCGTCTGGTCATTGACCCACAGCCCGTTGGCCAGCGTCGCATGCGCCAGCCAGCTTTGTCCGCCATGCGTCGGCGACGTCAGGAACCCCGATGCCATGGCCAATCCGCGATCCTGCAGCACCTGCTGTCCCTGGCGCAGCCGGGGAAGGTGAGTGTTGGCAAAGAAGGGCGTGTCAAAGCTGGTGCGGCCATAGCTTTCCAGAAAGATCACCAGAACGTCGCGGTCGATCAGCGCAAGCGGATCCTGCAGCCCGGCCAGCGTATCCTGGCGCGCCTGTTCGTTGAACTGGCGCAATTCTGTCACGGTGCGTGCCGACAGCTGCGCGCGGTCGATGGCATAGGCGGCCGTCGGGGGCGGCATTACCGCCAGCAGTGCGATCCCCGCGACAGAGGCTGCCAGACCGGCGATCCGCAACCAGGCGGCACGCGGGGCCCGGCGCATCAGCACGCCCATCGCCCACCATGTGCCTGCAACGATAAGCAACGTGGCCAGAAGCGCGGCCAGAACTGCACCCGCCGCCTGCCAGGGGCCCAAGCTGCCGGCGATCAGCCGGACGGATGCATCGATCAGAGGCAGGTCCGCGACCGGATTGAACCTGCGGCCCAGGCTTTCCAGCATCGCCAAGTCCGCGACCTTCAGCACGGTGACCAGCGTCAGCGCCAGGGTCGCCGCCACGCGCAGCAGCCGCCCCGCGACCGTCCGGCCCGCGGCCAGCGCCAGCAGGATCACCACTGCCAGCTCCGGCGCCGGGCGTGCCAGCGCGGCCCAGGCCAGCTGCTCGGGATGCGCGGGCAGCGCCAGCAGGACGTGCAGCAGCAGGATGGCGGCAAGGACCGACAAGGGCCGGGGGGTCACCGATGGCCCCGCAACCACAGCACGTCGCGGCCAAAGGACCAGATCAGCGCCGCTGCCGCGATCCGCGCCAGGGTGATTGCCAAATCGTCCGACAGGACCGGCACCTGAAGCGCGATCAGCGTCGCAAGCTGCAGCACGCAGACGGCCTTGCGGGCATAGCTGACCGGCAGCGGCGCCATGATCCACGGCCAGACCAGCCCCGCCCCGATGAACAGATAGCGCATGACGCCAAGGGCCAGGATCTCTGGTCCGACGGGGCTGCCGGCCAGGGCGTGCAGCGCAAGGATCAGGGCCAGCGCGGCGTCGACCTCCATGTCAAAACGGGCGCCGAAATCGGAACATAGGCCGCTGCGCCGCGCCAGCCAGCCATCCACCCCGTCCAACGTCAGTGATATGGTTGCGATCGCCGCCACTGCCCAGCCCGCCGCGACCCCGCCGACCAGGGGCGCGATCAACGCCGTCGTCAGCGCCATGCGCATCAGCGTCACCGCGTTGCACGACCCCAGCCTGGCATGCGGATAATGCCTGCGCATCGCAACGCAGACCAGCGCGGCCCCCGCCAGATAGACGACGCCCGCGACCAGGGCACCCGTGCCCTGGCCCAGGACTATCACGCCGATGCCCAGGTTCAGGGCCAGCCCCGCGGGAATGGCCAGGATCAACCCCTCGGGCAGGCGGCGGCCTGCGGCGGGGGCCGGTCTGACGGTGGGATCGGCAAGGTCGGGGCGGGAAATCTGCATCGGGTGAACATATGACAGGGGCATGACGCGTCAAGCTGACTTCTGAACAGGCTTGCCTCAGCACGATCCCGGGCTATCCTGTCGCGACAGGAGGGCTGCGTCATGGATCATCGACCCGCAGGCTATGGCACCACGGCGCGGATGCTGCACTGGCTGGTCGCGGCGCTGATCCTGGCGATGATCCCGGTGGGTCTGCTGATGGTGCAGGACGGGCTGGACCGCGGCCTGGGCGACGCGCTGTACCTGTTTCACAAGAACGTGGGCAGCCTGCTGATCGTCATCATCGCGCTGCGGCTGGTCTGGCGGCTGACGCATCCGCCCGCGCCGCTGCCCGCGACCATGCCAGACTGGCAGCAGCGGGTGGCGGGGTTGTCTCATCTGGCGCTGTACGGGCTGATGATCGTGATGCCGCTGTCGGGTTACGTCCGCGTGCGCGCGGGCGGCTTTCCGATCGAGGGGCTGGATGCGCTTGGCCTGCCGACGCTGGTCCCCCGGTCAAAGCCCCTGGCCGACGCCGCCAGCAGCCTGCACGAACTGGCGGCGTGGGCGCTGATGGCGGTGTTGGCCCTGCATGTCGGCGCGGCGCTGCACCATGCGCTGATCCGGCGCGACGGGGTCTGGGCGCGGATGTGGCCGCCGCGGGCGCGCTGAGCCCTCGACAGGACCGTCCGGTTTGGATATGGCCATGCGGCGCGAATGACGGGGACCGTCGGGTCGCACCGGATTATCAAATATTGATCACAGGCGGTTGAACGAAAGGTCCTGTCGCGGCGTTCGACGGTGACGTCGAAAATGCCGCCGACCAGGAGAGATCGTGACCAAGACCCAAGACCTGACGATTCTGGTCGTCATCGCAGCGGCACTTGCCGGCGTGTTCACCCTTGATCTGATGGTGCCGTTGGGGACGGCGGTCTGGCTAATCTATATCCTGCCGTTGAGCCTTGCGGTCTTCGCGCGCTGGCCCGCGTTGCCAGTGGCCACGGCTGTGCTGGTCTGCGTGGCGATGGCGCTGGCGTTCCAGAAGGACAACACCGGCATCGATCCGACCGTGGCGGCCGTGAACCGCGGCTTGGCCGGGATCGTGTATCTGTGCCTGGGATTTCTGGGGCGAAGGCTGATCGTCACCCGCGGCAAGCTGCTGGACACCGACTGGATCACCGGCACCCAGGTCGCGGTGTCCCGTGCCGTCCAAGGCGACCTGACCGCAGAAAAGCTGGCCCGCCAGGTCCTGCAGGTGCTGGCCGACCGGATCGGCGCGCGGGCCGCCGTCGCCTATGCCCGCAATGGACATGGCCACCTGCGGCTGGCGCAATGGGGCACCGACGGCGACGCCCTGGCGGAACGTGTGGCGGATGACGAAGGCCATCTGGGCCGCGCCGTCACCGAAGGTCGCATCCTGCAGATGTCCCTGGCGCCGGACCAGGCGCTGGGCTGGGCGACGGGACTGGCGCGGGGGCGCACGGCGCATGCGCTGATCGTGCCGATGCGGGACGGGCAGCTGATCAACGGCGTGCTGGAGTTCGGGCTGGATGCCGCCCCGCCGCCTCGCGTGATCGACCTGTTCGAGCGTATCGGAGACAAGCTGGGCATCGCGCTGCGATCCGCCCAGTATCGCCAACAGCTGCAGGAGTTGCTGGAGGAGACCCGCCGTCAGGCCGAGGAGTTGCGCGCCCATACCGAGGAGCTTGCGGCGTCCAACGAGGAGCTGGAGGAGCAGACCCGCGCCCTGCAGGACAGCCAGCGCCGGTTGGAGGCACAGCAATCAGAGCTGGAAGAACAGAACGCCCAGCTTGAAAGCCAGACCCAGGAGCTGGAGGAGCAGCGCGATGCTCTGGCCCGGTCGCGCCGGATGCTGGAGGATCAGGCGCAGGAGCTGGCACAGGAGAGCCGCTACAAGTCCGAATTCGTCGCCAACATGTCGCACGAGCTGCGCACGCCGCTGAACGCGCTGCTGATCATGTCGCGGCTGCTGTCAGACAACCGCGGCCGCAACCTGTCCGAGGAGCAGGTCCGTTGGGCCGAGACGATCGAGGCATCGGGCAAGGATCTACTGGCGCTGATTAACGACATCCTGGACCTGTCCAAGATCGAATCCGGCAAGATGGACGTGTCGCGCGACACGGTCGAGCCGCAGGTGCTGGCCGACAAGCTGGTGCGCGCCTTCGAGGCGCAGGCCCGCGACAAGGGGCTGACCCTGTCGGCGCAGGTCGATCCCAAGGTCGCGGCGTTCTCCTCCGACCGGCAGCGTCTGGAACAGGTGCTGCGGAACTTCATCTCGAACGCGCTGAAATTCACCGAACGGGGGCAGGTGGTGCTGCATATTTCCCCGGCGGCGCAGGGGATCGCGCTGTCGGTGCAGGACAGCGGCATCGGCATCGACGCCAGCCAGCAGGAGACCGTGTTCGAGGCGTTCCGGCAGGCGGACGGCACCATCTCCCGCCGCTTCGGCGGAACGGGGCTGGGCCTGTCGATCTGCCGTGAACTGGCCGATCTGCTGGGCGGGCGCATCACGCTGACCAGCGCGCCCGGCAAGGGCAGCACCTTCACGCTGATCCTGCCCGCCGCCCCGGCGCTGCAATCGCCGGCACCTGCGCGGCGGTCCTTGCCCGCGCCCACGATGCCCGAACCCGCGCCGATGATGCTGGACGCCCTGCCGGGGGTCGAGGACGATCGCGCGGAGATCGGCGCCGGCGACCGGGTGATGCTGGTGGTTGAGGACGATCCGGCATTCGCCCGCATCCTCTACAGTCTGGCGCAGGAGCTGGGCTTCCGCTGCGTCTGCGTGGGCCGAGCGGATGACGCGGTGCGTGCGGCGCGCCATTTCCTGCCGCAGGCGATCGTGATGGATGTGGGCCTGCCCGACCATTCGGGCCTGTCCGCGCTGGACCGGCTGAAGCGCGACACGACCACGCGCCATATCCCGGTGCACATGGTCTCGGCCGACGATTACACCAAGGAGGCGCTGGCACAGGGCGCCATCAGCTATATGATGAAGCCGGTGCGGCGCGACGACTTGGCCACGGCGATCCGCAATCTGGAGACCCGCCTGGAACAGTGCCTGCGCCGCGTGCTGATCGTCGAGGATGATCCCGCGCAGATGCTGGGGCTCAAGGCGCTGCTGACCAGCGACGGGGTCGAGACGGTCGGCGCCGGTACCGCCGCCGAGGCACTGCAGATCTGCCGCAGCCAGACGGTCGACTGCATCGTGCTGGACATGACGCTGCCGGATGCATCGGGGTTCGAGGTGCTGGAGCAGCTGGACGGGGACGGCACGGCGTCCTTCCCGCCGGTCATCGTCTATACTGCGCGCGCCTTGTCCGAGGCCGAGGAGCAGCGCCTGCGCCGCTATTCGAAATCGATCATCATCAAGGGTGCAAAATCGCCTGAACGCCTGATCAACGAGGTCACGCTGTTCCTGCATCAGGTCGTGTCCGATTTGCCGCAGAAACAGCGCGACATGCTGGCCGCGTCGCTGAACCGCGATGCGCAGCTGGAGGGGCGCCGCATCCTGGTGGTCGAGGACGACATCCGCAACGTCTATGCCCTGACCGGCGTGTTCGAGCCGCATGGCGCGACCGTGCAGATCGCCCGGAACGGCCGCGAGGCGCTGGAGGCCCTGGGCCGCATCAACGACGGTGCCGCGCCCAAGATCGACCTGGTGCTGATGGACGTGATGATGCCCGAGATGGACGGCCTGACCGCCACGCGCGAGATTCGCAAGATCGACCGCTGGAAGGGCCTGCCCATCATCATGCTGACCGCCAAGGCGATGGCCGAGGATCAGAACCAGTGCCTGGCGGCGGGGGCGAACGATTATCTGCCCAAGCCCCTGGATGTCGACAAGCTACTGTCGCTGACCCGGGTCTGGATGCCGCGATGAGCGTCGATCCCGTCCCCCTGCGCGCGGCCGACGCGATCGAGCTGGACCTGTTCCTGGAGGCGCTGAACCGGCGCCACCATTACGACTTCAGGTCCTATTCGCGCGCATCGCTGGCCCGTCGCGCCGAACTGGCGCGCGAAAGGCTTGGATGCGCGACCCTGTCCGAGGTGCAGGGCCGCCTGCTGCACGATCCCGCGGTTCTGCCCGACATCATCGACGCGATGACCGTGCAGGTCAGCGAGCTGTTTCGCGATCCGGCCTATTACCTTGCACTGCGCCGCGAGGTGATCCCGCATCTGCGGACCTTCCCCTCGCTCAAGGTCTGGGTGGCGGGCTGTGCCGATGGCGAGGAGCTGTATTCGCTGGCCATCCTGTTCCGCGAGGAGGGGCTGTTCGACCGCACGATGTTCTATGCGACCGAGATCAACCGCCGCGCCCTGGCCCGGGCCGAGGCCGGCATCTATGACATCGATCGCCTGCCGGTCTTCTCGCAGAACTATCAGCGGGCGGGGGGGCTGGGGTCGCTGTCGGATTACTATACCGCCGCCTATGGGCGCGCGGCCTTTGACCGGGACCTGCGATCGCGTACGGTGTTCACCGAGCACAACCTGGCCACCGACCAGGTCTTTTCCGAGGTCCAGCTGGTGTCGTGCCGGAACGTGCTGATCTATTTCGACGGGACGCTGCAGGACCGCGCCGTGGGCCTGTTCGCCGAGGCGCTGGCGCGGGGCGGCTTTCTTGGCCTCGGCTCTCACGAGACGTTGCGCTTTTCCACCCATGCCGCGTCCTTCGCGGCCTTTGCCGAACCGGACCGGATCTGGCGCCGGAATGCCGACCAGGAGACTATTCATGCCCGATAGACCCATCCGTTTCCTGATCGTCGACGACATCGCGGAAAACATCATGGCGCTGGAGGCGCTGCTGCGGCGCGACGGGCTGGTTGTCGACACCGCGCGGTCCGCGACCGAAGCGCTGGAACTGATGCTGCAGCATGATTACGCGCTGGCCTTCCTTGACGTGCAGATGCCCGGCACCGACGGCTATGAGCTGGCGGAACTGATGCGGTCCACCGAACGCACCCGCGGCGTGCCCATCATCTTCGTCACCGCCGCCGAGATGGACGAGGCCCGCCGGTTCCGCGGGTACGAGGCGGGGGCGGTCGACTATATCTTCAAGCCCATCGATCCGGTGGTGCTGAAATCCAAGGCCGAGGTGTTCTTCCGCATCGGCCGCCAGGCCAAGGACCTGCAGCGCCAGCGCGACGAGATGCAGGACATCGCGCTGCACCGCGACCGCGCGATGGCGCAGCTGAAGGCCCATGCCGACAATTCGCCGCTGGCCTTCGTCACGCTGGACCGGAACCTGTGCGTGCGCAGCTGGTCCAAGGGGGCCGAACGCATGTTCGGGCGGCCCGCGGGCGACATGCTGGGCATGACCGCCACCGCGGCGGGCTGGCTGGACGAACAGGGGGCCGCGCTGCTGACCGGCTGGCTGGACAGCCAGCAGGATGGCGTGCCGCGCTTCTCGGCCGAGATCAGCCTGGATCACGCCGATATCGGCCCGATCTGCTGCGAGGTCTATGGATCGGTCCTGTCCGAGGGCCTGAACCGCCAGTCGCTGTCGCTGCAGGTCCAAGACATCACCGAACGAAAGCAGTCCGAGGAGGTCCGCGCCCTGCTGATCGGAGAGCTGAACCACCGCATCAAGAACACCCTGGCCAACGTCCAGGCCATCGCCCGCCAAAGCCTGCGTCAATCCGGCAGCCTGCCCGAGTTCGAGACCAGCTTTGGCGGACGCCTGCAGGCGCTGGCCCGCGCCCATTCGATCCTGTCGGATGCGACTTGGGCCAGCGCGCCGCTGGATCAGCTGATCGACGACCAGATCAGTTCGGGTACGCTGGACGGCGACCGGCTGCGCCGCGACGGCCCACCGGTGGAACTGGCCCCCGACACCATGCTGCGCCTTGCGCTGACGCTGCACGAACTGGGCACGAATGCGGCGAAATACGGTGCGTTGTCGGTTCCGGGCGGGATCGTGCACATCGCCTGGCGCCTTGAGGGGCAGCGCCTGGTCCTGACCTGGCGCGAGACGGGCGGCCCGGCCGTCACCGCGCCGTCGCGCATGGGCTTCGGTATGACGCTGATCGGGGCGGCCGGCGGCGGCGATGCGGCCGCGGTCAGCGCCGACTGGAACCCCGACGGGGTCGTCTGGACCATCCGCCTGACAGACGGCGTGACCCGGCTGGCAGGCCAGGCAGCCACCGCCGAGGCGCTGGTCGGCCAACCCGTCATCCGCGCATCGACGCTGGAGGGCGCGCGCGTCCTGCTGGTCGAGGACGAGCCGCTGGTCGCGCTGGACCTGCGCTATGAGCTGGAGGATGCCGGAGCCACCGTCACCGGCGTCGCCCGCAGCGTCCCCGAGGCGATGGCCGCTGCCCGAAACGGGCCCATCGACCTGGCCCTGCTGGACGGCAACCTGAAGGGAGAGCCGGTGGACGAGGTCGCGGCCCTTTTCGACAGCCTGTCGGTGCCGTTCTGCTTCGTGTCGGGCTATGGCCGCGAGAACCTGCCGCAGGGGTTCGACCATGCGCCGCTGATCGAAAAGCCGTTCCGCCCCGACACTCTGCGCACGATCCTGACCGCGCTTCTGGCGCGCGGGGTGCCAGACGCCGCTGAATAAGGACGCCGTCCTGCCCGATGCGCGTCCCGACCGCTGCGGTCCGTGCGCATCGGCTGGGGCAGGGCCTGCGTTCCGGCAGGCTGTGCGGCGCGCGAACGACCGTTCCGTGCATGATCACGGTGCGGCTGCGGCACGGCTTGCGCCCGGCGGCCGTTTCGGGCAGGACCGCGCCCTGACTTTTGGCAAGCATGCAGGATGCGGATGACCGGCGCGGCGATAACCTTCGAAGGGCTGGGCAAGTCCTTTCCCAAGGCGGGCGGCCAGGTGACGGCGCTGGCCGACATCACCCTATCGGTCCCTGAGGGCGGCATCACCGGCATCATCGGCCGTTCCGGCGCGGGCAAATCCACGTTGCTGCGCATGGTGAACGGGCTGGAGCGGCCGACAACGGGCCGCGTCACCGTCTCTGGTCGCGACGTGGGCACCGCCACCGGGTCAGCGCTGCGCGCAATCCGGCGCGATGTCGGCATGATCTTCCAGCACTTCAACCTGCTGGCCTCGCGCACGGTGCGGGGCAACATTGCCTTGCCGCTGGAGGTCGCGGGCACGCCGCGCGGCCAGATCCGCGCCCGCGTCGACCAGCTGATCGAGCAGGTGGGCCTTGGCGCGCTGGCCGACCGCTATCCGGCGGAACTGTCGGGCGGGCAGAAGCAGCGCGTGGGCATCGCGCGCGCCCTGGCCACCGGCCCCAAGGTCCTCCTGTCGGACGAGGCGACCAGTGCGCTGGACCCCGAGACCACGCAGACCGTCCTGGACCTGCTGGCGCAGATCAACCGCGACCTGGGCGTCAGCGTCCTGCTGATCACGCATGAGATGGCCGTGCTGCGCGACATCGCCAGCCACATGGCGGTGATCGAGGCGGGCCGCATCGTCGAGGCCGGTCCGACCTACGACATCTTCGCGCGCCCCCAGCACCCGACGACCCGGCGCTTCCTGTCCGGTGTCACGGGCGCCACGCTGCCGGCCTTCGTCGCGGCGCGGCTGCAGACCGATCCGCCGGGCGATCAGGTGATCCGCGTGACCTTTGCGGGTTTGCATGCGACCGACCCGATGCTGGCGCGTCTGGCGACCGATCTGGGCATCAGCGCCAACATCCTGGGCGGCACCATCGAGGAGATCGGCACGCGCCCCTTCGGCAACCTGCTGATCTCGGTCCCCCAGGACCGCGGCGATCAGGCCCGCGCCTTCCTTGAGCAACACGGTCTGACCACGGAGGTGCTGGGCCATGTCCGCTAACCTGATCCCGATCCTCTGGGACGCGACGCTGCAGACGCTCTACATGGTCGCCATCTCGGCGATCCTGGGTACGTTGGGCGGGCTGCCTCTGGGCGTGTTCCTGGCCTGCTCTCAGCGGGGCGAACTGCTGAGCGCGCCGTGGATCAACAAGGTGCTGGGGCTGGTGGTGAACGCAACGCGTTCGGTCCCGTTCATCATCCTGGTCGTGGCGATCATCCCCTTCACCCGCGCCGTGGTCGGCACGTCGATCGGCACGGACGCGGCCATCGTGCCGCTGACGCTGGCCGCAATCCCCTTCATCGCGCGGCTGGTCGAGAACGCCATCCGCGAGGTCGATGCCGGCCTGATCGAGGCCGCGCGCGCCATGGGTGCGACGCCGTTCCAGATCATCCGCAAGGTGCTGATCCCTGAGGCGCTGCCCGGCATCACCCTGGGCCTGACCCTGGCCGTGGTCAGCCTGATCGGCTATTCCGCGATGGTCGGCGCGGTCGGCGGGCAGGGCCTGGGCGATCTGGGCATCCGCTATGGATACCAGCGCTTCATGCCCGAGGTCATGGCCGCCGTCGTCGTCATCCTGATCGTGCTGGTGCAGCTGGTCCAGTCGCTTGGCGAATGGATCGCGGCCCGCGTCGACCGCCGCGCGCCCCGCAACCGCGGCGCCTGAATTTCCCGCAGACAAGAAAGGACGAATCCCATGCTGCGTCTGACAACCTTCGTATCCGCCATCGCCCTCTCCACCGCCGCCATGGCCGAAGACATCAAGGTCGGCGTGTCCCCCGGCGAACATGGCGAGATCATGGAGAAGGTGGCCGAGGTCGCCGAACCCCTGGGCCTGACCATCGAGGTCATCGAGTTCTCCGACTACGTCGTGCCGAACCAGGCGCTGGCGGATGGCGATCTGGACGCCAACAGCTTCCAGCACCGCCCCTATCTGGAGAACCAGATGAAGGACCGCGGCTTCGAGCTGGTCGAGGTCGGCACCACCATCACCACGCCGATGGGGATCTATTCCGACAAGGTCGAGGACATCGCCGACCTGCCCGAGGGCGCGCAGGTCGCGACCCCGAACGATCCGACCAATGGCGGCCGCGCGCTGCTGATCCTGCAGGATCTGGGCCTGATCACCCTGGCCGAGGGCACGGGCCTGGTCCCCAGCCCGCTGGATGTCAGCGACAACCCCAAGGGTCTGCAGTTCCTGGAGCTGGACGCGGCGCAGCTGCCCCGCGCGCTGGCCGATGCCGACATCGCGGTGATCAACACCAACTATGCGCTGGCCTCGGGCCTGTCCCCGCGCGAGGATGCCATCGCCATGGAAAAGGCCGACAGCCCCTATGTGAACATCCTGGTCGTCCAGCAGGGCCGCGAGGCAGAGCCTTGGGTCAAAACCATGGTCGAGGCCTATCAGTCGCCCGAGGTCAAGGCCTTCATCGACGAGAAATACGACGGGGCCGTCATCACCTCGTGGTGATCGCCGTAGTGATTGCTTGGGGCCGTCCTTCGGGGCGGCCCCTTTCCGTCAGACGCTGGACCGCGCCCGCCGCGGCGAACAGCGCCAGCCCCATCGCCGTCAGCACGGCCAGGGCCGCAAACATCAGGTCGGTCTGACCCCGCCCGTTCGCCATCAGCATCACATGGCCCAGGCCCCGGCTGGAGCCGACCCATTCGCCCACGATCACCGCCAGCGGCGCCTGCACCGCCGCCAGCCGCAGCCCCGACCCAAGCGCGGGCAGGGCGGCGGGCAGCTGGATCAGCGTCAAGCGCCGCAAAGGCCGGGCGCCCATCGACCGCGCCAGATCGTCCAGCGCGGCGGGCGGGCGCATCAGCGCGTCGAACAGCACCGATGCCACCGGGAAATAGACCACCAGCGCCACCATCACGACCTTGCTGGGCGCGCCGTAGCCCAGCCACAGCGTCAGGATCGGGGCCAGCGCAAAGACCGGCACCGCCTGCGCCGCGATCAGCATCGGTCGCAGCAGCCACCGCGCCGCGGGCGACAGCGCCAGATTGACCGCCGTCCCGACCCCAAGCGCCACCCCCAGGGCCAGCCCCGCCGTCAGATTGGCCAGCGTAAAACGCGCATTCACCGCCAGCATCGCGGCGTGATCCATCAATGCCTGCGCCACCCGCGCCGGTCCGGGCAGGATGAAGGGCGGCACGTTGCTGGCCCAGACCACGCCCTGCCAGACCGACAGCGCGACCAGGACGGCGATCAGGCCGCGCATGGCATCAGGCTGCGAAACAGCGCGGCTTGGGCCGCCAGAACCTGCGGGTCGTCCAGCGCGCGCGGCGTGGGCGTCGCGGGCAGGGCCAGCGGGCGGGTTCCCCGGGCATCCAGCAGGAAGGCCGCGTGGCAGAGGCGCGCGGCCTCCAGCGGGTCGTGGGTGATCAGGATGACGGTTAGCCCGGCCAGGTGCCGCGCCGCCAGATCCTGCATCTGCGCCCGCGTGGCGGCGTCCAGCGCCGAAAAGGGCTCGTCCAGAACGACGACCGGGCGATCCTCGATCAGGGTGCGGGCCAGGGCCACGCGCTGACGCTGGCCGCCCGACAGCTGGGCGGGGCGGCGCGCCTCCAGCCCTGCCAGACCCAGATCGGCCAGCAGGGCGCGGGCGCGGGCGCGGTCGGG
>NZ_VDDD01000096.1 GCF_006151785.1 Paracoccus marcusii
ACCCTGGCGCGCCACCGCCTGCCAGCCAAGCCCCGCCAGATGCCGCGCGCCGCGCACCGACCGCAGCGCGTCGCCCGTGCCCCACAGCATCGGCCCGCGCAGATCGGCGATCAGCAGCGTGATGTCGTCGCGATCCTCGTGCAGCGCGCGCACATGCGGCACGCCCGTGCGCGCGCTGGCCGAGGGGTCCATCCGGCGCGGATCGTCGCCGGGCACATAGGCGCGGATCTCCCTCAGGTCCATGCCGCTGCCCGGATGGCGCGAGGCCATGACCCCCGCCCGCCGCGCCATGGGCCGCTGCCGGGGCATGGCGCCCTGCCCCGCCTGCAGGTCGACCAGCGCCTCCAGCGTCAGGGCGATGCCGGGCGCGGACCGCCAACCGCTCATGGCGCCCCTACCACGGGGTCACCTGGCGCAGCGCCTCGGCGATCAGGCGGCGGCCGTCCTGCCCTTCGCTGGCGGCCTTCCAGTTCGGGACCAGCCGGTGGGCCAAGGCATCGGGGGCCAGGGCCTGCACGTCCTCGGGCAGGCCGTGATCGCGGCCCTGCAGCCAGGCCCGCGCGCGCACCGCCGCGGCCAGCGCCAGCGTCCCGCGCGGAGAGACCGGGTGTTCGACCGCCTCTGCCAGCACCCCGCCGGGCCGCGTCGCCAAAACCAGCCGGATGATGAAATCCTTGAGCACGGGGGCCAACGTCACCCCCGCGACCTGCAAGCGCGCGCGATCCAGGTCCGCGGCCGTCACCTGCGACAGCACGGCCGCCATGCTGCCCCGGCCCTCGGCCTCGACCAGGTCCAGGATGGCGCGTTCGTCCTCGGCGCCCGGCAGGTCCAGCCGCAGGTGCAGCAGAAAGCGGTCCATCTGCGCCTCGGGCAGCGGAAAGGTCCCCTCGTGCTCGATCGGGTTCTGGGTGGCCACGACCATGAAGGGCTGCGGCAGGGGGCGTGTCACGCCGCCGGTGGTGACCTGACCTTCGGCCATCGCCTCCAGCAGGGCCGACTGGACCTTGGGGGGCGCGCGGTTGATCTCGTCCACAAGGACGATGTTGTGAAAGACCGGGCCGGGCAGAAAGTCGAAGCCGCCGGTCTCGGGACGGAACACCTGGCTGCCGGTCAGGTCCGACGGCAGCAGGTCGGGGGTGCACTGGATGCGCGCATGCTCGCCCGGCAGACGCGCCGCCAGCTGCTTGACCGCGCGCGTCTTGGCGATGCCCGGCGGCCCCTCCAGCAGGACATGGCCGCCGGTCAGGTACGCGATCAGCAGACGTTCGACCAGCCAGTCGTGGCCCACCAGCGTCCCCGCCACGTCGTCGGCCACGGCCCTGACACTGGCACGGGCCAGATCGACATCAGCATGATCGTCCATGAGCGCCCCTCGGATTGCTTGCAGATGGTGCAGCGGCTTTCCCATCATGGCCAGCCGGGCCACGCCGCGCTGCCACCAAAGTCGGGCAGGCCCGCCCGCGCTGTGCGCCGGCCCCGCTTCGCCACCGCAAGTGGAATCACGCCATTGTGGGGGGCGGAACGGGCCGCCGCAGCACCGATAACCGGGTGAATTCGGCATCTGCCCCTTGCCCTGCAGGCCCTGGCGCGGGATGGTGCACGGCGCGCAATCCAGCGCCCATCGCATACGGAGCGGACAGTGCCTGACGTCGGTCTGAGAGAGTGGTTCGCGGTCGGCCGCGCCATCGCAAGCGGCAGCCTGCTGCGCTATGACAGCGGGGCCAGCCGGACGGCCCTGTTCGAACGCGAGATGGCCGCCCAGACCGGCGCCGCGCATGTGCTGGCCGTGAATTCGGGGACCAGCGCGCTGGTCGCGGCCCTGGCCGCCGCCGGGATCGGTCCGGGCGACGAGGTGCTGGTGCCGGCCTATACCTGGATGGCGACCGCCGCCGCGCCGGTGCAGGTCGGGGCCGTGCCGATCCTGGTCGACATCGACGAGACGCTGACCATGGACCCCGAGGACATCCGGGCCAAGATCACCCCCTATACCCGCGCGATCATCCCCGTGCACATGGTCAACGCGCCCTGCGACATGGACGCGATCATGGCGATCGCCAAGGAGCACGGCCTGATCGTCATCGAGGATTCGTCCCAGGCCGTTGGCATCCGCTACAAGGACCGGCATTGCGGGGCGATCGGCGACCTGGGCGTCTTCAGCTTCAACCGCATGAAGAACATGAACATCGGCGAAGGCGGGGCCGTCCTGACCAGCGACGAACGCTATTTCATCCGCGCGCGCAGCTATCACGATCTGGGATCGATGGTACGCCAGCACGGCGACCGGCTGAACGAGCCGGAATTCGTCGGCATGAACATGAAGGTCACCGAGATGGACGGCGCCATGCTGCGCGTCCAGCTGAAGAAGGTGGTCCCCATGCTGCGCCGGATGCAAAAGCGCCGCGCCGTCCTGGCCGATATCCTGCAGCACAGCAGCGAATTCAGGGTCACCCCGCACAACGATCCCGCTTCGGCCGTCAGCCTGTCGATCCTGGCCCCGACCCGAGAGAAGGCGATCGAGCTGACCGGCCGCCGGGGCGTGCACAACCGCCTGCGCGACAGCTCCAAGCACCTGTACACCAATTGGGAGCCGATCCTGAACAAGCGGACCTTCCATCCCAAGATGAACCCCTGGGCCTGGGCCAAGCGCGACATCGAATACACACCCGACATGTGCGCCCGCACGCTGGAGATTCTGGACCGGACCTGCATCGTCACGCTTGGGATGCGCTATCCCACCCCGCTGATGGCGATGGTGGCCCGCAAGCTTGCGGGCCAGCGCTGATCAGCGGGCGGCCGCATGCGCCGCGGCGCGTGCGGTCAGCATCATCATCGTCAGGGTCGGGTTGTGGACATGCTGGCGCGGAAAGCACGCCCCGTCCGTGACATAAAGGCCCGGCACGTCCCAGCATTCGTTGTGCATGTCCACGACGGATGTCGCGGGATCGGTTCCCATCCGCGCCGTGCCGCATTCATGCACGCTGGTGCCGCCGGGGGACAGGTCGGTGTTCACAATCACGTCCGTCAGACCGATATCCGCCGACAGCTCGCGGATGATCTGCGCCTGACGGTCCGCCAGGGCGCGCTGTTCCGCCGAATGGCGGAAGCGGATCACCGGGACCGGGATGCCGTACCGGTCGGTCTGCGACGGCGACAGCGTCACCCGGTTCCACGGGTCGGGCAGCATCTCGGCGAACGAGACGATGTCGACGCGCGCGGCCCCGTCGGGACGGGGATGGACATGGATCTGCATGCTGATCGACGGATGCAGCGACGGGTCGGGCGGAATGTGGATGCAGCGGCCTGGCTCGGCCTGCTCGGGCAGGACGTCGTCCGATCCGGCGCGATATCCGGTTCCGCTCATGACCGCATGGTCCATCAGGTGCCGGCCCAGGGCGGGCGATTCCGTCCCGATGCCCGCATCATCGCCCACCGACCGCGACAGCAGCAAAATGCGCGTGCTCTCGATCGCCGAGGCGCAGAGGAACACGACCGGCGCGTGGACGGTCCGGACCGCGCCCGTGCGGCCGTCGATCCATTCGACCCCGCTGACCGCGCCCGACGGATCCTTCAGGACGCGGCGCACCACGGCGCCGGCCTGGAACGCCATGCGGCCCGTGCCGGCCGCAATGTCCAGCCATGACAGGGGCGGCGCGAAATTGCCCAGCACCGGCCGTGCCCGCGGCCATCTGGACCGGATCGCGCCGATGATCGCCTGCTCGGACGGGGTGGGCTGCAGGACGCCGGCCAGGCGGCTGGTGTCCGGGCCGGGAACGGCCTGATCGCCGCCGCGCAATTGCAGCTTGTCCTCGACCCATCCGTACCAGTCGGCGACATCCTCCAGCGCAAAGGGCCAGGCATTGTCGGCGCTGTTCGAGCCATCCGACTTCATGCCGGACAGACGATAGTACTGGCGCCCATGGCCGGGAACGGTCATGCGCCCCCCCGGCTGGCGGGCGCGGAACCACAGGAACTGGCTGCCGTCCTCGGTCTGGTAGGGACAGTCGCGGTCGTCGACCAGCACGTTGGGGGCCATCGCCCAGGCAAAGCAGCGCGACTGGACCGGCTGGCGTGCGCGGCCCAACAGCCGAAAGGCGCGTTCGCCAAAGCGGGCCAGGCTGGGCGGCATCCGGCTTTCGGCCCTGGTCCTGTCCAGGAACCGGGCCACGGCCGTCAGGGCCTTGGTCACGGGGTTGATGCGGCCGGGCCCGGCATCGCCGGCCTCCAGGACCGCCACGCGCATCCCCGCCTCGGCCAGCGCGGTGGCGGCGACGCCACCTGCCGCGCCAGAGCCCACGACGATCGCGTCAAACCGGCTGCCATCCGCGATGGATGCGTGCCTCCACGATGCAGCGCCGGTCATGGTCTTGCCGATCGTTGAAGGTGATCCCAAAGGCCGGAGGCCGGCCACGATCGGGTGGGGGCGCCCATCGCGCGGTGCAGGGCGGACCGACGCAGATCGTCGAACGGAAAGGACGTGTGGAAAAGGAACTGGCTGAAATTCACCTGATCATCCTTGTGGTCGCAATATGCCACGGTCCTAGACGTTTCCAACGGGGCGGGTCGTCGACGTCCGTTCCGTCATGACAGACCGCATGCTCATCGCCGACGTGACAAGGTTGCGCACCGGCAGGTCATGGGAACAGCTCATCAAATACTCCATGCGTCAAAACGGGCATCATTCATCGTGCCGCACCGCACCGACCGGAAATTGAATCGTTCGCACGATAATATTGCGAAAAGCATACAGGTTCGGCATCGATTGCGGGAATAAGACATGTCCGTGACTGTGACAACAGTCCCGCGATCGACCGGCCCGCGCGCAAAAAGATTACGCAGACAACCACAGCGGGCGTCGCGCGGTGCTAAGGTGCTGTAGTCTATTTGTATTATTAATTTCCCGCCGCAATCTCAAACGGCGGATTTATCCATTAACCACCGTCACAATACGTCAATATATATATATTGGCAGTTTCGGCCGTCATTTCGCAATCGAGCCCGGTCACTTTGCATATATCAATCCGCAACATTCGACGGGGCGGATTTTTCGGGAAGATTGAACAGGTCCATGAAGCGAAGCAGGTCGCAAGCCGCGCCTCTGCAGGTCACGCCGACCGTTTCAGGTGCGACCTTGGCATAGAACAGCGCGGCCATACGGGGTGCCGCATCCGCCTCGAAGACCAGATCGGCCGCGTCGGGAAGCCCGCGGGTGACGTCCAGACAGGCCTGTTCAAGACGCAGGCCAAAGGAGGATCCGCCGATGGTGATCGCCACCGTCAGGGACAGCCCCGCGGCCGCCTGGCGATCCAGCATGGTCCGCAGGGACATGATGAAGGACGCCGCCGACAGGGGCAGCGTCGGGTCATGCAGCGGAGAGGCGGCAGCCCACCGCCCGATCTCCTGCAGGATGGGTTCGGCCGATCGGCCCCAGGGCGTCAGCTGATAGACCTGCGCGGGCACCGGGTCGGACAGGGTGATGCGGGCCAGGATGCCGCTGCGCTCCATCCCGGCCAGCCGTTCGGTCAGGATCTTGGCGCTGATGCCGGGCAGGTCCGCGCGCACGTCGGTGAACCGGCGCGGCCCGAACATCAGTTCGCGAAGGATCAGCAGGGTCCAGCGTTCGCCCAGCAATTCCATGCCGAAGGCACTGCCGCAGGCATCGTCGTACCAGCGGCCATGGGCGGGTTCCGGCCTGATGGTTTCTTTTTGTAACTTCATGATTGCCTCAGGTAACCAAGCGCCCCCATCCTGTCAACAGCACAGGAGGAGCGAATCGATGACCCGGATGATCTTCGTCAACCTGCCCGTCACGGACGTGGCGCGGGCGACCGCCTTTTACGAGGCGATCGGCTTTACAAAGAACGAGGCCTTCTCGAACGAACAGGCCAGCGGCATGGTCTGGTCCGACGCGATCCACGTGATGCTGCTGGATCACGCCTTCTACGCCACCTTCACCGACAAGCGCATCATCGACGCCCGTACCCAGTCGGGCGTGCTGCTGTGCCTGACCTTCGACAGCCGCGCGGCCGTCGACGACATCCACCGCCGCGCGCGCGAGGCGGGCGGGCACGACACGCGCCAGGTCGAGGACCAGGGCTTCATGTATGGCGGTGCCTTCGACGACCCCGACGGCCACGGGTGGGAGACGGTGTGGATGGACCCCGCCGCAACGCGGGACGGCCCCCCCGACATGCAGGATGCGGGGGGCCGCCATGCCGGTTGATCCCGCGGCCCCGATCACCATCACCGCCTTCGACTGGGTTCCGGATTTCGCCAGGGGCCAGGTCCGTGACCTGCGCGTCCGGTGGGCGCTGGAGGAGGTGGGCCAGCCCTATGCCGTGCGCCTGCTGTCCCAAGGCGCGCAGAAGCGGCCGCCGCACCGGGCGCGCCAGCCCTTCGGCCAAGTGCCGACGCTGGAGGACGGTGACCTGATCCTGTTCGAAAGCGGTGCGATCGTCTGGCACATTGCCGAACGCTTCCCCGGCCTGATGCCAGGCACGGCGGCGGCGCGGGCGATGCAGCTGGAATGGGCATTCGCCGCCCTGAACACGCTGGAACCACCGTTCATGGACCACGCCATGGCCACGCTGTTCGAGGCCGACGCGCCCTGGTCCGCGCCCCGCCTGCCCGCGGTCATGGCCCGCATCGACGAACGCCTCCACGAGGCGTCGGACCGGCTTGGCACGGCGGACTGGTTCGGCGGCGAATTCGGGCCGGGCGATCTGCTGATGGTGTCGGTCCTGCGGATGGCGGACGGGATGCTGGACGACCATCCCAACCTGGCCGCCTATGTCGCACGCGGGACGGGGCGCGATGCGTTCGGCCGCGCTTTGGACGACCATATGGCCGGCTTCACCGGCGCCCCTCCTCCGGTCGGCCCGGAACGGGCGCCGCCGCCGGACGGGCCATGACCGCCCGCCCCTGTCGCACAAGCGCCATCAGAGTGTCGCAAGGCCGTCACCGACCGTGATCAAAGAGGACCCCGAACCAAAACGGGGGATTCCACGGTGCAAAGACTTGCCCTTCTGACCTCGGCCGTCGCGCTGGCCACGGCCATGCCTGCGATGGCCCAGACCACCTTCGACCGGATCGCGACATTCGCCACGCCCGACAACATGCCCGCGGGGGAGGACCGGTCGCGCCCGACATCGGCCGAGATCATCTCGGCCTCCGAAGACGGCAACACGCTGGTCTATTCCGACAGCCCGCTTGGGGTGCTGGGCTTTCTGGACATCACCGACCCGGCCGCCCCCCTGCCCCTGCGCACCGTGCCGATGGACGGGGAACCCACCACCGCCGTGATCATCGGCGACCGGGTGTATGTGGGCGTGGACACGTCGACCTCGTTCACCGAACCCTCGGGGCAGCTGCGGGTGCTGGACCTGAAGACCCGCGCGATGCTGGCATCCTGCGACCTTGGCGGGCAGCCGGATGCGGTCGCCCGTGCCGATGACGGCAGCTTTCTGGCCGTGGCGATCGAGAACCAGCGCGACGAGGACCTGAACGACGGCGCCCTGCCGCAGATGCCCGCGGGCCATGTGGTCACGCTGACCGTCACCGACGGCACGCTGGACTGCGACGGGCAGACCCGCATCGACCTGACCGGTCTGGCGGACATCGCCCCCGACGACCCCGAGCCGGAATATGTCGACATCAACGCCGCGGGAGAGATCGTCGTCACCCTGCAGGAAAACAACCATGTCGTCGTGATCGGCGCGGACGGCACCATCGCCGCGCATTTCAGCGCCGGCACGGTCAGCCTTGACGACATCGACACGCGCGACGACGGCGCGCTGACCTTTGACGGGGCGCTGACGGACGTTCCGCGCGAACCCGATGCGGTCAAGTGGATCGACGCCGACCATTTCGCCACCGCGAACGAGGGCGACTATCAGGGCGGATCGCGCGGATGGAGCATCTTTCACCGCGACGGCACGGTCGTCTACGACTCGGGCAGCAGCTTCGAACACGCGGTCATCCGGGCGGGCCACTATCCCGACAAGCGGTCTGACGCCAAGGGGGTCGAACCGGAATCGATCGAGGTCGCGACCTTTGACGGCATCCCGCATGTCTTCGTCGTCTCGGAACGCGGATCGCTGATCGGCGTCTACGATGTCAGCGACCTGGCGGCGCCGCGGCTGACGCAACTGCTGCCGTCGGGCATCAGCCCCGAAGGCATCGTGGCCCTGCGCGCCCGCGACCTGCTGGTCACCGCCAACGAGGCCGATCTGGGCGCAGAGGGCGGCGCGCGCGCCCACGTCATGCTGTTCGGCGCGACCGACGGTCCCCCCCGCTATCCGACGATCACCGCGGAGGGCGCGGACGGGCTGATCGGATGGGGCGCGCTGTCGGGCCTGGCCGCGGGTGATGCACCGGGCCAGCTGTTCGCCGTGTCGGACAGCGCCTATGGCGCGCAGCCCGCGATCCATGCCATCGACGCCACGCGGACACCCGCGCGGGTCACTGCCAAGACGATCGTGACCCGAAACGGCGACCCGGCGCAGAAGCTGGACCTGGAGGGCATCACGCCCGACGGTCAGGGCGGCTTCTGGCTGGCGTCCGAGGGTCGCAGTGACCGCCTGGTCCCCCATGCCATCATCCATGTCGACGCCCAGGGCGAGATCCAGGAAGAGATCGGCCTGCCCGCCGAACTGCTGGCCCACGAGGACCGCTATGGGTTCGAGGGGATCGCCCGGCAGGGTGACCGCCTGTGGATGGCCGTCCAGCGCGAATGGGGCGACGACCCCGCCGGCCAGGTCAAGCTGGTCTCCTATGACCTGCTGACGCAGGACTGGGGCGCCGTCGCCTATCCGCTGGACCCTGCGGGCGACGGCTGGACGGGCCTTTCGGAAATCGCCATCGACGGCGACTGGGCCTATCTGATCGAACGCGACAACCTGATCGGCGACGCCGCCGTGCTCAAGGCGCTGTTCCGCGTGCCGCTGTCAGAGATGGTGCCCGCAGGGCTGGGCGACCCCCTGCCCGTCGTGACCAAGGAGCTGGTCCGCGACCTGATCCCCGACCTCAAGGCGCAGAACGGCTATGTCCTGGACAAGGTCGAGGGGTTCGCAGTCGACGCGGCTGGTATGGGCTGGGTGGTCACCGACAATGACGGCACCGACGACAGTTCGGGCGAAACGCTGTTCTGGTCCACAGGCCTGATGCGCGCCGCGCAATAGGTCGCGGTTCCACGGCCGCCGCTGGAACGGAACACCGTGCCCGGTCCGATCGGACTGGGCACGGTCGTGAGTGGCCCGTGACCGCCGGGTGATGCGGCTGGCACGCCCGCCCAAAACCGTTCCCGACATTCGCACGGCGATCCGGGAGGATGACGCGGGGGCATGCATCGGGCCATGCGGCCATCAGGTGCGCCGAACTGACGCGGGTCCGGATGCATCCCCCAAACCGGCCGCGCACGATCACTCCGGCATTCCGGCTCCCGGCGCGGCCCGCGCCGGTATTCTGCACAAGGCGGCGGGACCGCCCGACATTAACGCCCGGTCAACCACGACCGGCGAAAAAGGCCTGCGTCGCGCGGGATGTTAACCTTGCAGAACATGCAAATCCCTAAGGGTCGGGAAAACCCTGCAGAAGGACATTCCCGTGATCACGTTCAGCATTCGGGGCGATCAGCTGATCGTCGATCCCGCCGTCGGCACCAACTCCTCGCAAGGCACGGCCACGGTGCAATGGGGTCGCCAGATGTGGGCCAAGGACCACCGCATCGAGATCACGGCCATCGACGACACGGGGACCGAGCTGACCGGCAGAAGCGGCATCACCGGGATGAAGGTCTTTGACGGGTCGGGCCGGCAGGTGGCGGAATACCGGCCCATGAACCCCGGCCAGACCGCCAATATCCAGGGCGACCTGTCGGGGCTGGGGGATCACTATGCCCGGATCAACACCTCGGTCATGCAGCCCGCGGCGGGGTCGCCCTGGATCGGGCCGATCATGATCACGAACGGCGACCGCTCCTTTGCCACGCTGCCGCAGACGTTCCAGGTCGGCAACGGCGCCTATGACATCGCACCCGCCCCGCAGCGACAGGCAGCGGCGCCCTGTTTCGGACCGGACGTGCAGGTCGACGTCGCCCGCGCAGGCGTGATCGCGGTTCGCGATGTCCGCGCGGGCGACGCGATCATGACGACCGACGGACGCCAGCCGGTGCTGTGGACGGGCGCGCGGCACTGTTCCGGGAAGCCCCCCCAGGATTGCCCCGTTGACCTGAACGGAGAGCTGTTCTCTCCGCTGCACCGGATCCTGTGGCGTGGGCGTTGGGCCAAGGCCAGGCACCTGGCCGAGGCCGGGCGCGCCGTGGCGCGGCCCGATCATGGGCCCATCGACTATCACCACATCCTGCTGCCGGTGCATTCGGTCATCCTGACCGCGCGCAACCGGGTCGAAAGCCTGCTGATGACACCCTATTCCCTCGACCTGTGGAAGGACGCCCCTGCCCTGCGCAGCCATGCAAGCGCATCGACGCGGTTGCGCTATGAGGAATGGCGGCGGGGCGATCTGCTGCGCCACGAACGGCACACAGGCGGATCGGGCGACGCGCGGCAGGACCACGACGCCCACGTCCCGGCGCATTAGGCACAACTATTCGCCATAGCCGCGCGACAGCACGGCATCGACATGCAGCAGCGCGTCCTCCAGCATGCTTTGCCATGCGGGCCAGTCATGGCCCGCTTCGATCACGCGGAAACGGTGGCGGATGCCCGCATCGCGCAGGGCGATGTGCAGCCGGGCCGTGCCCTCGAAGAAGCTGTCATCCGACCCGGTCTGGACATGGATCGACGGGATGCGTGCCAGCCGGGCCGCATCCGCCGACGCGGCCATCACTGCGGGCCGGAACGCGGCCCACCGGTCGGTCAGCCGCGCCGCACCCTCAAGATCCGGGCCCAGCAGGGTCGCGAAACGGTCGGCATAGTCGCCCGGCGACAAGGCCAGCAGCTGTTCGTCCGTGCGCAACGCCGGGCTGAGGGCGGCGGCCCCGGCGAACAGGTCGGGATGCTCTAGCCGATAGACCAGCGCGGCGAACCCGCCCATCGAAATGCCCATGACCGCCCGCCGTCCGGGCAGCACCGGGTGACGGGCCTCGATCCCCGGCATCGCTTCATCCAGAAAGGCGGTCTGCCACCGGGCGGCCCCGTCCGCATCGTCCAGGAAATAGCTGGCCGGCCCGTCATCCGGCCGCCGACCGTCGGGCGCAACCGCGATCAGGGGCCTGATCCGCCCCTGGGCGATCAGCTGGTCCAGCACCTGGTCGATCCCCGCCAGGGTGAACCAGTCCGACGGCTGCCCCGTCCCGCCGCCATGCAGCAGGTACAGCACCGGATAGGCACGCGTGCCCCCTTCGCTGCCCGGCGGCAGGTAGATGTCGTAGGACAGCGCACGCCCCAGGACGGGGCTGAAGACCGTCTCTCCCATCCAGACCTCGGCCCGCGACACGGTGGGCGGGGCGATGGCCATCAGCAGGGTCAGCAGGACAAGGCGGATGCGGGTCATCGGGCTCTCTCAGAAGGACAGATCGTAGGTCAGCGACAGGGTGCCGTCGCGCAGCCCGGCGCCGGGCCCGTCGCCCCGGTTCCAGGGAAACCGGTTGGCGGCGTAATTGCCATAGCCGACGCGCAGGCGGTCGGTCACCTTCCAGGTCGCGCTGTAGGTGTAATCAGGGTCCCACGGCCGTTGCACCCCCGACGCATAGGCATGGGCCGAAAGGCCCAGGGACAGCCGCTCGGTCAGCCTGAGGCCACAGGACAGGATCAGCGCATCGCGGGTCGGATCGGGCAGCGTGACGCGCATCCGGCAATCGGCCCCCCGTCCCGCAGGCAGGGGGATGCGCGGCAGGGTCAGTTCGGCCCGCAGCCTGCCGTCCAGCAGGCCGCTCCAGGACCCGTCCATGCGGATGGGCCTGCTGGCATAGCTGAGCGACAGGCGGTCCGTCGCGCGCCAGGTCAGGGCATAGCTCAGGTCGGGGTTCCGCCCTGCCCCGCCGCGTCCGGTCACACCCAGGTTCAGCGTCACACGATCCGACAGTTGTGCGCCGCATCCCAGGGTGACGCGCGCCGGCCCCGGGCCGCCTTCGCCCTGCGTTGACAGCGCAACCCCCGCGGTCACCGCGCAGGTCGTCCGCGGCCTTTGGGCCTGGTCAAACATTGGCGGCAGGCGGAGCGGTGCCGTGCAGGCAGTGCCGCGACACGGCAGGAACGCGCCGGGGAACATGGTCAGCCGATACCCGTCCCGCGCCAGCGGCGGCGCCGGATGGTCACTGTAACGGCGGTCGGGTGCCGCAGGTCGTGGCGCGATGGCATCGACCACGGGAACCGTGGCGCGGGGTTGCGACCCCGAACCGGCCAGCACCCACAGCGCCAGATAGCGGGCAAGCGTCTCGCCATCCGCTGTGTCGGGCACCGTCGGGCGGGGGCTGCCCGTGGCCGGGATACGGGTCACCAGACGCGTGCCCGACCAGATGCGGCAGGCCTCGCCGCGAATACAGACCATGCGCAGCGGTTGCGCCTGCGCATCGCCGTCGGGCATCACCACTGCCGACCCGTCAGGATACAGCCGATAGCGCCAGCCGCCCAACCGGCCTGCCTGCGCGCGCGACCAGGTCAGGGCGTTGGGCGTGTCCGACAGCACCTCGACCGCGCCCGGAACGGCCGGATCATCGGTGCGCAGGATCTGGGGGCCGGACCAGGCCAGCGCGGCGCCCGGCCCCCAGATCGCCAGCAACGTGGCCATCAGAACAGGTCCCAACCCCCGCATCGCTCAGCCCCCGCAGCGCATGGCCAGCAGCGCCAGGATCGCGTGCGGCACATCCGCATCCGACCCCGGCCCCAGCGCGGCCCGCAGCGCCGCCCGGCTGCGCACACCCAGGACGCCGTCATCCGGGCCGGGGTCCTGCCCGGCAGCCAGCAGCATCCGCTGCACCGTCTGTGCCGGCGTGTCGCCGAACAGCGCCGGGTCGGGCATGCATCGCGCCACCGCG
>NZ_VDDD01000097.1 GCF_006151785.1 Paracoccus marcusii
GCGCCTGGCCGCCGTCCTGCCCAACCCGCGCCAGCGCAGCCCGTCGGGGCCGTCGGCGCGGTCGCGGGCCATCCTGGACGGGGCGGAGACGATCGCGCGGGACGGGCGGGCCGCCTGCTTCTGATGGCTGCGGTTGAAAGCGGCGGGGTCGGGGCGTATCAACGGGGCGTTGCGACAATAAGAAGAAGGTCTCGAGCAGCCATGAACACCAACACGCAGACCACGCGACTGTACCACACCGCCCTGTCCCCGTTCTGCCGCAAGGTGCGGCTGGTCCTGGCCGAGAAGAAGATCGAGGTCGAACTGGTCGAGGAGCGGTACTGGGAGGGATCGCCCGATCTGAAGCGCCGCAACCCGGCAGGCAAGCTGCCGGTGCTGCGCTATCGCGGCAACCTGCTGGCGGAAAGCCAGGCGATCATCGAATACCTGGACGAGGCGGTGCCCGCCCCGTCGCTGATGCCGCAGACCCCGCTGGAGCGCCACGAGGTGCGCCGCCTGTGCGCCTGGTTCGACGACAAGTTCCATACCGAGGTCACCCAGCCCATCCTGAACGAGCGCGTCTGGAAGAAGATCACCCGGTCGGGGTATCCTGACAGCCGCGTGGTCAAGGACGGGCTGCGCGCGGTCAAGGACCACATCGACTATCTGTCGTCCCTGCTGGAGACGCGGCGCTGGCTGGCGGGCAACACGCTGAGCCTGGCGGATTTCACGGCGGCCGCGCATTTCTCGTGCCTGGATTACATCTCGGACGTGGACTGGGACCGGTCCGAAGGTCTGCGCGACTGGTATGCGACCATCAAGTCCCGCCCCGCGTTCCGGTCGGTCCTGGCCGACCAGGTGCCGGGCATCCATCCCGCTCCGCATTATGCCGAGCTTGACTTCGGCTGAGGGCGGGGGGGCCAGCCCCCCATCGCCTGACGGCGATCCCCCCCGGGGTATTTGGGCAAAGCAGAAGGCCCGGATGCAGGCCGAGGCGCGCGCAGTGGGATTTGCCGCGATGGGCGTCATGCGGCCGGACGGCGTGCCGGAGCTGGCCGGGCGGCTGGCGGATTTCGTGGCCCAGGGGCGGCACGGGCAGATGGGCTGGATGGCCGAACGGATGAGCTGGCGCGGCGACCCGGCGGCGCTGTGGCCGGAGGCGCGGTCGGTGGTGATGCTGGCCGAGCTGTACACCCCCGAGGGCGATCCGCTGGCGGTGCTGGATCAGCGCGACCGCGCCGCCGTCAGCGTCTATGCGCAGGGGCGCGATTACCACGACCTGGTCAAGAAGCGGCTGAAGCGGTTGGGGCGCTGGCTGCTGGAGACGGCGCCCGAGTCGGGGCACCAGATCAAGGTCTTTGTCGACACCGCGCCGGTGATGGAAAAGCCCCTGGCGCAGGCCGCGGGCCTGGGCTGGCAGGGCAAGCACACCAACCTTTTATCGCGCGATCTGGGCAGCTGGTTCTTTCTGGGCGCAATCTTCACGACCATGCCGCTGCCACCGGACGTGCCGCAGGTCAGTCATTGCGGGTCCTGTCGCGCCTGTCTGGACGTCTGTCCGACCGGGGCCTTTCCTGCGCCCTACCAGCTGGATGCGCGGCGCTGCATCTCCTACCTGACGATCGAGCACAAGGGGCCGGTGGACCCCGACCTGCGGGCGCTGATGGGCAACCGGATCTATGGCTGCGACGACTGCCTGGCGGTCTGTCCGTGGAACAAGTTCGCGCAGGCAGGCTCCGAGATGCGCTATCGCGGGATCATCGATGCGCCGCCGCTGGCGGAGCTGGCGGGACTGGACGACGCGGCGTTCCGGGCGCGGTTTTCGGGGTCGCCGATCAAGCGGATCGGGCGCGACCGCTTTGTCCGGAACGTGCTGTACGCGATCGGCAATTCCGGCGACGCCGCGCTGGCACCCGTGGCGCGGGGACTGACCGGGGACGCCGATCCGGTCGTGGCCGAGGCCGCGTCCTGGGCCGCGGCGCGGCTGGCGCGCTAGAGCAGGAAGTCGTCGCCGTCCAGCGACAGCCGACCGTCCAGCCGGATCAGCATGTCGGCCTGTCGGTCGCCGTTCACGTCGATCAGCAGGTGCGTCTGCTGGCCCACATGCTCCCACCGCAGGGATCGCTGGCCCTGATGCCCGCCCGATCCGGCATAGGTCAGGTTCATCGCGCGCAGGTCCAGCAGATCCTCGCCCGTCCGGAAATCGGTGATCAGGTCGGGGGCACGGCGCGGGCTGTCCATCGCGCCGAAGAACCGGAACGTGTCGCGCCCCATGCCGCCCTGCATCACATCGCCGCCCGTCCCGCCGACTAGCACGTCGTTGCCCGGCCCGCCCAGCATCCGGTCCGCCCCCGGACCACCGCGCAGCAGGTCGTTGCCCGGCCCCCCGGACAGCCAGTCATTGCCCACACCCCCGTCCAGCGTGTCGTTGTGCCAGCCGCCGTTCAGGCGGTCGTTGCCCAGCCCGCCGACCAGCCAGTCCGCCCCAATGCCGCCATCCATGACGTCGTCGCCGGCATCCCCGAACATGCGGTCGTTGCCGGCCTCTCCGAACAGGCGGTCTGCCCCCGCGCCGCCGGACATGCGGTCGTTGCCGGCCCCGCCGCGAAGGATGTCATTGCCCAGATCGCCGTTCATCCAGTCGTTGCCGCCGCCGCCCAGCAGGGTGTCGTTGCCCATGCCGCCGGACATGACGTTGTTGCCGCCGCCCCCCATCAGCAGGTCGAACCCCGTGCCGCCGAACATGCGGTCATGCCCGGGGCCGCCGTTCATGTGGTCGTTGCCCGCCCCGCCATCCAGCGTGTCGTCGCCCGCTCCGCCCTGCAGGACGTCATTGCCCACCCCGCCGATCAGGCGGTCGCGCCCGATCCCGGCGGTCAGCGTGTCATTGCCCGTGCCGCCGTCCAGCACGTTCCATCCGACCATCGAGATCAACAGGTCGTTGCCGTCCTCTCCGAACAGGCGGTCGTTGCCGGATCCGCCGAACAGGCGGTCGTCGCCCATGCCGCCGAACAGCATGTCATTGCCGCCCTCGCCGTTCAGGACGTCGTTGCCGCCATCGCCGTACAGCGTGTCCCAGCCCCAACCGCCCCACAACGTGTCCTGGTCATCGCCGCCCCACAGCATGTCGTTGCCGTCACCGCCCCACAGCACGTCATGCCCGGCACCGCCCAGCAGGCGGTCGCCCCCCGTCCCGCCGAACAGCGTGTCGTTGCCCTCGCCGCCGTCGAGCTGGTCGTCATCCTCGTTTCCCTCCAGGACATCGTCGCCGACCCCGCCCAGCAGGGTGTCGCGGCCGGTGCCGCCTGACAGGCGGTCTGTGCCGTCGCCCCCCTCCAGGTGGTCGTTGCCCACCCCGCCGATCAGCAGGTCATCGCCGCCATCGCCGAACAGCCGATCGTCGCCATCCCCGCCCAAAAGCGTGTCGCGCCCATCGCCCGCCTGCAGGCTGTCATGGCCTGCGCCGCCGTCCAGGTAGTCGATCCCGGCCCCGGCGATCAGCGTGTCATCACCGTCCCCGCCCAGAAGGCGGTTGTTGCCGGACAGATCCTCCAGCCAGTCGTTGCCCGCCTCTCCGGACAGCACGTCGTTGCCGTCGCCCCCCGACAGCCGATCGTTGCCCGCCCCGCCATACAGCGTGTCGTTGCCCGAATCGCCATGCAGCGTGTCCGTTCCGTCGCCGCCATAGAGCAGGTCGTCGTCATCGTCGCCGTGCAGCAGGTCGTCGCCCGCATCCCCGAACAGCGTGTCGCGGCCCGGGCCGCCATGCAGGCTGTCATGGCCGTCGCCGCCGCGCAGATAGTCGTTGCCCGCCTCTCCGCGCAAGGTGTCGTCGCCCGCGCCGCCGGAGACGGTGTCGTTGCCCGCCCCGGCCATGATCTGTTCGCGCCGAGCCCCGCCGATGAGGTGATTGGCGTCCGACGTACCGAAGATCCACAGCGCCTCGGTCGAGGGGGGCGGGACGGGGGGCGTCACCACGGGGTCGGTTTCGGGCGCCAGATAGTGGCCCACCGGGAACAGCGCGTTCGAGAAATCGGCCGCGGTCAGGCCGCGCCCGGTGCGGGTGGTGATGTCCAGGATGGTGTCGCCATAGATGATCATCACCCCGTTCGCCGTGGGGATGAAGCGCAGTTGCCAGACACTGCGGATGTTGCCCAGCATCGACATGTCCAGCCGGTCCACCGCGGGGTCATAGTCCAGGATGGTGATCCGCCCGGTCACCCGCGACGGCACGAAGATGTCGGCCCCCGCGCCGCCCACCAGGGTCACCGGGCCCGCGCCCGCGACCAGGATGTCGTTGCCGTCGCCCCCCTCGATCCGGGTGGTGGCGGCGCCGGCGACCAGCAAGTCGCCCCCGGTGCCGCCACGCGCGGTGCCCGCCCCCGCCGTGGCCGTGGCCCCGATCGGGCCGGGCTCGAAGACCAGTTGCGTCACGCCCGTCTCGGTCCCGGAACCGACGAACAGCAGGATGCGGCCGTCGATCACCCGCGCCTCGATGTCGGTGACATCGGCCAGGGTCATCGCGTCGGTGTCGATGATGGTGGTCAGGTGCAGCAGCCGCCCGTCGGGCAGCATGGTGAACACGCTGATCCCGTCATCGGCCCCGCCTGCAAAGACGAAGGCCCGCCCGCCCAGGACCACGGTCTCCAGCGCGGTGGCGTTCTGGAACCGGGTCGACCCCTCGTCCAGGACATGGTCGACGGTGGTCAGCCGCCCGTCGGCGGTCAGGCGGAACACGGTCAGCGTCCCGGACCCCGTCGCCGCCATCACCACATAGGTGCGGCCGCCGAACTGCACCGCATCCACGTCGGATGGCACGTCATAGCCGGTGCCGCGGTCCGCCCCGTGCACCATGCCCGGCGTCAGCGCGCCCGACGCCGACACCAGATGCGTCGCGATGAAGTTCCCGTTCCCCGAGATCGAGATCAGGATCCGCTGCCCGTCCACGCTGACATCGGTGATCTTGTCCAGGTTCGCGTCGGTCGTGCCCGCCGGGGTGGCGATGGTGGCCTGGCCTGCCCGGACCAGCGCGCCGTCCGCGCCCATCCGGTGGGTGGTCAGCGTCAGCCCGCCGCCCTGCGCCGAATACAGCACCTGCGCCTGGCCCGTGTCCACCTGGCCCAGGGCCGTCACCTGCGGACCCAGGCTGGTGCCGAACAGCCAGCCAAAGGTCGACATCGCCCCGATGTCACCGCGCAGCGTCACGCCCAGGTTGCTGGCCCCGCCCATCTGGCCCACGTGGATCAGCGTGTCGCCGCCCATGTGGATCGCGGTGATCTGCGGCGGTCCCTGATAGGTGAAGTCGGCCAGATAGGGGCGGGTGCGCAGCATGGTGATGGGGGCCGCGGGGTCGCTGATCGCATAGGTGCTGATCCCGCCCCGGACCTGGTTCGCCGCCACCAGCAGCAGGCGGCCGTCGGCCTCGACGATCTCGAGGTCGGTCAGATTGGACAGCCAGCGTTGTTCCGTGACGCCAAAGGTCGTCACGTGGCGATACACGATCATGGCAATACTGCGGGTTGTCCGGCCATCGGCGCCGGGAACAGGGGGCAGGTGTTAAGATGGTCTTAACCGCGCCGCCTGGCCAGTCTTGCTTGACGTGCATTTTAGGCAAAGGCCCGCGCCGGGGCGGGAACCCTCAGGCGGGCAGCGCCAGCGGCCCATAGAGGATCAGCCCCGGCTGGCTGGCCGGCCCGTCGCGCGACAGAAGATCGGCCAGCGACGCCACCGTTCCGGGCAGCAGGCGCTGGCCGGGATGGCCAACGGCCTCGGCCAGCAGGGCGGGGGTTTCGGGGGGCAGGCCGTGGTCGATCAGCCCCTGTGCCATCTTGGGAAAGCTACGCTGGCCCATGAACACCACGGTCGTGGTCAGCGGGTCGGCCAGCGCGGCCCAGTTGATGTCGCCGGGCAGCTGGCCGGTGATGTCGGCACCGGTCACGAACTGCACCCGCCGCGCGGTCAGGCGCCGGGTCAGCGGCATGCCCATCGCCGCCGCCGCGGCACTGGCCGAGGTGACGCCGGGCACGATCTCCCACGGGATGCCGGCGGCGGTCAGGGCCACCAGCTCCTCCTCCAGCCGGCCGAAGATGCCGCTGTCGCCCGACTTCAGGCGCACGACGCGGCGCCCTGCCTGCGCATGCTGCACGATCAGCGCGTTCACGGCTTCCTGCTTGGCCGACGGGCGGCCCGCCCGCTTGCCCACGGCGATCAGGTCGGCCTGCGGACCCGCATGGTCCAGCACCGGTCCGGATGCCAGGTCGTCGAACAGCACCACGTCGGCATGGGCCAGCCTGCGCGCGGCCTTCAGCGTCAGCAGGTCGGGATCGCCCGGACCCGCCGAGACAAGCGAGACGAAGCCGGGGGGAAAGCTGGGATCGGACAAGGGCTGTGGGCCTTATGGGCGGGCGGGGTTTCAGCTATACCACCCCGGCCCGGTGTGACAATGCCGCGCGTTTTCTTTGCCCGCGGCACGGGCGATGAAACCATATCGCCGCTGGCGCGTGATCATCCGGGCATCAAGGGAGAATGCGATGACGGTCATCTGTTGGTTCAGGCGGGTTCTGCGGCTGGACGACCACCCGGCGCTGGTCGCGGCCGCCGCCGCGGGCGCGGTGATCCCGCTGGTGATCCTGGACCCGCGCGAGGCAAGCGACCGGCCCGCCAGCGCGCAGCGCCAAGCGATGGCGCTGGCGCCGCTGGACCGCGCGCTGCGCAAGATCGGCAGCCGGCTAATCGTGCGGCGGGGTGATCCGGCCAAGGTGCTGGAACAGGTCCTGCAGGAAACCGGGGCCGATGCGGTGCACACCACGGTGGGGTTTCCCTTCGCCTCAGACGACGGGCTGGCAGAGGTGGTCGAACGCGGCGGGGCGCGGCTGCATCTGCACGACCTGGCCGACCTGGTGCCGCGGGGGTCGGTGCTGACCGGGTCGGGCGGGGTCTACAAGGTCTTCTCTCCGTTCTGGAAGGCGGTGCGCCAGGTCGACATCGCCCAGCCCCTGGCGCCACCGTCGCTGTCCGCGCCCGATGCCTGGCCCGACAGCGATGGCACCGACTGGCCCGAGGCGCGCGCCGCGATGGACCGAGGCTGGGATGTCATGGCCGCCCATGTCCGCGCCGGAGAGGAGGAGGCCCATGCCCGGCTGGAGGAGTTCATGTCGGGCGACGTCGCAGGCTACAAGCAGGAGCGCAACCATCCCTGGCGTCCCCAGGCCACGTCGGGCCTGTCCGATGCGCTGGCCGTCGGAGAGATCAGCGCCCGGCGCATCTGGTCACGCTGCCGCGGAGAGTTCGAGCAGGGCATTCCGGGGATCGAGCCGTTCCTGTCCGAGGTCTGCTGGCGCGAGTTCGCGCGCGAGCTGATGTTCGAGACGCCTGACATGGACCGCAGCTGCTGGCGCAAGGAGTGGAACGACTTTCCCTGGCGCGCCGACAATGACGACGCCGAGGCCTGGCGGCGGGGCCGCACCGGCGTGCCCATCGTCGATGCCGGGATGAGAGAGCTGTACGTCACGGGGCGGATGCACAACCGCGTGCGGATGATCACCGCCAGCTATCTGACGAAACATCTGCTGACCGACTGGCGCGTGGGGCTTGCGTGGTTCGAACATTGCCTGGCCGATTGGGACGCTGCGTCGAACGCCATGAACTGGCAATGGGTGGCGGGCTGCGGGCCGGATGCCTCGCCCTATTTCCGGATCTTCAATCCGGAGACACAGGCCGAGAAGTTCGACGGCAAGAGCCAGTACCAGGACCACTGGATGCGCCCCGACGCGCCCGGCGCCCGGGAATTCGCGGCGGCCATTCCGCGGGTCTGGGACCTTGACCTGACGAAACGCGCCATGCCGCGGATCTCGCTGGCCGAGGGCCGTGCCCGCGCCCTGACGGCCTATGAGGAGGTGAAATCGTGACGCGCGCGCTGATCCTGGGGGCGACGGGCGGCATCGGGCGGGCGCTGTCCGCGCGGCTGGAGGCGCAGGGGGCGCAGGTCACGGGCCTGTCGCGATCCGCCGACGGGATGGACCTGACGCGGCCCGACACGGTCACGGAACACGCCGCGCGGCTGGCGGGGCAGTCCTTTGACCTGATCGTGAACACGACGGGCGCGCTGGTCATCGACGGGCACCAGCCGGAAAAGTCGCTGGACGCGGTCGATGCGGACGCCATGGCACGACAGTTCGCGCTGAACGCCACCGGGGTCGCACTGGCGATCCAGGCCTTTGGTCCGCTGCTGGCGCGGGACCGGCGGGCGGTGCTCGCGTCGCTGTCGGCGCGTGTGGGCTCGATCGGCGATAACGACCTGGGCGGCTGGATCGGCTATCGCGCGGCCAAGGCGGCGCAGAACCAGATCATCCGCACCGCATCCATCGAATACCGCCGCCGGAACCGTCACGCGATCCTGGTCGCGCTGCATCCGGGCACGGTCGAGACGCCGCTGACCGCGAAATACGCCTCCCGCTATCCGACCATCACCCCCGACCGCAGCGCCGAGGCGTTGCTGGCGGTGATCGACGGGCTGACGACCGACGATACCGGCAGCTTCTGGGACTGGAAGGGCGCGCGGGTGCCGTGGTGATCAGGTCAGATAGGGCGACGCGGCGCCCATGATCTGACGCCCGCCCGGCTTGACGAACGACCCCCAGGTGCCCGCGATGCGGCCCTGCGGGTCCAGCAGCACCTTGTTGAAGTTCCACTGCGGCACGAATCCCGTCTGCGCCCGCGCCCAGGCATAGAACGGGTGCACGTCCCCCTTGGCCACGTGCAGGATGTCGGTCATCGGCAGGGTCAGCCCGTATTGCAGCTCGCAATATTCCTTGGCCTCGGCGCCGCTGGCCAGTTCCTGGTTGAAATCGTCCGACGGCACGGCCAGCACCACCAGCCCGCGCGGGGCATAGGCGTCGTGCAGCGCCTGCATGTCGGCCAACTGGCCCGCGAACCCGCACATGGACGCGGTGTTCACGATTAGCACCGGGCTGCCGCGCCAGTGGGCGGTGTCATAGCTGCCCCCGTCGACGGACGGAAAGGTGAAATGCGGCACGTCCTCTGCCCGCGCGCGGGTCAGGCCCAGGGCGGGCAGGGCGGTGGCAAGGGACAGGAAAAGGCGGCGTCTCATGGGCTTTCTCCTTGGGTGCGGGTCAACTCATCGGGCGGTGGCAAGGCGACCCGCCAGCGCGGCGGCGCCAAGGGTCGCGATCAGGATCACGGGCCAGTTTCCGGCGCCCCAGTTGGCGACGACGATCCCGGCCAGCGCCCAGATCACGGCCGCGGAATAGGCCCATTCGCGCGGGCGCAGCGACTGGACCGCCAGTGCCAGCGCGCTGACCGCGATCAGGCACAGGATCGCGGCGGTCTGGGCCGACAGCCAGCCGTGGCCGCCCAGCCAGATCCCAACCGACACGCCCGACGCCGCCGTCAACCAGCCCGCGTAAAGCGCGATGGGCCGCCCCTCCAGCCAGCGGTCGCGGCGACCGGCCCAGATCATCGCGACGATGGCACTGACCAGCATCGCAATGATCATCAGCGTGGCCAGACCCGGCAGGCGCTGCGCCACCGGCAACCAGAAGAACCCGACGACCAGGCTGACCAGCAGCGGCGCCCGCAGCGGCAGCCAGCCCTCGTCGTCGGCACGGCGCCACAGTCCGAAGGCGGCGCCGGCGATCAGCCACAGATAGATCAGGCCCCAGATCGAGAAGGCCCAGCCCGCAGGCTGGATCGGCGGGTCCGGCTGGGGAATCGGAAAGCGGTCGGGATCGTAGCCCGCAAAGCCCGGGAACAGCAGCGGAGAGACGGCAAAGGCCACCGCCGCCAGCAGGACCAGAAGGGCAAGGGTGCGGTTCGGCATGGGCAGGGCTTTCTGCTGGGGCGCGGGGTGCAGGTTGGCGCGTTGTGCGCGTTTGTCAACGTGCAGGGTGGCGCGGCGGTTGCCATGGGCGCGCGTTCGCGCCATGGATAGGGCCCCCGCATCCCGGCGCGACACCGCGCCGCAGCCCGATGGCCCGTGCAGACGATGAAGCTCAAGGATTTCGCCAAGCTGGTGGGCATGTCCGCGACCACGGTCAGCCGCGCCCTGAACGGCCACCCCGAGGTGAACGAGGCGACCCGCGCCCGCCTCGTCGCCGCCGCCCGCCAGCACGGTTATCAGCCGAACGCCCATGCGCGCTTTCTGGCGATGGGCCATGCCAGCACCATCGGCTGCGTGATCCCCATCGGCGGCCGGAACGAGATCGTGAACCCGATCTATGCCGATTTCCTGGCCGGGGTCGGCGAGGAATGCGCCCGCCGCCGGTTCGAGATCAACCTGACCGTCGTCCCCGAGGAGGATCAGCCCGACGCCTATCGCGCGCTGTCGTCAAAGGGTCTGATCGGGGGCGTGATCGTGCAGTTCCCGCGCCATGACGACCCGCGCCCCGCGCTGCTGGATCGGATCGGACTGCCTTATGTCGTGCATGGGCGGGTGACCGGGCATGACGGTCCCTACAGCTGGGTGGACGTGAACAACCTGCGGGCCTTTGAACGCGGGACGGGGTTCCTGCTGCAGCTTGGTCATCTGCGCATCGCGCTGCTGAACGGGGACGAACGGCTGGATTTCGCGCGCCGCCGCCGCGACGGATACCTGCGCGCGCTGCGCGATGCGGGCCATGCGCCGCGGCCCGCGCTGATGACCACCGGAGAGATGACGGCCGCCTATGGCTATGCCCAGGCCCGCGCCCTGCTGGCGGGCCCCGAGGCGCCGACCGCGTTCCTGTGCGCGGCCACGATGATCGCAACCGGCGTGCGCCAGGCGATCGAGGAGAGGGGGCTGGTCCTGGGCCGCGACGTGTCGGTGCTGACCTTTGACGACGACCTGTCCTATTACGCGAACCGCGATGCGGTGCCGGTGTTCAGCGCCATGCGGTCGCCGGTGCGGGTGGCGGGGGCGCGCTGTGCGGCGCTGCTGATCGACCGGATCACCGGCGGTCCCGGTGATCCGGTGCAGGAGCTGCTGGAGGCCGAACTGGTCGTCGGCCGGTCCACCGCGCCGCCGGCCTAGGGCATCGGCCCGTCGCCCGTCCGGGGCATCGCCGCGCGCAGGGCCGCGTCATGGCCGAACCCCAGGATCTGCCCCTCGGCCGCCAGATCGGTGATGCGGGGGTCGGGGGCCAGCATCGGCACCAGCGCGTCGCGGTCGTCCAGCGCGCGCAAGGTGCGGGCCAGCAGCCCCACCTGCGCCGCATCCAGGCAGGGCCAGCCCGCAACATCCAGCCGCCCCAGCATCGAGGGATAGACCTCGGCCAGCACCAGTTCCGCGTCCTGCCATGGCTGGAACGGCCAGACCGCCGTGCCCGCCCGCTGGCGCAGGCGGTTCAGCCAGGGGATGCCCGTCAGGCTCTGCGCGCCGACCGCACCCGCGCCGGCCAGCTGAAAGGGCGATTTCGGGCGCGGGCCTCCGGGAATTGGGGTTTCCGTCACGCGGTGCGGTGCCAGGTCGGGATGGGGCGGGGGCCTCAGCCGCGGCAGGTCCGGCGTGGGCAGCCGCCGCCCGTCCCCCCAGAAGACCGGCGCATCCAGCGCCCGGTTCAGCCCCGCCGCCACGTCACGATAGTTGCTGCAGTTGCGCGCGTCGTCGCTGTGCTGCGCGTCCAGGTGGTCCCACAGCGCAAGCGCGTCGGCCCGTCCGGTGATCTGGCGCGCCAGCCCCGACGGATGGCCAAAGGCGAAATCCGCCCCGATCAACAGCCGGGTTCCCGGTTCGGCCAATCTCTGCAGCAGGTGGTGGGCCTCCATCCGGGTCGGCGGGTTGGCCAGCAGGCCGCGGTCGTCACCGATCCAGATCGAATCGGCCCCTCGTGTCGGGCGTCCCGCCGCCGACCAGTCCAGGACCACGATCCGGTCAAAGCGCGGCAAGACGCGCCTCGGCCCGGGCCAAGTCGGCGGGGGTGTTGATGTTGGCAAAGACCGCGTCTGGCCAGACCGCACGCCCCGGCTGATGGCGTTCGGCAAAGCGGCGGACGCGGCGCTGATCCGCGGCCAGCGTCGCGGCCAGGTCGTCGCGCAGCGCCACGGGCCACAGCCCGAAGGTCGGATGTTCGCGCGGCCCCTGCGGATCGTCGCCCGCTGCCAGCGCAAACCCCATGGGCCCCCGCGCCGCCCACAGCCGCGCCACCAGGTCCGGTGGCAGGAAGGGCGAATCGCCCGGCACGGTCAGCACCTGCGCGGCCCCCAGGCCCCGCGCCCAATCCATCGCCACCAGCACCCCCGCCAACGGCCCGGGGCGGTCGGGCAGGCTGTCAGGCAGCACGGGCAAACCGAACCGGGCAAAGCGCGCCGGATCGCCGTTGGCGTTCAGCGCCAGCGGCTCGGCCTGCGGGCGCAGGCGGTCCAGCACATGCGCCAGCATCGGTCGCCCGGCCAGCGCCATCAGGGGCTTGTCGCCGCCGCCCATGCGGGTCGCGCGGCCTCCGGCAAGGATCAGGGCGGGGATGCGGGGGGGTGATGTCATGGCGCGACTGTGGCCCCGCCGCATCGGCGGCACAAGGCATCACCGCGTTTCCAATAATTGACAGTTTTGCTTGGTGGGCCGATAACCCCCCGGACCGCCGCAGGCCCGACGCCCTTTCGCGCCCGCCTGCCCGACACCAACTGGATGCAAGGACCGCCATGACCCATCTGCTCAGACAGCCGCTTCGCGCGGGGCTTGCCGCATTTCTGGTCGCCGCGACGCTGGCCGGTGCGGGCCTGGCCCAGGACGTGCCGACGACCCAGAGCCAGCCAGAGGCTGCAGTTCCTGCCGCCCCGCAACCCGCCGCCGACGGGGCCGCACCGGCGGCTGCGCCCGACGCCGCGGCCCC
>NZ_VDDD01000098.1 GCF_006151785.1 Paracoccus marcusii
AAGGTTCACATGGCTCACTTCTCAGTGGAAATTATGCGCTTACCCGGCTCAGTTCTGGGTGGAAATCAACACCCGCAAGCTCACAGCCAGTGCCACATGGTGCCCGCCCGGCGCGGCGGACTTCGGCACCATTCGGATCTCACGGATCAGGCCACGAAAGATCCTAGTCGGTCACGGCTGCGACGATGGCCTCTGCTATGGCTCGGCCGATGGGCAAATCTCCTAATAATAGCGATCACCACAGATGGATGCACAAGCACGGCAGGGGGATCGTGCATCTCTGCCAGCCTTGTGGAAAGATCGGCTTTTCATGCCTCAAGACACTCTATCATTGCCTTCATCGACCGGTGATATGGCTCGTACTCGGTAGCGGTCACGAGAGCCGCGTTCTCTGCCTCGGTCCGCGCCAAGGCCTTGCGGGAGGGGCGTTCGATTGCAAAAACCGGGGGCTGTTTCTCTCTCTTGGCGTGGATGACTTCACCGTGCGGCATTTCGAGAGCAGTTGATGCTCAGCATCCGGTTTTGGGTGACATGAGTGGGTATGTTGTACGCGTGCATCGCCAGTTCCGTGCGGTTTCGGACATCAAGCTTGCGGAAGATGTTTGTCAGATAATGCTTTACCGTCTTTTCGCTGAGGTTAAGTGACCGGCCGATCTCCTTGTTGCAGCAACCCCGGCGGATCAGGACATATATCTCTCCTTCGCGCTTGCTCAGAATGCTGGCATCTGCCTCGATCTCCAGCGCCGGTGCAGCTCCCCACGACCCCAAGACGCGCGCCGCCAGATGCGGGGTGATATGGCCGATGCCGTTGACGAGCCGGTTCAGAACATGAAACAGCTCGTCACCGGTGATCCCTTTGAGGACATAGCCGGCGGCGCCCAAGCGCATCGCTTCCATCACGTCCTGTGGCCGCTCTGATATCGTCAGGATCAGGATGCGGGTTTGGGACCCGGCATGGGTGATGGCCCGAATGGCCTCGATGCCCGAACCGGGGATCTCGAGGTCGAGGATCAGGATGTCGGGGGCGTCACGCCGCACCAGGTCGATCGCGTCCGCGGCGGAATGGCCCGCACCGGTCACGCGAAATCCGCCAAAGCCCCCGATCACCTGGATCAATCCCTCTCGAACGATGGGATGGTCGTCGACGACGGCAACGCTGATCTCACTCATGGCTATGCTCCATGCTGTACTCGTGAAAACTGGCCCGAATTTCCATGCGGTGGTGTTCCAGATCCAGAACCTGAAAGATGCCCCCCAGATTCTCGATGCGATGCCGCAGATTGCGCAGGCCCATCGGCTGGCGGGTGACATCACGGCATGCGTCCTGACCGTGACGGGCGTCGTTGCTGACCGCGATGACCAGGGTGCCGTGATCGACGTACAGATGCACCTGTTGATCCCGTCCCCCCGCATGCTTGAAGGCGTTGTGCAGCCCCTCCTGCACGACACGGCAGATGGCGACCTTGACGGGCAGGCTTGGCTCCGGGAGGCGGTCCGCCAGAACGGTGCGGACTTCCGTCGAGGTTCGGCGCCGATGGTCCTCGACAAGGGCGGAAACCGCGACCGCCAGGGGCAGTTCGGCGACCGGTCTCTGGCTGGTGCCGCTCAGCAGGGCCTGAACCTCGCTCATAGCCTCTTCGAGGATAAGCCGAACGCTTTGCACCCCGTCTTCCTGCGGTCCGCTCGAAGGCGGTGCGGACTTCATGCGCAGCAGGGCGACGGTGAGCAATTGGCCAATCCCGTCATGGATGTCCGAATTGATCTGACGAAGCTGCGCCTTCTGCTCCTCCTGCAGGCGGATGGTGCGCTGATGGATCCTGGCCTGTGTCTCCCGTGTTCGGTCAAGCAGCAGGACCAGGTCGGCCATCCGTGCGCTCAGATCGGTGCGCTGTCGCAGGATCACCGCATCGCCATAACGAAGGATCATGACCAGGATGGCGACGAACATGGCCCCGATGACGGTCAACAGTCCCCAGGTCTGCCAGCGGGCGCGGGTCAGTGCGTCCGAAACGACGGCCGCGTTCTGATAGTACTCCGCCACTGCGACGATCCGGTTGAGCGAACGGATGCGGATCGGGACATAGATCTCGAACTGCTGGGGGCCCGTGGTGGTGCTGGGCCCGCCGGATTCCACGTGGAAGGTGTCGCCGACCGATACTGATATCTCTCCTGCAAGCGCGGTTGCCAGCTCGTCGCTGACGGGCTGCGCGGAGCCCGTCAGGCCGGGGCGCGATGCGTAAAGAATGGTGCCTTGGGCATTCCATATCTTCATTTCGGAAATGCCGAGCGCATCAGAGATGTCATGAAAATACGTATCGATGACACCGATAAGTTCCGGCGACAGCGTATCCGCCGCCAGATCCTCGGCATGCCGGTTCAGCATAGATTCAAGCACGGTCGCAGCGCGATGCCCGACCTCCGTCTCGACGGTCTGCTGCAGGCGCGATGCCGTCCAGACGCCCAGAATGGCCAGCCCCACGACGACGATCAGCGCGCAGCTGGACAGATGGCGCCGCAACAGACCCAGGCCCTGCCAGACAGGCCGAGAGCGCGTTTCCGGCGAGAGGAGAGGAGCGTCAGACATGCCGGTCAAACCACCCACCACGAGTTTCGGGATATGCCGTCGGATGTAGTCCACAAGCTAGCATATGCCGCTTCGTTCACATAGGCGTTATCAGTTTCGATCCGGTCCTATTGCCGTGTTCCGTATGATTTCGGTGCCTGAAAACAGTGGGCCGAAGAATCTCCATCTTCCTGAAGTTGCATGGCAATCTGCGCGCCCACACCGGGCGTTGTGCCAAGGCCCGTGTGATCCATCCGGCGATTCGCCGGTCGCAGACGCCATGGCGACGAAAGTCGCCATTACTGGGGACCTAACGCCGTATTGGGGACGGCCCGTCTTGGCGTAACCTGTCGACATGGGCCGCCGTCCCGATACCGGGGGTGGACCACGTATCTTGTAAATGGCTTGCGCCGACGTGAACGCCTCTCCGCCCATCGTGAGGGAGATCACCCTGTCATGCGCCGGCCTCTGGTCACGTCAGGGAGATGATCATGGCAACGAGCTTTCATGTGAACGTGCATGACCTGAGCTTCATTCTGAAGCAGATCCAGGTTTCCGAACTCCAGGCATCGACGCCGGGCATGACGACCGTGGAGGCGATCCAGGCGGTCTACGGCGTCAGCGCCGCGGATGCGGCCCTGATGCCGGTGGGCCTGCGGACCGTGGACGGCAGCGACAACAGCCTGTTGCCCGGAACCGAGAGCAACGGGGCAGGGGACACGCCCTTCCCGCGCCTGTTGGACCCGGTCTATTCGAACGAGGGTGACGAAAACCCGTTCTTTGGAATCTCGAACACGAACTACGGGAACAGCGGCAATGTCGTGGACAGCGATCCGCGCACGATCTCAAACCTGATCGTGGACCAGACGCCCGCCAATGTCGCGGCCATCTATGCGGCGTTGAAGGCCGTGGGAACGACGGGCGTCGATGCGAATACCGCCGTCGCCGCGATCACGGTGGCCTACCAGGCGACGCTGAACGCCAAGGGGGCCGACGCCGCCGTGGAGGCCGCCGAAACAGCGTTGAGCGCCGAGACCGCGGACCATGGCGCGGCCGTCGCAGCCTTCAACGCCGCGGAGCTGCGCGTGGCGCATTTCGCCTCGGCCGGTCCGCTGGCGGAGGTTGCGGCGGAGGCCGCCGACGCGGCCAGCGACGCGCTGACGGTGCTTGTCGCCGACGTGGAGGGCGGAAACGACGTCACTGGATCCCTTGCCACGGCCTTGGATGCCGCCCTCGCTGCCAAAGACGCTGCGGATGCGGTGACGACCGCCTTGGGCGGTGATGCCGTTCCCGCCGCTCAGGCGGTGGCCGACGCTGCCCAACAACTGCTGGAGTTTCTGGACACCGCCGCCCAGAGCCTTCCGATCGATGAGGCGGCGCTGGTCGAAGCTGTAGAGGCCTTCGGGGCGGTGCTGGGATCGGACGGCCATGCCGCCGACAGCGTGGATGCGATCCAGGCCGGACTGGCCTCGGCAGAGGATCAGGCCGACGCCGCCGCGACGGTGCGAGACGCCGCGCAGGCCGACCTTGCCGAGGCGCAGGCGGATTACAATACCGCGGTGCAGCAGGCGCAGACTGCCGGCACACCCGCCCAGACCGCGGACTTCCTGGCGGACACCTTGGAGCATTACGGGCTGGCCACCGGTCCGGAGGGGGGCCTTATCATCGACCATGTGTCGCCCGATGTCGGCCTGACTGCGCCCTTCAACAGCTTCATGACCATCTTCGGCCAGTTCTTCGACCATGGTCTGGACCTCGTGAACAAGGGCGGCAACGGCACTGTCTTCATTCCGCTGCAGGCCGATGACCCACTGATTGCGGGCGCCGACCAGATTTTCGGCACGGGCGACGATCTTCCCGCAAGCCTGCGGTTCATGGCGCTGACCCGGGCCACCCCGGTCCTGGACGAGAACGGAGTGGAGCAGCACGTCAATGCCACGACGTCGTTCGTCGACCAGAACCAGACCTATACTTCGCACGCCTCGCATCAGGTGTTCCTGAGAGAGCAGATCCGCGTCGAGATCGATGGGGTGACCAAGGCCTATTCCACGGGCCACCTGCTGGACGCGTCGAGCGAGACCGGCTCTCTGGACGGTGCGGTGGGGACGTGGGCCGACGTCAAAGCCCAGGCGCTGTCGGTCCTGGGCATCCGCCTGGAGGACATGGACGTCCACCGGGTGCCGCTGTTGGCGACCGATGCCTATGGCAACCTGATCACCGGGCCGAACGGCTATGCCCAGATGGTCATGGCACCCGACGCGACCCATTCCGGCCCCTGGCTGCGCGAGGGCACCGCCGAAGGGATCACGACACAGGGCAGCATCGCGGCCGGTCCGGCCTTCCTGGTGGACATCGCCCACCATGCGGCGCCCAGCAGCACGACGACGGCTGACGGGGACAGCGTCACGGGCGATGACAACAACGCCCAGACCTATGACGACGAAATGCTGGATCTGCACATCGTGTCGGGCGACGGGCGCGGCAACGAGAACATCGCCCTCCAGTCGATCCACTCGATCTTCCATTCGGAACACAACCGCATGGTCGAGGAGAACAAGCACACCATCCTGGATTCGGATGACGTGTCATTCATCAACGAATGGCTGCTGGTGCCGCTGGCCCAAGGCACGGACCTGGCCACGGTCGACCCGGCCGATCTGGTGTGGAATGGTGAACGCCTGTTCCAGGCTGCGCGGTTCACGACCGAGATGCAGTACCAGCACATGGTCTTCGAGGAATTCGCCCGTCGCATACAGCCCGGGATCGATCCGTTCGTCTTCACCAATTCCGCCGATATCGATCCCTCGATCATGGCCGAGTTCGCGCACGCGGTCTATCGCTTTGGCCATTCGATGCTGACAGACACCGTGGACCGGCTGGACGCCCAGCTGATGCCGGTGAACGGTGATGCGGAACAGATGTCGCTGATCGAAGCGTTCCTGAACCCAGAAGCCTTCACGGGGTCAGGCAGTTCGCTGGACGAGGCGCAGGCGGCGTTCATCCGGGGCCTGACCTCGGACGTGGGCAGCGAGATCGACGAGTTCATCGTCCCCGCCCTGCGCAGCAACCTGCTGGGTCTTCCGCTGGACCTTGCCGCGCTGAACATCGCGCGGGCACGCGATACCGGCGTCCCGTCGCTGAACGAGACGCGGGCCCAGCTCTACAACGACTTCGGCCTGCCGGACCTGAAGCCCTATGCCAGCTGGACCGATTTCACGCAGTATCTGAAGAACCCGTTCTCGATCGCGAACTTCATCGCGGCCTATGGAAACCATGCGTCGATCACCTCGGCCACGACCCTCGCCGACAAGCGCGAGGCTGCCACCCTGCTGCTGTTCGGCGACGGCACCAACAGCGATGGCGTGACGATACGCGGCGTGACCTACACGAACGAGGATCGGCTGAACTTCCTCAACGGGCGGGGCGGCTACGGCGCCGGCAACGACCGGGGCGGGCTGGACAATGTCGACCTGTGGATCGGTGGCCTGGCCGAGAAGGTGACCGAGTTCGGCGGCATGCTGGGCACCACCTTCGGCTTCATCTTCGAATACCAGATGGAGCAGCTGCAGAATGGCGACCGGTTCTATTACCTGTCGCGCACGCAGGGTCTGAACCTGCTTGACGCGCTGGAGGCGAACACCTTCGCCGACATCGTCATGCGCAACTCGGCGCTGAGCGGCGATTATGCCACGCATATCAACGCGAACCTGTTTCTGACCCCGGACATGATACTGGAGCTGGACCGTGCCATCGCACAGCGCGACTACAACGGCGCGGGTGCTGGCCGCGATCCAGTCTGGGACGACCCGATCATTCAGAGCCTCGACCCCAAGGTGATCCGGGTGGATTCCGGTGTCACCGACGCGAACGGCCACCAAGTCGGCGGAGAGCTGCATTTCCGCGGCGGCGAACATGTCGTCCTGGGCGGGACCGAGGGTGACGACTACATCAAGTCGGATCTGGGTGACGACGCGCTGTGGGGCGATGGCGGCAACGATTACCTGAACGGCGGGGCAGGGGCCGACCAGGTCTTCGGCGGCGACGGTGACGACATCATCGAGGACACGTTCGGCGACAACTTCCTGCGCGGCGAACGGGGCAACGACGTCGTCTCGTCGTCCCGGGGCATCAACCTGCTGTTCGGCGGCGAGGGGCGGGACGCGCTGCTGGTCGGTCAGGACGCGGGCGAGGCCTTCGGTGGCGAGGGCAACGACTTCATCCTGGGCGGTTCCGGCGGGGACAACCTGCTGGGTAACGAAGGCAACGACTGGATCGAGGGCGGAGAGGGATTCGACGTCATCTCGGGCGACAATTCGGAACTGTTCTTCAACTCGACCATCATCGGCCATGATGTGGCCTGGGGTCAGGGCAACGACCAGGACTACGATCTTGAATCGGGCGACGACATTGCCCTGTCCGGGATCGGCGTCCAGCGCTTCGAGGGCATGTTCGGCTTTGACTGGGCCAGCGCGAAATACGACGTGGCCGGTGTGAACTGGGACTTCAACATCCCGATCTTCACATCGGCGCCTGCAGACATCCTGCGCGACCGCTTTGACCTGATGGAGGGAATGTCGGGCTGGATCCACAACGACACGCTGCTTGGCGACAACCGTGGCGGGACCGTGGGCGACACGGATGCGGCGGGCAGCTTTGACGACCACGTTCTGACCGCGGCGGGCATCGACCGCATCAACGGGCTGCGCAACTGGTTCGACGGCGCGCTGGAGACCCTTGGCGGACCGGGAGCCACAAGCTTCCGGGACGGTAACCTGATCATGGGTGGCGCGGGGTCCGATCGCATGATGGGGCGCGGCGGCTTCGACGTCATCGACGGCGACGCCTGGCTTAATGTCCGCATCCGCATCGTGGTCGACGGAACCGTGTATTCCGCGGAATCGCTGAACAGCTCTCAGGCGGCCGCCGGACCGTATGCGGGCAGGGTCTATGCGATGGGTGCCGACGGGCGGCCGGACTTCTCTGCGCCGGCCTTTGGGGGGCGGTCGCTGACCTCGCTGCTGCTGGACCGCACGATCAACCCCGGCGACATGTCCATCGTCCGCGAGATCGTGACGGCGGCACCTGGCACGGCCCGTGACAGGGCGGTCTTTGCAGGCGCGCTGGATGAATACGAGATCGAGGGGCGCGGCACGCAGCTGCCGGGAAGCACGTTGATCCAAGCGGCGCGTGACATGAACGGCGACGGCTTCATCTCTGTCCGCGACCTGGGCGGGGACGGGCGCGCGGCCTTCGATGATATCGATCTGATCCGCAACGTCGAGGATCTGGAATTCACCGATCAGGTCATCGCCATCGACACGCCCATCGGCATCAACGTGAACCTGGCGCTGGACGTCGATGGCGCCCCTGCGGCCTTGCCGGCCATCGGTGCCACCATCGGCCGCATCACCGCCGAGGGCGTTCCGGGCACCTTTGCCCTAGCCGCCGGCAGCAGTCCCCTGTTCGGCGTTGCAGCCGACGGGACGCTTGCCGTGACCGGCACGCTTGGCCTCAATCAGACGCATCAGCTGGATCTGACCTTTGCGACGTCGGGGGTCAGCAGGACGGAGCGCCTGCAGGTCCTGACCGGCAGCAACGCGGCCAATACCATGGCAGGATGGGCCGGGGACGACCTGATGTACGGCTTGGCCGGAACGGATGTCCTGACGGGCGGCACGGGGGACGACGTCCTGTTCGGACAGGCCGGAAACGATCAGCTGACCGGCGGCACTGGACGCGACATCCTGATCGGCGGTCGCAACAACGACCAGGTTCAGGGCGGCGCGGGGGACGACCTGATCCTCTTTGCATGGGGTGACGGGAATGATGCGGTCGACGGCGGCGATGGCACCGACCGGATGCGCATCTCTGGCACCGCCGCGAACGAGACCCTGACTGCAACCTGGAACGGTGCCGCGCTGACTGCGCTGACCGGGTTCACGGCGATCACCTCTGTCGAGCAGATCCACATCGATCTTGCGGGCAGTGCGGACCGGCTGGTCTATGCTGCCGGATCGGCCGGCGTCGTCGTCGACCTGGGCGCGGGGACGGCGTCGGGCTTTGCCTCGGTTGCCAACATCGCCTCCGTCCAGGGCGGGAACGGTGCTGATGTCCTGACCGGGAACGATCAGGCCAACACGCTAAACGGTGGAGGTGGAAACGACTTCTTCGTGGCAAGGGCCGATGATGCCAGCGACCTCTACACCGGTGCGGCGGGCTTCGACACGCTGGACCTGTCCGCCTATTCCGGCGACCTGTCGGTCGACATTTCCTTTGCCACGGCGACGATCCTGGGAACGGGCACGACCGCAGCACTGTCCGACCGCGTCCAGTCGGTCGAGGCCCTGATCCTGGGCGGCGGCGCGGACATCGCCTTCGGCAGCGCAGGGGCGAACCACCTATGGGGCGGCGACGGTGACGACACGCTCAGCGGCGTGAACGGCAACGACACCCTGGAGGGTGATGCGGGCAACGACATGCTGATCGGCGGCGCGGGTTTGGACATGCTTGTCGGCGGGCTGGGCGATGACGTCTTCGTCTTCGCGACACCCGCCCACAGCACGCTGGCGGCGTCGGACGTGATCATGGACTTCGGTCAGGCGGGATCGGCGGGCGGCGATGTCATCGACATCGGCGACATGGCAGGACTGGCCTTCCAGTTCGTGGGATCGGGAGGCTTCGCATCCGGCGGGACCAATCAGGTGCGCGTCTTCAACAACGGGACGGACACGTTCGTTCAGATCGACACGGACACCGACGTCGCAGCCGAAGCGCAGATCCGCATCCTAGGCATCCACGAACTGGCGGCATCGGACTTCATCCTGTGACGGCTGATCCAGATTGATAAGCATCATGACCGGCTGGCAAGGAGGTTCCAATGCCAGCCGGTTTCCCAAGATCACAGGAGCAGCTTGGTCATTTGCCGCAGACGGGGCATTTCTTCAGCAAACTCAACCTATGCGTTGATCAGGAAACCCACACCTACCTGATCCCCAAAGGATATGACGTCCGCGTGGCGCATTCCGTTTGCGGGCTCTCCGATCTGCTGCATCTCGACCGGGCGCTGCCATTGACGGGCAAACTGATAGTCGATCGTTCATGTAGCTGGCGAATTTCCAGTTCGGCCTTCAGATTGATGCGATATCGGCTTTGCCCCGCAGGCGGTTCTTGGTTTCCTGCCGGCGCTGGCTCATTATGATGATTGGCGCCTGCAGGGTGGCGACACAGGACAGCACCAGGTAAGGGGTAGGGATCGGAGGGCGGTCGCAGCAGGCCCGGGACGTTCGTGCCGATCCATGCCGCCAAGGACGCCGACGAACACCAGGATGAGCGGCCAGATGCCGCCAAAACGTGCGACCTTGTCGGTTATCTGGTCTCCGAAGGTCAGGCGATCGTCCAGCGCCGGCTCCAGCTGGCACGACAGAATCGTGCCAGCCTCCAGACTGGCGAGCACGGTTTTGTCCAAGGTCGACAGCTCGCCAGGCGCGTCCTCCAGCATGCGTTAGACGTATTGCCTGCGAAATCGCGCCAGATCGGTCTGGCAAATGATGCGGCCACCGGATCAGTCCGGTGGCTCCGTCTCGATCAAGGCGGACAGTCCAGGGCGAACTGACATTCAGGCATGCAGCGCCGTCAGCGGAAAGATCTGTCCGCAAGTATGGCAGAGGGCGGATTTGCGACCGGGTTCGCGGGGCAGAGGTTCTCATGGGGACCATTCAGGGATGTCGCAAGGCCGTGGTGCGCCTCAACCCGATCTGCAATCATCATGCCGAACGGTTCTGCGCGTCGCCCGGCAGTGAGGATCCGGGCGGTATGAAGGCGGCAGTTGCCGCGATCTGTAAGGCGCCGGCGCAGCAAGGCAGGGTCCGACAAGGATCCAGCACACCGGAATGCGTCGCCTCCGCATTTGGTACAGAAAGACAGGCAGGAACGTCGATCATCGAAAGCGAACGGACGGTGATCTGTATTGACGGACCGTCCGTCTAGGGGTGGGTAAACCCTTCACCGACGATGTCATTTGTTACCGTCAGTAGCAGCTTCCGTTGACACAGGACGCACCACCGGCAAGCGCGCCGATCAATGCGCCCTTGGTCTTGGACCCTCCCAGGGCGTCGGCCGCCAAGGCCCCCGCACCCGCGCCGCCCACCGTCCGGACCGCGGCGCTATTGAGCGGGCTGTCGTGGTAGCCACCACCGCCGGCACATCCTGCCAGCGCCAAGATAACGGCCGTTCCAATCGCTCCGAATGTCGCCTTCATCTCTGCCCCTTGATCTTGCTCTGATTTGTCCGAACAGCCTAGCGTGCGCCCTTGGGGATGATAATCCCGACCTCCTTCAGAAACGCGTGATCCGCATAGCAGGCGTCAACTGTAGGCATAGGCCAACAGCGCGACGCCCAGGATCAGGCGGTAGACCACGTACGGCGTGAAGCTGACGGCCTTCAGCAGCCGCATCATCAGGGTCAGGGCGACAAGGGCCGCGACAAAGGCGAAACCTGCAGCGATCCCGGCCTGTGCGACCGCTGCACCGTCGAAGTCCGACATGACGTCGCCCGCCAGAAGCGCGGCCGAAGCGATGATGGTGGGGATCGACATCAGCATCGAGATCCGCGCTGCGTCCGCGCGGATATAGCCCAGGGCCCGCGCGCCCGTGATCGTCGCACCCGATCGCGAGGTTCCGGGGATCAACGCCACCGCCTGCCACAGGCCGATGATGACGGCGTCGCGTATCGTCCAGTCCGCGGTCCGCTTGCAGCCCTCTCCGCGCTGGTCGGACCAGTAGAGCAGCAGACCGAAAATGATCATCGTCCAGCCGATCACGGCCACCGACCGCATCATCTCCATCGCGCCGGACATCTTCAGCACCAGCCCCACCAGGACCACCGGTATCGTGGCGACCATCAGTGACGCGGCCAGCCGTGCGCCGGGCGTGTCGATCCTGCCCCGGGCCAGCCTGCCACATCCGGCCAGGGCCGCGGCGACGTCGCGCCAGAAGAACAGGATCACCGCGAAAAGCGTGCCGACATGGACGGCGACGTCGATAACAAGGCCTTGGTCCTGCATGCCGGTCAGTTCCGGAAGCAGGATCAGGTGGCCAGAGGAGGAGACCGGAAGGAACTCGGTGATCCCCTGGATGATGGCGACAAGGACAAGGTGGAAGAGGGTCATTCAGATTCCTTACGCGGGCAACGCGCCACTTCTGAGGCCCGTCATTCCCGTTGTGGAAATGACGAACTGTGGAGCGCGCCCGCTATCACCGACAGACCCCGACCGCCACTCTACCCGGCCAATTTGCGCTTTTGATGACACCGCTTACCGAGCAGATGATGGAAAAAGTGAAAGCGTGGACGCGTCCGGCATCCATGTAGAACAAGCGCCGTTGGCGCGGGAATGCTGACGTCCCCTGCGCATCGTGATGCTAGGTCGCGTACTGCCCCTGCGCTTCAGATCAGCATCAAACGACATGGGTATCCTCGACCTATGGTCGCAAACCGACAACGCTCATGACGCTGCAGCCGCCGGCCGGCGCGTTCTATCCGCGTTCAGGCGATGCATTCCGAACATCTGTCCGTCCCGCTCCGACGCTCGTCCAGCTGCCCTCGGCGGGGGTCGTCTCTGGTCGGCCTGTCCCTGCGACATGCCAGTACCTCCACCGCAGTTGCGCTATGATTTTCTGCTGACATAACCGGGAGATGTCAGGGGTTTTGTCAAGTTACCGCAGAGCATACACCCCTATTGGCGCAATGATTGCAGTCTGCGGGAGTATCAATGGCCGAGCCTCAAGATGACTTCGCGAGCTAAGTGCAACTGATTTGTAAGCGTCCGGTCTGACTGCCCTGCCGCGTGGTGAGCGTGGGAGATAGTGTCCGCTATAGATGGTGGACACT
>NZ_VDDD01000099.1 GCF_006151785.1 Paracoccus marcusii
CGCGCAGCCAGTCCCGGCGCGACCGCGCGAAATCCTGCCCCTCGGCCAGGGGCACCCCCACGGGCAGGGTCAGCACCGCGCCCGACCCGTCGCGGGGCACGCGCAGGGTCATCCGCCGTGCGCGCGGCGACCGTCGCAGACGCACCGCCAGCCCCTCTTCGATGATGATCCGCTGATCGCCGCTTGCCATGCCCGCCTTGGCCTGCCAGATAAAGCCTTTGACACCCCTTGGCCTCTGTGGCAGGGGATCACCCGATTTCCCCTAATCGCGGCTGAAGGAGAATACCATGCCCAAAGAGGAATGGGGCACCAAACGCCTGTGCCCGCATTGCGCCACCCGCTTTTACGACCTGAAGGCAGATCCGATGACCTGCCCGGCCTGCGGGAACACATTCACGGTGACCAGCCTGACCGACGGTCGTGGCAAGACGCTGGTGACCGAGAAGACGGCCGCGGCGAACGATGACGACGAACTGGTCGACGACGAAGAGGATATCGCCGACGACGCGGGCGAGATCGACGACGACCTGCTGGAAGAGGACGACGACGACGGCGACGTGTCGCTGGACGACATCGCCGATGTCGCGGGCGACGAAGAGGAATAAGACCCAAGGCCGCGCCCGAAATGGCGCGGCCTTCTTCGTTGCGGCGCATCGATGCGGAGCGCCGCACAGGCCTGCCGGGGGAATTTCCGGAAACTGCACGGCGCCGCCGATTTTCCGCTTGCACCCCGCCGCGCCCCCTCCTATAGACCCCACACGCGGCGGCGCAGACGCGCTTCGCGGACCTCACGGTGGGGCCATAGCTCAGTTGGTAGAGCGCTTGAATGGCATTCAAGAGGTCAGGGGTTCGATTCCCCTTGGCTCCACCATTAGACTTTCTTTGATATTTCAGACAGATGAGCCGACCCGCAGGGCCGGCCTGTCTAGACGTCGATCTCGAAGCCTGGCAGCCAGCGGTGCAGCATTGTCCCCGGCAGGTGAACGGCCGGGCGCGACAGCGTCGTGCGCAACAGGCCGCGGCGGGCCGGATGGGCATTCCCCTCGACCCGCATGTTCTGGCGCTGCATCGCATAGCGTACGCCGGTAACCGGCCCGTCGATGGTCAGGTGCAGATCATGGCCGTCAAGGGCCAGCGCGGTGATCATGCCGCCGCCGGTGACCTCGACGCCCAGAAACGCGTCGATGCCCCGGCCGCCATAGGGCGAGGCCTGATGGCCCGCCAGGGCTTCGTCCGGGCGCAGGGCAAAGCGCAACGTGATCCGGTCGCCCTGACGCCGTGCGGTCGGGCGCGGGATCGTCCAGCCGCGCCCTGCCATGGTTTCTTGCAAAGCCCATGCCGCCAGCTCTCCCATGATGCGGGAATGATGCAGGTCCGGGTGCACGCGGTCGGACAAGGCCGAGGGATAGATCGGCCCCACCATCACGGCATCGTCGCGCCCGGCCACGAAGGCCAGCTGATCGGCGGCGGCATGGTTCGTGTCGCTGCCGTGATGCGACTGGTCCGACCCCGCGGTCTGCATCAACAGGATCATCTTGCGCGCGGCGGGGTAAAGATCGTCCAGCCGGGCCCGGATGCGGTTCCAGTGCGCCTGCAAGGCGTTCAGATACACACCCGGCGCGGCCTGGCGGTCGGCTTCTCCCTAGATCCAGAAATAGACGACCGTCTCTGGCGCGCTCCCCTCCCGCAGATACGCAAGGTGCGTGCCGTCGATGATTATGTCCATGTTGTGACGGACCAACCCGTCGGGGTCCTCCAACAGCGCGATCGACTGACCGGCGACAGGATTTCCGGAGATGCTGATCGGCGCGAAACGCTGCACGTCCTCTGCCTCATCCCCGTGTCCAACCAGGGCCCGCGCCATTGGCAGGGCCGGCGGAACCGGCTTGGATATCCTGACACGCGTGAACTCGGCCTCAGACAGCGCAACAGGACCGCTGCGCTTCTGCAAGCCCTGCAGCTCAATGATGCGACGCTCGGGCCCGGTGTGGATTCCGCTCAGCATTTGCACATTCAGACGAGCGATGTCAGCCAGCGCAAGCTTGTCGACAGCCGGGACATCGGGACCAAGGGCCAAGGATTGGCCATTGAAATGAATCAGCAACGGTGATCCGCTTACCGCTTCGCCTGCCCCGCCCGGCGGGACGAAAGCCAGTCGCGCAGTGCACCGATATCGGTTTCGTTCAGAACCTGAAGCGTCAGATCATGAAGTGTCACGGCGGCCTTGGTACCGGCGTGAATCTGTCGAATCTGCAACAGCGGCATTGCATCGAAGGCTGCGGCCTCTTCGATCAGTCCATCGTCATGACAGGTCAGCAGATGGCCGGACGCGGTAAAATACAAAGCAGACCGTCCGGCGCGTGTTCAGCTTGCTTGCGAAATCAACCCGGGCGGTACCGACCCTCGCAACCCAACGGGTTCCCATATCGCGAAACGACAAACTCAGCCCGCTCTGATCGATCAATGACAGCAGGGTGCCGTGCGGAGATGGCTCTTTCTGTGAAAAGCATATTTCGACCAGAATGGCCTCTGCCTGCAGCAACGCCGTCGCAGGCAGGACGCATCGCAGGCTGGTGCCCTGGACAATATCGATCCTATCCGGCCCGGCGGACAGAACCGTGCCGGGCGGATGCGCCCTGAGCGAAAGGTCGCGCTAGCCCCGCAGCGTGACCGCGGCGACCTGACTGTCCGGGGTGTCAGGCAGCGTCAGGACCATGGGCGCGGGCACCGATGCGCCATCCGACCCCGGGGTCGAGCCGTCGGACACGTTGCTGCCGGTCATCGGGCCGGCGACACCCGGCCGGACCTGCCCGATGCCGAGAGATCATGGCCCCTCATGCCGAGACCTTGGCCGTTCTTCTGGCGTGACGTTCCAGATTTTCGTCCAACGGGTTGAAGGCCTGTCCGTGCAGGTCGGCGATTCGCTGCAGATCCGCGTCGCGCTGGCTGTCGGTCAGTGCCGGCCATGGCGTGTCGCCGCTAATCATGCCGCGATCGCGCAGCATCCGCCAAGTCCGCGGAAAGTCCATCTCGCCAAACGACCCACGTCCGGGGCGCAGCGCGCCGCCCTGAACCCAGTCGCGTTCCAAGGTGTTGATTTCGAACGCGGTCATGCCGGTGAAGGTCTGCAGCTGGCGGACGAAGCCGGGTGCAAAGTCCATGCTGCGCCGGGTCAGGATCGCCACCCGCTGCGCGGCATTGCCGACATAGGCCATCATGTGCAGCGGAGAGCAGTCGACCGTGATGATGTCCCGCGCCGCCTTGTAATGCGCGATCTGGACCGCGGCCGGGTGCTTTTGCGGATGGAACATCTGATAGCCTTCCTGGGCCAGATACCCTTCCAGCAAGCTTTCGGCGATCAGGCCGCCGCGCTGCGCGGGCAGCAGGCTGCGCGAGACATAGATCCGTTCGGGCCCCGCCGGGTCGATCCCCGCGCCGGCATGCGCGCCGACAAAGTCGCGGAACTTGGCGCTGCCGACGGTCAGATCGCCCATGCCGACGCCTTGGCGCGGCACGTGCAGACGCTCGACCCGGGTGGGCGTGGTGATGCAGCGGACCGGCACATCCAGTCCAAGCGAATCCATCAGCGGCCGCAGGGCCTTGAGCATCGGTTCCAGGTTGGCCGAGCTTTGCTTGGGCGTGAACAGCACGCCATCGATCTGGCCCCGCAGCGCGTCCAGCGCCCATGCACGGGCAAAGCTTTCGGTGATGAAATGGCCGAAATGACCGTACAGCGTTCCCCCGAACATCCAGCAGCCGGACAGGGTTTCGACCGTGTCGGGCATGGCGGGCGCAGCGTTCACGGGCTCCCGGCTGTTCGACCAGCTGATCGAGTTTTCGACCATCCGCCCGTCGGGTGTCAGAACGCCCGACGCCTGCTGGCGGCCCCGCCCGTCAACGGGCGGTGGCACCAGGATCGCGTCCTGAACAAGAACCAGATCGTCGGGGGCTTCGAGGTCGAACATCGTCAAACGCTCCGATGGCTGCAAATCTTCGGGGTGAAATGGTACATGATGCTTCAACTTAGGAGAGAACGGTACAGGACCGGAGCGATCCGGTCCAGCCGCTACGCGCCCCGGCCACGCTCAAATGCAGCAAATGCCGTTCGGACGGATGGGATGACCGCCGCAATCCACCCCGGCGGCATTCCCGTCCGGCGCGCCGTGGTGTCGTGGCCCTATCGGGCGGTGGCGCGGCTGAACACGGCGTTCGGATAGGCCTGATCGGCGATCCGGAACGCCGTGGTGCCGACCCTGTCGAACCCGTTCCCTTGATAGAAGGCGATCGCCGGGGCGTTCTCGGCATTCGTGGTCAGCCAGACCGAACCGGCGCCCTTGCCCGCCGCATGTTCCAATCCCTGGTGGAGAAGCGCCCGACCCAGACCGCGGCCTTGGTGACGCGGCTGGATATAGAGGGTGGATATCTCGGTCGTGGAGCAGCCAGCGACGGGCGCCGCCTTTCCGCTGCTGATGCGGATGAACGCGTCCGGCCCGTCGTCGTTCTGAGAGACGATGACATGTTCGTCCGGGTCGCCGATCACCGCGGCCAGCCTTGCGGGTGTGAACTGTGTCAGGGCGCAAGTGGCAAAAGCGTCGCTGACGCCGTGACGGATGTATGTGCCCAGCCAGACCTCGATCGAGATGGCGGCAAGCATCGGGGCATCGGAAGGTTCGGCCAGGCGAAATCTCATGCCATCGCCTTTGATCGGGACGTTGCGTGCGGGCCCACCGGCAACCAGTTCATACGCCGCAAATCCGGCAGGATACCGGCACCGCAGATGGCCGCGTTCCGATGATTGGTCGGGTGCGATCAGTCATGGCCGCCAGCCTGGAACAGGCTTTCGGCGGACGCGTCCGGGGCGGGATCGCTGTCCATCGTATCCTCGGCGGACAGGATGTGGACCTGCATCATGCGTTCGGCCCAGTGCGGCTTGCGGGCGGCGATGGCGGCGGCGATCTCCAGGTGATGTTGGGCCGAACGGCGCCGCTGCTGGGGCGTGAAGCGGCGGAAGGTGCGCGTGACCAGCGCCACGTCGACCGTCGCGCGGATCAGGTGCATCAGCCTGGGGGATTGCGTCGCCTCGGCGATCAGCGCGTGGAACCGGGCGTTCTCCTGGTCGATGCCGGCGATCAGGGCTTCGCTGTCCTTGGCGACCTGCGCCAGCGCCTGCATGCGGTGGGCGGAGGCGGTCAGCGCCTCGATCTGGGCGGGCGTCGCGCGTTCGGCGGCCTTGGCGGCGGCATAGGATTCAAGCCGCAACCGCAGTTCGAAGATCTCGCGGACCTCGTCGGCGTCGGGGACCACGCACCACAGCCCCTGCCCCTTGCGACGCTCCAGCAGTCCCTCCAGCAGCAGGCGCTTGATCGCCTCGCGGATGGGCGTGCGCGAGATGCCCAGGTCCTCGGCCAGCCCGACCTCGGTCACCTTGCGGTCGGACGGCAGGCGTCGCTCCAGGATCGCCTGGCGCAGTTCGCGATAGGCCCGCCTGGACGCACTTTCGGCTGATTCCGGCTGCATCTCGAACCCTTCCGCCACGTGCTGCTGGGGCGCAGTTCATCATCTGGTCGGGGGCATTACAATCCCCGGCAATGAGTGCAGGAAATCCGGCATGCTTCACTGGTACCATAGAAAATCGATCTTCAGCCACAAAAATGGATACAAATTTTAGGCCGCGCGGATTAAAACCGTCATGAACGCATCAGGGAGGGATGGCGATGACAGGGAAAGCACCGTTCGGGCCGCTGCAGGGTCTGCGGGTCGTCGAGATGGGGCAGCTTTTGGCGGGACCGTTCGTCGGCAGCCGCTGCGCCGATTTCGGGGCCGAGGTCATCAAGGTCGAGGCGCCGGGCAGCGGCGATCCGATCCGCAGCTGGGGCCGCCTGCAGCACGAGGGCAAGACGCTGTGGTGGCCGATCATGGCACGCAACAAGAAATCCGTCTCGATCAACCTGCGTGCCGCCGAGGGGCAGGAGCTGGCGCGGTCGCTGATCGCGCAGGCCGATGTCCTGATCGAGAACTTCAAGCCCGGCACCTTGGAACGGTGGGGCATGAGCCCGGAGCAGCTGCACGCCCTGAACCCCGGGCTGGTGATCGTGCGGGTCTCGGGCTTTGGCCAGACCGGCCCCTATGCGGCGCGACCCGGCTTTGCGTCGGTGGGCGAGGCGATGTCTGGCCTGCGCTATATCAACGGTTATCCGGACATGCCGCCGCCGCGCTATGGCATCTCGCTTGGCGACACGCTGACGGCGCTGTTCGCGTTCGAGGGGATGATGATGGCGTTGTATCACCGCGACCGGAACGGCAGGCGCGGCCAGGTCGTGGACGCGGCCATCACCGAAAGCTGCTTTGCGATGCTGGAAAGCACGGTCACGGAATATTCCAAGGCCGGAGAGGTCCGCCAGCCGTCCGGCACCGGGCTTGCCAAGATCGCGCCGTCGAACATCTATCCGGCCAGGGACGGCACCTATGTGGTGATCGCGGCCAATGTGGATGCGATGTTCCGCCGTCTGACGCAGGCGATGGGCCAGCCGCATCTGGCGGACGATCCGCGCTTCGTGACCCATATCGCGCGGGGCGAGAACGCGGAGCTGCTGGATTCGATGATCGCGACCTGGTCCGCGTCGCTGGACGTGGCCGACCTGACCGCGCGGCTGGAACAGTTCGGCGTGGTCTTCGGCCCGATCAACTCGATCGCCGAGGTGGTCCAGGACCCGCACTTCCGCGAACGCGGCATGGTGCGTGACCATCACGACGATGACTTCGGCACGATCACCATCCCCGGCGTCTTCCCGGTCCTGTCCGAGACGCCCGGCGACATCGCCTGGCTGGGCCCGCAGCAGGTGGGCGCGCACAACGCCGAGATCTATGCCCGGATCGGCCTTGGCGAGGAGACGATCGAGGATCTCAAGGCGCGGGGCGTGATATGAGCGTCACGATCTGCGAGGTCGGCCCGCGCGACGGGCTGCAGAACCTGCCGCGCCTGTTCTCGGTTCAGGAGCGGGCGCATCTGATCGCCGAACTGGTAGCCGCGGGGCTGCGCCAGATCGAGGCCGTCAGCATGGTAAACCCGGCCCGCGTCCCGCAGATGGCGGATGCCGAGGCGGTGCTGGACGCGCTGCCGTCTCTGACGGCGGTCCAGCTGTCGGCCCTGGTTCTGAACCGCAGGGGGGCCGAACGGGCCCTGGCGACCGGGGTGCGCGAACTGCGCTTTGCGGTCGTCGCGTCGGACACGTTCTGCCGGCGCAACCAGAACATGGGCAGCGACGACAGCCTCGCGGCCTTTGCCGCCGTGGCGCCGATGGTCGGCCAGGCCGGGCGGCAGCTGACCGGCGTGATCGCCACCGCCTATGGCTGCCCGTTCGAGGGAGAGATCGCGCCCGCGCGGATCGCGCAGATGGCAGAGGCGCTGCGCGCGGCGGGCGCCGACCGGATCGTGCTGGCCGACACGATCGGCGTCGCCGCCCCCCGCGACATCGCGCGGGTCCATGACGCCTGCCGCGACGCGCTGGACGGCATTGCCTGGGGCGTGCACCTGCACAACACCCGCAACACTGGCTATGCCAACCTGATGACCGCGCTGGAACGCGGCGCCGGCATCATCGATGCGTCCATCGGGGGGCTTGGCGGCTGTCCCTTCGCGCCCCGCGCCACCGGTAACATCGCGACCGAGGACGTGCATTACCTGCTGCACCGCGAGGGGATCGACACCGGTCTGGATCACGACCGGCTGGCCCTGCTGGTGGAGTGGCTGGCCGAACGCGTGCCGGACAAGATCACCGGCCAGCTGGCCCGCGCAGGCTGGTTCGGCGCCTGACCTGCATCGGCGCCCGGCCGTCCGGCCGGGCGCCGATCACTACAGCCCCGGTATCGCCAGGACGATCTGCGGGAACAGCGCGATCAGGAACACCGACCCCAGCATGATCGCGACGAAGGGCAGCGCGCCCTTGGCCACCACCGACAATGGCGCACGGTCCAGCGACTGGATCACGAACAGGTTCAGCCCGACCGGCGGGGTGATCAGCGCGACCTCGATCAGCAGCACGAAGAAGATGCCGAACCAGATCGGATCGATGCCAAGCGCGATCACCGTCGGCATCAGCACCGGCACCATGATCAGCAGCATCGACATGCTTTCCAGGAAGAAGCCGATGAAGATCAGCATGACCGCGATCAGCAGCAGCGCCAGCGTCGCCGTGTTGAAGTAGTCCTCGAACAGCCAGGCCAGTTGCGCGGGCAGCTGATAGAGGGTGATCGCCTGGCCGAAGATCTTGGCGCCGATGACGATCAGGAAGATGACCGTCGTCGTCTTGACCGTGTCGCGCACCGCGCCCAGAAACACCGCGCGGCTAAGCCGTCCGCCTGCCGCCAGGATCAGCAACGCGACGGACGCGCCGATGCCCGAGGCCTCGGTCGGGGTGAAGATCCCGCCATAGATGCCGCCCAGGATCGTGCCCGCCAGCAGCAGCGTCGGCAGGGCGCGCCGCGTCGCGGCCAGGCGTTCGGGCCAGGTCGCGCGCGGCATCGCCTGATGGGTGCCCTGAATCGCCGATGCGATGACCACATAGACGCCGAACAGCACGATCAGCAGGATGCCCGGACCGACGCCGGCCAGAAACAGCTGACCGATGCTTTGTTCGGTGATCGCGCCATAGATGATCAGCGGAACCGAGGGCGGAATGATGATCCCCAGCGTGCCGCCTGCCGCCATCAGGCCCAATGTCAGGCTGCGCGAATAGCCGCGCTTGACCATCTCGGGGATGGCGACGGTGCCGACGGTCGCGGCCGTGGTGATCGAGCTGCCCGAAATGGCCGAGAAGACCCCGCAGGACAGCAGCGCCGCGATGCCCAGGCCGCCGGGCCAATGCCCGACCCAGTTCTGCATCGCGACGAACAGGTCGCGCCCGATCCCCCCGCGCAGCAGCAGGTTCGACATCAGCAGGAACAGCGGGATGGCCAGCAGCACGAAATCGTTGATGCCGCCGAACAGCGTACTGGCGACCATCGACAGCGGCAACCCGTCGATGGCCAACAGCCCCGCACCCAGGATGCCCAGCGTGAAGGCCACCGGAATGCCGGTCATCAGCAGCGCCAGAAGCGCGCCGAAGATCAGGAACGGGGTCATCGTCCGGCCTCCCCAGGAGCGTTGTGCGACAGCTCCTGTTCGGTGCTGCTGGCGAAATCGGGGGCGGGACGGCCCGGCAGCCGGATCAGGTCCGCCAGCGCCTGCAAGGCCAGGATCGCAAAGCCAAGGATGATCGGCAGTTCGGCGATCCAGGTCGGCATCCGCAGCATCGAGGGCTGGCGCCGCCCGAAGGCGATCGAGTCCAGCATCGATCCCGTGGCGACCCACAGAACAAAGATCGAGAACCCCAGGATCGCCACAAGGCTCAGCGCCTCGGCCGCCTTGCGGCCTGCGGGGGGCAGTTGCCCGATGACGGCAGTGATGCGGATCATGTGCCCGTCGCGCAGGCAATAGCCCATCGCCAGGAAGGTCAGCCAGATCATCACCGTAGTCGCGACGTCCGATGTCCAATGCGTGGGGGCGCGAAAGACATAGCGCGCCACCACCTCATAGGTCAGCAGCATCGTCATGGCGACGATGCCCACCTCGGACAGGCGCGCCGCGATCAGCGACAGCCCGTCCGCCAGGCGCAGCGCGCCACGGGATGCAGTCATGCCCCTGCCCTCAGCGCAGCGCGTCCAGCGCCGTCAGAAGCTGGTCTCCCGCCTCACCCGCCTCCTGGCGGAACTGCTCGACCGCGGGGCGGGTGGCCTCCTGCCAGACGGCGATCTGCTCGGGCGTCAGTTCGGTGACGGTCGCATGGCCGTTCTCGGCCAGCCACTGCGCGGCCTCGACATTCTCGGCCTCGGTCTCGGCGCGCATCTTCTCCTCGGCGCGGATGGCGGCCTCGGTCATCCAGGCCTGCTCCTGTTCGGACATGCTGTCCCACAGGGCCGGGTTGATGACCGCGATGAATTCGGCCAGGCCGTGGCTGGTCATGGTGACATGATCCATCACCTCATAGAGCGCGCGCGACTTGACCGCGGTGGTCCCGCTCATCCCGATATCGACCAGGCCGCGCTGATAGGCCACGAACTGCTCGGCGCCGCCGACGACCACCGCCGATCCGCCTACGGCCTCGATCAGATCGCCGGTCGGCTTGCCGGTCGCACGCACCATCTTGCCGCGCATGTCCTCCGGAGAGACGACCGGCGCGCCCTTGGACAGCATCTGCACCGGGCCGTAATCCTGCCACCACAGCACCTTGGACCCGGCCTCCAGCAGCAGGTTGTCAAAGGTCGTGCGGAACGCGCCCTCACGGTCGGCGGCGCGCGCCAGGATCTGATAGTCCGGGAACATGAACGCGACCGAGAAGATGCCGGCTGCCGGGACGGACCCCGCATATTCGTCGGCCAGCACGATGCCCATGTCGATCGCGCCGCTGGAGATCGCCTGCGGCACCTCCTGCCCCTTGAACAGAGAGGCGCTGTCAAAGACGCGCACGGTCATCTCACCGCCGGAAATCTCGTTCAGCTGCTCGGCGAAATAATGGGTGTTCGCGCCGACGGGATGGTTGGCACCGACCTGGACGGTCATGCGCAAGGTCCGCTCGGCCGACGCATCCCCGGCCATCAGGCACATCGCGCCGCTCATGACGGCAGCCGCTATCGCGTGTTTCATCACTTCCTCCCTGATATTCCCGGCCCCTCGCCGTGATCCGGCCGCTCCTCCCCGAGTGCCGATACTTTCAGATAATGCATACAATATTTTTGCTGTAAAGCGGCGCAGACGATCTGGTATCGCCGTTCAACGTGCAGAAAGGGCATCGACGAATAATAGTATCGGCCACCCAACTCGCCTTGCACACAATTTCCGTCAAGGGTTCGTCCCTTGACCGGTGGCCCCAATGCTTTGAGCAACGCCACCTTCCCGGCATCCAAAGCAGCGTCAATCGACCGCGACCGGTGCGAACCCGATTGCCGTCATGGGCGCGATGGTGTCGTATCGGCGGCGAAACGATCAGGGACCTACAATGCGACCATATCTTGCCGCCTTTCTTGCGCTCATGACGGTCACGGCCTGCGCGGTCGGCTCCGGCGCGGTGGTGCAGGGTGCCGGCCCCGACGACCTTCTCAAGCTGCGCGAGGGGCCGGGGCTGAACCACAGGATCATCATCGGCCTGCCCGACGGCACGCGCCTGACGCGCCAGAACTGCGTGACCACCGACGGCAAGGTCTGGTGCAGGGTGATGCTTGCCGACCGGCCCAGCGTCTCGGGCTATGTGGCGGCAGAGTACCTGGCGCATCGCTGACGGCGGTCAGTCCGCCGGGCGCCCGTCGCGCACCCCGGACTGGGCGATGATCTCGGACACCAGGTGTTCGCGGCGATAGGCCATGACATGTACGCCGCTGACGCCCGCAATCGCGCGGATCTGCTGGATCAGCTCGATGCACAGGCGCTTGCCCTCCTCGCCGGGATCGGCGGCCCGCTCCATCCGGGCGATCACCGCGTCCGGGATATGGACACCGGGAACGTTGCTGCGCATCCAGCGGGCGGCCCTGGCCGAGGCCAGCGGGCCGACCCCGGCCAGGATGAACACCCGCCGGTTCAGGCCCAGGTCGCGGACCCGCGCCATGAAGCGCGCGAAGGTCGGGACGTCGAAGATATAGTTCGTCTGGATGAAGTCCGCGCCCGCCTCGACCTTCTTGGCCAAGCGGTCGGGACGCCAGTCCAACGGCGCGATGCAGGGGTTCTCGGCCGCGCCCAGGAACATGCGCGGCGGGCTGGTGATGCGGCGGCCCGACAGGAACATGCCATCGTCGCGCATCGTCCGGATGGTGCGCAGCAGCGAGATCGAATCTAGATCGAAGACCGGTCGCGCGCCGGGCTGATCGCCCAGCCCCACCCCGTCGCCGGTCAGGCACAGCACGTTGCGCACCCCCATCGCCGCCGCCCCCAGCACGTCCCCCTGGATCGCGATGCGGTTCCGGTCGCGGCAGGATATCTGATAGACCGTCCCGATCCCCGCCCGCGTCAGCAGGGCCGAGATGCCGATCGACGACATGTGGCAGTTGGCCCCCGACGCATCCGTCGCGTTGATCGCGTCGGCGACCCGGGCCAGCGGGCGCGCGGCGGCAAAGACATCCGCGGGGTCTGCGCTGTCGGGCGGGTTCAGTTCGGCGGTGACCGCGAAATGACCCTGGCGCAGCACCCGCTCCAACCGGCTGCCCGACACATGGCCGGGCGGCGGCGGGTCATAGGACGGCTGCCAGCGGTCGAAATCGACGGGCGGAATGTCGGTCATCGGCGCGGCCCCCGGTCGGCCGGTCGCGGCTCGACCGCCAGGGGCGCGGCCGCTGGTTCATGGGCGCGGGCCTGCGGAAAGGCGCGGGCGATGGTGCCGCGGGGGGCGTCGGACG
>NZ_VDDD01000100.1 GCF_006151785.1 Paracoccus marcusii
TCTGCTCATGCATCACAGCTACCACGCTGGATTCACGAGATGAATCCCTGACGCGATTTGTGCAACAGAGCCAATAGAATGAGTAGTGTCGATACTGCCGTAACTACACCTATAAGAGACAAGCAAATCCCTGAGACAATAGCTGTTGTAAAATATCCCCCCATTTCTTGCGCAATATTGGTGGATGCCACGGTAAATTGATACATCATTTCATCTATGGCAGATGCAAAGCCGTTAGTGATCGTTGGGCCACTTAGCCCGTTCCCACTAGATGCAAGGATGCCCCCGGCTGTTGCTTCAATGGCGCTCATAATGCCATTGGCAACATTCCAAAATTGGTTCCAATTCCAAGCGAAGATACCAATCAAGGCCAGTTTGATCATCAGACTGAGGCAATGTCCCCATGCCATCGGTCGCAACTGCACCATCATGTTGATGCCCACCAGTGCTACCGCAAGAACGGCCATATATCCGACAAGGGTGCCGGATGCTTCGACAAGGCCAAGAAATGTCGATCTGGCCGCATTTACCAAAAAACTTTCAGCTGAATCAACGATTGGTGCGACAATGGCCATGTCAGCGTCCCTGCCATTCGCGGCAAATATCCAGCGACTGTTTGGTCATTCGTGCAACTTCCTGCACTACCGGCGCACGCAGCGCACGTATCTCAGCTCTGTCTTTTCCTGTTGCAGCAGCCTCGTATTGACGCTCTGCACTATCCCAGGATGGATGCTCGATTTCACAAGGGCAGGAGTTTGTCTCAATAATTTCTTGCAGGCGATCCATGTCATAAATCGCTTTCAAGAGAAGAGAGTTATCAGCTTCTTGTGGGGTTCTGTTAACAACCCATTCCGGGCGCGGTGGCTTTACACACCCATAACGGGTTGTCTCACCCCCGGCCTGGGGCTTTGACAGATCGGGCATGGTAAAATCCATGAAGTCCCGCTCGGCCTGTGTCAGCTGCGGCTCGGTCTGGGCTTGTGCAAATTGCACATCGCCCATTCGCGCGCTGGATGCAGTCTCGGCAGGGAGCCAGCTGTTTAGGACGGCACCACCGATCGCCACACCGACAGCAAGCGACGAGAGAGCGATGACAAGGGTCTTCTGATCAAACATGGCTCGTATCTCCATTGTCCCCGGCGTCAGGGATGTAAAATTCCAGCACACCCCGGTCGCCGCCGGCGCGACCGGTCTGGATCACCACGTCGATCGAGCTGGCGATGTAGCGCAGCGTGTCCGCATAGGTCAGCGGCAGTTCCGACTTCAGCGCCATGATGGCGAGCTTCGATAGAGCCAGCTTTGGGGTTTCGGCATGGATGGTCGTCATCGACCCGCCGTGGCCGGTGTTGATGGCCTCGATGAAGGTCATAGCCTCCTTGCCGCGAACCTCACCCACGATCAGCCGGTCAGGCCGCATCCGCAGACAGGAGGTCAGCAGAATGTCCGGCGTCCTGGTCTTGCTGTCCCGATCCGCAATCAGTGTCACCACATTGGGCTGCGTTGGCACCAGTTCGGCGGCGTCTTCAATGGTGATCATCCGCTCGCTGTCGCTGACATAGGACAGCATCTTGCGGGCAAAGACAGTCTTGCCGCTGTCGGTCGCACCAGCGATCAAGGCATTCATCTTGTGGTGGACGATGAATGCCATGGCCGCGTCAATGTCGCCGGAGGCTGCCAATTTTTTCAATTCCCGCTTTGTCTCCGCGCGGGCCTGGTCCACCGAGTATTCCTGACCGTGCAGGTATTTGATCTGGATCTTGTCGAGAGGGAGGGACGAGAAGAACCGCATCGAGATTGCAGCACCCGACAAAACGGCAGGCTCTGCCACCACCTGCGCCCGGATCGGGCGGCCTCGATAGACCACGGAGGTCGAGATGATCGGGGCTTCCCGGCCAAGGGTCAGCGTGCCCGCGCTGGCGATGCGGCGGCCCAGGTCCATGACTTCCTGACGGTTCATCGCCGCACGGGTTTCCAGATTCATCGCCGGATCGCCGTGTTCCAGCGACCAGATGCGGCCGTCCGGGTTTATGGCGATTTCCACTAATGCGGGGCTGTCGATGACAGCCCCGATGCGGGACAAGGCTTCATCCAGATAGCTGCCATGGCTCATGTCGTTCATGATCAGAAAATCTCCAGATCGCGGTCCACCATGACGGTGATCCGGGTGCCTTGGTTCACGGTGATGGTCGGCGGCATCGAGACATACTTGCCGATGGCCGACTCTGTTGCGCCGCTGACGGCGTTGGACATACCGGTTGCCGGATCGGTGGAACCGCCCGTGGAAATGGTCACGCCCCCGTCGCCGCTGTCGTCCTGCAAGGCCGAGGGGATGGCCGAAATTGTGGAAATCAGCGCCGCCGCCCCAAGCCTGCGGAAGAAATGGTTGTTGACCTTGCCGGTGGTGCCGGAACGGCCCAAGGCATCGCCACCGAAGGAGCTGATCTGCACCGACTGGTTGTCGGGCATGATGATGCGTTCCCAAGCCACCAGAAGCCGGTTCTGGCCGGTTTCCACATCAGCTGAATAGCTGCCGATCAGACGCGACCCGCGCGGGATCAGGATGCGCGATCCATCATAGGCCACCACATCGGTTGTCACGAGGCCCCGGATCGGACCTTGAAGCGTGGAGTCGATGGCTGTTTCCAGAACCGCCTGGATCATCGTGCCCTGAGTGACGGTATTGGACGGGTTCACGATGATCTCTGCGCGCTGGACCTGCACCGGACGCCCGGCATCGCGCACGAATTGGGCATCATCGCTGAGACGCGCCGCCTGCTGCGCAGCTGCCCCGTCTCCGAAACCTGCCGCATCTGCGACGGCACCGGCTGCGCCGCCGCCACCGAGGGCGACCATGGAGGACTGCAACCGGGCCTCTTCCAATTGGGCCGCCTCGTCGGCGGCCTGACGGCGCTGCGTGAGCAGATCGTCTTCACCCCCCGGCATCACGCTCTGGCCGTTTTGCAGCCGCAGCATGTCCATTTCATTTCTCAGTTCGGCAATTTCGAGGTTACGGCTGCTGAGTTGTTCGCTCAGTTCCTGTTCGCGCGATTGCGCCTGGTCCTGCAAACGCTTCAATTCGCTGCGCATTTGGTCAAGTGCGGCAGTGTCCACGACAGGCTCACCCTCGGCGTCCTCGGCCGGAGCCTCGGACAGCCGGTCGATCTGGTCCTGCAAGCCCCGGATCAGCTCGACCACTTCGGAATTGTCGCTGCCAGCCGCAGGGGCAGGGGCCGGTTCCGGTTCTGCGACCTCGACCGCTGCCGGCACCGCGGACGGGGGATTTTGCAGATCGCCAAAGCCGCTGCCCTCGTTCTGGAACTCCTGGGCTTCACGGACGGTCATATCTGCTGCGCCGTCAGGGAGCGAATAGACATAGACCAGTCCGGCAATAGCCACACCGCCGCACAGAAGCCCGGCCATCTTGGCAGCCTTTGCCGCAGGCCGGGCCTTGGGTTGATTGCGCGGATTGGACTTCTCCAGCGCCGCCAGCCGTTCGCGCAGGTCTGCCGTTTCTTGTTCGCTCATTGCACCAACCTCACCGCTTTCATCATCCCCACCGTTGATTCAACGGTCCCCAAGCGCAGCATCCAGAATGGGCTGGTGCCGGTCACGCGCACCACGCCATCGGGCATGGTCTGGGAATTGACCGTGATTTCCTGCCCTGCCGTGACCTTGAAGATCGCGGGCAATTCGCCGTTGCGGCGGAACTTGAAATAGGTGAAGGCCCCATCGTCCCAGACTTGCGTCGGGGTGGTGCCGTTCACGATGCTGCCGCCGTAGTCGTAATTCAGCGGACCACGGGCCACCTGGCGGTTCGCGGGCGTGGCGCTGCCCGAGCCGCGCGGGTAGGTGAAGCGCACCACGGAGAACTGCGCCGAGGCGGTTTCCGAGACCTCAAAGTAATACTGCCGCTTGTTGGTATAGACGTTGATGTTCGTGGCGGCGCCGCTGGTCGTGGGCTTCATGACGAAGGCGCTGCCACCCGGCACCGCATCGAAATTGAAGCTGACGGTATCGCCCGCGACCACGGAGGTAATTTCTTCATCCGGGCCGAACTCCACGGACGTAACCCGGCCAACCTGCGTCTGGACGCGGTAGACCTGTCCATCGACCCATTGGGCATAGCGGACACGGGCATCAAGATTGCCCGCCCGAGGGGTCACTTCAGCCAAGGCGCTCGACGCCCCCATGCTGGCCGCGCAGAGGGCAATGGCAAGACAAGTGCCGCGCATCATTGGATCTCCGATCTGTCAGAGGTGATTGCGTATTCGTAGACCGAGAAGCCGAACGGGTTGGTCCAGACTTCTTCAAGCGAACGGGCCTCAGTGGTGTCGTAGCGAAAGGCCAGTGTGGCCGTGAACAGACCCCGAGTTTCCCCATCACTGTCCTGCAGCCGCTTGCGCAGCCGGACCTGGGCCCGATCATTGGTGATCTGCGTAACCGAGAGAATTTCCACATCCATGCGCGCATTTGCGCCGTATTTGCTTTGCGGATAGTCCGGATTTTCCGATGACCAGAGGCTGCGCATGGATTGCAGCGCCGCCCCCGACGACCGGGCCAGCACCGAGCGGACCCGAAGGTCATTGTCGAGCATGCTGTAGGTTTCCCGGTCGCGCACATAGGCGTGGACCAGCGACTGCACGACAGCATCACGGTTGCTGACGGAGATTGTTTGCAGGTTCACCATCGGCAGCGCCATGCCGCTGGACGGATCGAACGGCACCAGGACCGGGGCGGGCGTTTCATGGCTGGCCGCGATCACCGCCGCCATGATGCAGCCGATGGCACCGAAGCCCCATCCGGCGACCCCGAACTTCTGCCAGAAGGCACCGCGCCGCCGCGCGCCATAAATCAGCTCTTCCTCGGTTTCACTGACTTTGCGGGATGGAATGGTCGTAGCGGAGGCATGCGCCGTTGTATTTTTGCGATTGAACATCGGTGGCCTCACTCCAAATCCGGCATGGTGAAATCGAGCATCTGCTGCTCCTGCGCCCAGGCACTGGCCTGCGACACGTCCGACATGCCCATCCCGTAGCTCTGGAGGGCGAGAAGCTGGTTGTTCTTGATCAGCTCGCTGACAGCCTCACCCATCATCCGGGTGTTCAGGTCGATGGCTTCCTTGATGCCGGTCTGCTGCGGGATTTCCCCTACCAGACTGTCGAGGCGCTGGAGGCTGACAGCTGTTTCGCGCTGCGCAGTGTCGGCCGAGGCCGCCACCATCGCGCCGGTCGTGGCTTGGTTGGCCGCACGTTTTTCCGACACGTTGCCGTCCCGGCCCATTTCCTCCACCCGCGCCGGATCGAGGCCCGCCCCGATCATCGTGGACTGCGCGGCGGCCTGTATCTGCTCACGGTAGTCTGAGGACAGGCCCGACCAGTCGCCGGACGATGCGGCATTGGCGGCTTGCAGGATGCTGGTCATTTTCGGAGCGAGAACCGTATCCAGCCTGCCCCCCATGAGAAGGCCCTGAATGTCAGCATTGCCAGTTAGGACGGCATAGATCTGTTGCAGCTCATTCGTCTGTGATTGCAGTTCGGCCAGTTGTTCGATGAATTGGTCCAGCATGTCGCTCTGGATGCCGTAATCTTCCAGCATCCGCCTGATCTGCGTGATCTGCTGCGCGATGGATTGGGTATCGACGGTCGGCACACCCTGCGCCGCGACCGGCGCGGGCAGTGCCACAGACAGGCACAGACCCGCACCGACGATCAATCCTTTGAATGCAATTCGCATCTTACAATTCCCCTTCAAAATTCAAGAATGCGCGCTCCTGCGCAAAGGCCGATGCAGCTGCTATTTGCTCAGCCGTCATCGGCTTGGAGCGGGCGGCGACGAGGCGCGTCCTGATGACCAGCAGGCGCACAAATTCGGCGCGCACATAGCTGTTCAGGGCCATCGCCTCTGCTGCGTTGCCGGTATCCCCAAGACGGGACATGGCTTCTTCAAGGCGGGCCATCGCCAGCCCCATGTCCTGACCGGCTTCATCGGCATATTCTGCTGTGGCCCCGCCGATCATCGCCCGGTCGGCATTCGCCATGTAGCTGGCCTCGATGCTGCCGATCTGGTCGGCAGCGCCAAGCGCCGCCATGTATTCCCGATACTTGGTCGGGATGATCTGGACGTAGTTCTGGGTTTCCGTAAAAGGCGGCACGCCGCCATATCTGCGAACATTACCCGCCCCGGCATTATAGGCGGCCAGTGCCAGGGTCATGTCGCCGTCGAACGCGTTCAGCTGCTGTGCCAGATAGCGCGCGCCACCTTCAGCTTGGACATAGGGGTCCGATCTGTAGGTTCCTTGAATACCAAGATCGCCAGCAGTCGCTTCCATAATCTGAGTCAGCCCGTAAGCCCCGACTGGCGATTGAGCATGGGGATTGAACCGGCTTTCCTGCCAGATGAGAGCCTGCAACCAGCACCGCCACTGGATCAGCGACAGCCCGGCGCGCTGCATGTGGTGGGTGTCCTGCGCTGCGCGGATGATGATCTGTTCGACGTTCTCGCGCTCGCCGCTGAACAGCTGGTCCGCAGCGGCGCTGTTGTCGGTGGCATAGACTTCCGCGGATGGAGCGAAGCCTTCCTCAAGGCCCCGAACCGTTTCCTCGGCCCCGGCCCCATTATTGGGCAGGGTCATTCCTTCGGTGACTGCCTCCAGCGCCTCGACCTGCTCCTGTTCGGCTTCAACGCGCTTGCGGCCTTCCTCAGCCTTCTGCCGTTGCAAAACGAGGTCCGCTTCAAGCCGGAGGGTGATTTGAGCCTCGCGGGCATTCTTAGCCGGATCGACAACCGGCACACCCTGCGCCATCGCCGTGCTGGACAGCATCAGGGCAAGAGCAGGGGCCGCCAGAGCCACCCGCAGGCTGCCCGCAGTCCCTTGCTCGATCCTTGACGTCTCGCGCGGGCCTTTTGCGGGCAATGAGCGAGGGTCATCGTTGCGCATAAGGACCGTCCTCAACTGCGCCCTCGTAGACGCCCACCTGGCGCACGGCGTCCTGTCGCGCTTCGCCCCACAGTTCTTCCAAGGGTCGAAGTTCGCAGGTCAGATCGCCACGCGCATTGAAGCACTTGCTGCTGACCGGCTTCGATTGGGTGCCAGCGCAGGCAGACAGAGTCAGGGACGCCAAAATGGCGCAGAGGGCATGCTTACGCATTTTCAAATCCTTTCCAAAAATCAGGGCGGGTCTGGTAGTCCGCGCCGACCAGCGCCTCACCGGCCTTCATGCCGCCGAGGATGGTCAGGAGCGGGCCAAGGGCCGAAAGATCGGTGTCGATGACATGCGAGCCGTCATCCGACCGCAGCAGGGCGATCCGCGAACCGGGATTCACGCCCATGAGGATTTCCAGCTCTTTCTGGTTCAGTCCAAGCCCGGCATAGTCCTCTGCACCGGCTTCCTTGTTTGGCAGCAGCATCTTCGTGGGCAGCGCCTGGAGCAGGGTTCGTCCATGAGCAGTCGCGTTCAGCTGATGCGCAAACTGCGTCATCATCACGACGACCGTGTTCTGCTTGCGCGCCGTGACCAGCCAGTTTTCGATGCGGCCCGCGAAGTAGCTGTTGTCCAGCGCCTTCCAGGCCTCATCAATGATGATGATCGTGGGGCGCTTGTCCTCGATCTGCCGCTCGATGCGCCGGAAGATGTAGGACAGGACCGCCATGCGGGCCCTCGAGTTTTCGCTGTCCAGAATGTCCGTCAGGTCGAAGCCGACAAACTGGCCGTCCAGCGAGAAGGTATCCTCGACCTCGCGCCCGAAAATCCAGCCGAAGCGGTTTCCCTCGGTCCACTCGTTCAGCCGTTCCGCCAGCGCGCCCCCGTCATGGGTGGAGCCGACCAGCTGCGCAAACTGCGTCCAGGTCCGCAGGTTGGGGTTTCGCGCCTCGGCGTTTTGACGCACGGCGTCGCGCACCGCGCGGGACTGTTCCGGCTGGAGCTGGCTATGGCCGGTTTCCATTAGGTGAATGATCCAGTCGCTCAGCCATTCCTGTCCGGACGTGTCCGTTTCGATCCAGAGAGGATTAAGGCCGGTGCGTTCGCCTGCCTTCAGTTCGGAATACCGGCCGCCCAAGGCGCGTACGGCCATTTCCATGCCCCGGCGATAGTCGAAGACAAAGACCCGCGCACCGACCCGTTGAGCTTGCGCGGCCAGGAATGCCGCCTGCACCGATTTGCCCGACCCCATGCGGCCTAGGACCAGCGTGTGACCGTTGCTTGGTTCTTTTTTCGGATCGCCTTCTTCATGGAAGTTTAAGCGATAGGCACTGCGCGAAATCGTTGGAAACCACGTGATCGGAGTGGCCCAAGGCACGTTGTCACCGCTCTTGCCCATCGCCGCACGATGCAGCGCCGCGAAGTCGGCAAACTGTTCATTGGTGATCGCGCCTTCGCGGATACGGAAGGCACGGTTGCAGGGATGCTGGCCGAAATAGACGGTGCGGGCCGTATAGCCCTGCGCAATCATCTTGACGCCCGCGCCTACGGCGATGTTGCGGATCATCGAGCTGATCTTTGCCAACTCCGCTTCGCTGTCGGCATAGACGGCGACCGCCATCTGATGCTGTCCGAAAGAAATCTCACCGGAGGCCAGACGGTTTTGCGCCTGTTGCACTGCCTCGATTAGGTTGGCGGCCTTGTCGTTGATCGCGGCGCGGCGGCGCAGTTCCCGCGCGATCCGCTCTTCCATGATGCCGCTGTTGACCGGAACGTAGTAGTTCGACACCACCATATCGACGGGCAGGTCCAGTTCATCGAACATGGTCACGAAGGACTCGCGCGGAAACTCCTTGATCGAGTAGATCATGCCTACCCGATCCGGCAGGCTGCCCCCGGTCAGGTAAATCCTGTCACCCTTGAAGGTGACGCGTGTGTTGCTAACAGTTTCCGCAATGGTCCGGTCCAGCGACGTGTGAAATGTCGGGACCTCGATCCCGGTATTGATGCTTTCGAGAAAGCCAAGCAGTTGACCGCTGGATGCGGTCAGCACTTGTGGGTTCATCCCCGACAAAGCCGAGCAGAGAAATTCCACGACCTCTTGCAGCTGGCCCACCTGGCCGTCGATCTGCCGGGCCAGAGCTTCCTGAGACTGGCGCTGCGAGAACGGGATCTTCGACAGCACGTCAGGCCGCTTGATGACGGTGATGGTGATGGTGTGTTCGCGCAGGTTGGCCCGGCCCATATGGGCCTGCCAGCGCCGGTCGATCTGGGCCGCAAGCCCGTCGCCTGCGACGGGCGGAAGGGCCGTGTCGATGCGGCGCGATACCTTGTGGACGGTATAGGCAAACTTGTCGCCGGTCTGGGCGATGATGCTGGCGAAGATTTCCTTTGTCCGGTCCAACATGTCATCGGCCACCGTTAGGCTGTTCAGCCCGGAGACGCGGATGCACTGGAAAAACTCGTTGCCCTTTGTGCGGATGGTCAGGTCGTCGATCAGCGAGACATAGGGCAGCATGGAAGCCACCGATTGTTCCCGGCTGGCCCATGCGGGCAAGGCATCGAGGGCGGCAGGCCCGATCCGAAGATTACGGTTCATAGCTATCAGCACCCCATTGATCGCGGTTTTTGGTTCGGCGGGTTTTTTTGCTCACGACCGTGACCACATCGAAAAAATGCGGGTCCCATTCGGCAGCGATCCAAAGGGCCGGATAGGACAGGGCCGTGAATATGAGGGTCCAGAAACTCTGGACCCACACGAAAGCCAGGACGGACCCCACCATCCAGATCACGGCGTAGAACATCGGAAGGCCCATGATGCGGGCCGGGCGAATGAGGCCGAGGAACAGGGGGGACCGTTTCACCATGAGATTACTGAGTGCCCCACATCGCGTTCACGATGACGCTGGCGCCGGCGACGATGGCGATGCCCGCGACGACATAGACGACAGTGCGAAAATCGACGTAGCCCATCAGCCAGGCCGCGCCGATGCCGATCACGGCCAGCGTTGCCATGGCCCGGCCAAGCGGTCCGGTAAGGGTGTCGGCAATTCCGGTCAGAATGTTCGTGATCGGGCTGAGGTTGATCTGCCCCTGGGCCATTGCAGGCTCGGTCATCAGCATGAAAAGGCCGACAGCCAGAAAGGCAAAGAGCAGCAGGTTGAGTGCCGAAACCGGCATTGATTTGGTCATAAGGTATCTCCGTTCAATCGGGTAAAGACGGCCATCACCTTGCGGACGTGACCTTGGGTTTCGCGGTAGGGCGGAATGCCCCCGTGGCGCGAAACAGCTTCGGGGCCAGCGTTATAGCCAGCCAGTGCCAGCTCCATTGATCCAAAACGATCAAGAAGAAGGAGCAGGTATCGTGCAGAACCATCGAGGTTCTGGTGCATGTCATGGGGGTTCACGCCGAGCGTTGCGGCGGTGGCTGGCATCAGCTGGCCGAGGCCGATAGCCCCGACATGGCTCCGCGCCCGAGGGTTATAGGCACTCTCGATTTCAATATTGGCACGGTAGAAATGCCGCCATTCCATGACTGACATTCCGGCTTTGCGCAGGGCGACGTGGCCGCCGTAGCGCATTGCGGTCTGATCAATGGCGTTGAGGATTTCTTCGCTTCCGGAAACTGCACGCGGCGCGACAAAACCGCTTTCCGGTTCTGCAAGAAACGACATGGAGTCTTGGGAAGGAGAGGCCGGGCGTTCAGCCTCTGGGATTATCGGCTGCCCGCCTGATCCGAAATGACGGGCAAAGCCGTTGCTCTGTTCTCTGAATTGGAAGGCACCATCGGAGCCGGGCATGAGAACCATGCCATTTGCAAAGGAGTGGCCTGGATTGAGAGGAAGAAGCCCTATCAGGCAACCTGCCATTGCCAGAGAAAAGAGAGATAGTGAAGACCTAGCTCTTTTTCTTATCTTCTGAATTTGTTGACGTTGAATGGACGGTCCGCTCTTTATCAAACAGCGGAACATCCACGTGCCTGAATCCGGCTTCGTGCATGAAGGAAGTAAGGCCGTTAATTGTTCTGAAAACCCTGACTTTAATTTCGTCCATATCATCGACCTTTCGTGGTGTCGTAACGAGGAGTTTTTCAAAAGTCCCTTCTGAATTAACGACGCGAACGATCCATTCGCCGTACCAAACGGACGCTTTTCTGTATGCTGCCGCTTGGCATACGACCTCAGCGAGATAGCCGCTAGCAACGAGCTTTCTGAATCTGGGTTCTGTAACCACATTCGGCGTTTCTTTTTCTAACTCTATTTCTTCCACGCCTGTGGTCCTCCAACTGGTAGGACTAGGCGCCCTTCTCGGGTAGCCCAGTTCTACAATATTATAATATTGGCATCAACCCTATAGGATTGATGAACGCTACTTTTCTCCTGCGTAGTCATCAGTAGGGCGCTGACCAATGAAATTAAAGCGACTTCGGAGGGTGCGGCTTGTGCTGGCTAGGGTGAGTGTTGCGTGCAGGATTGCCTTCCGCCCGCGGCAGAATGCCTTTGCCACAATGCCGGGATTTGCTGCTGCGTCTTGCATGGGCTTTCCAAGCGACGCCTCAAAAGAAGGATGGCGGGCAGACATGATGATGGGCCTGGACCGCGATGGGTGTCTTGCGTGACGAATAAGCAGGGCGGCCCGAAGACCGCCCTAATGCACGGGGCCGGGGCTATAGGGCGCTATGAGCAATGTGCAGTTTGCACATTCCTCATTCGTAGATCACGTTTTCGCATCTCTCGCCCTTCCACATGATAGCGACATGCCCAGTGTTCCACTTGTAGAGCCAACCCACGACCTCCCGCGATCCCTGATCCAAGACGCGCTTGATCGGATGAGCCTGCTCTCTCTCGTTGAGCGATCCAGTCGTATCGTCATCGACGGACACGATTTTGCTGCCTTGAGTACCCATATCATTACTCCCAGGGGCGGCACGGTGTGTGGCAACGCAGCGCGTTCCATCCACCGGCGATTTGTTCATTTCTGGTTAATGAACTATGGTCCCCGGCCTGATCACGGCACGATACGAAATTGAGCGAAACAGAACGAAATGAAACCCTCCAACGTGCTGATAAAAAATGGAAAGTTTTTCGTTCAGCCTGATGCTGGTGGCAGAGATTTCAAGGTGCTTTTCAAGAACCTCGCGGCGGCAGGAGCCGGGCGACCGGTTGACGAAAACGGATTTCCAAAAGGCCCTTGGACGGCAGACCTTCTCGCGGATGCGATCTCATTGATAGACGCAAACCAGGCTGGGATAGAGCTACGCACTGTCCAGCTCTGGTTCCAAGTGACGTTGCCCCCTGCGCCTAATCCAGTTTGAGGTAGACTCTGGCCCAACCAAGAGGACCAGAGATGAAGCGC
>NZ_VDDD01000009.1 GCF_006151785.1 Paracoccus marcusii
CCGCCCGCGGCCCGGGTCGCACCGCCGGCACCACCGCCCGTTGCGGCCGCCACGCCGGTCCCCGCCCCGGCGCCCGAGGTCAACGACCTGCAATCGCGGATCGGCCAGATCATGGCCCGCATCCTGGGCCTGCCCGAGGTTCGCGCGGATGACAACTTCTTCCAACTGGGTGGGCACTCGCTGCTGGCGGTGCAGCTGCACCGGACGATCCGGGACGAGCTGGCAGTAACGCGCAGTTCGATCACGGACATCTTCCGGTTCCCGGTGCTGCGTGATCTGGCCGCGCATCTGGGCGGAACACGGGCCACGCCCGCGACCCCTGCACCGGTGGCCGCTGCCCCCTCGCCCACGCCGGATGCGGTCCAGCCCGCCGCAGCGGGCGACATGATGGCCGCACGCCGCGCTCTGCGCGCGCGCATGCGACCCACGGGCCAAAACTGACACGGCATATGTCGGCCGGGGAACCGGCCGACGACCTACTTGTATTCGATCAGCGCGCCTCGGCGGTTGCGCAGCCGGTTCAGGTGGAACTGGGCCACGCCCATCGCCTCGGGGAACTTGCCCATCAGGGTATAGACCGCCCGCTTGCGTCCCAAGCGCCGCGACAGGCGTATCGCCTGCAACGGATAGACCAGCAGCAGCGCCAGCAACACCGGATGCACCAGCAGCGCGCCAAGAACCGCCACCACCGGCAGGATCAGGCCCCAGATCAGGGCGCGCCGGGTCTCGGCGGTCCAGTGTCGTTCGGGGGGCGCGCCATGCAGGGCCGCACCTTCCGCAAAGGCATGCCCCGCGCGCTTGCTGCGCCGCCACCACTGCCCGAACCGGGTGATGTCCGCGTCATGCAGCGTCATTTCCACCGGCAGCCGGCGAATGCGCCACCCGGCCGCCCGCAGACGGACGCACATCTCTGGCTCCTCTCCGGCGATCAGCGATTCGCGGAAACCCCCGACGGCGGCGATCGCATCATGGCGAATCAGCATGTCGCCGCCCACGGCGCGGGCGTCGCCGACCGGCGTGTCCCATTCCAGGTCGCACAGCCAGTTATAGACCGATCGTTCGGGATAAAGCTCCCTGCGCCGTCCGGCGACAACCGCCAGTTGGATATCTGCCTGCAGGGCCGGGACGGCGGCAGGCAGCCATTCCGGCTGCAGCATGCAATCGCCGTCGATGAACTGGACGAATTCGGTCTGGTCGGCGGCAATGGCTTTCAACCCTGCATTGCGGGCCCGCGCCGCGGTGAATGGCAGGCCCATATCCAGGTGCACGACCTGAACGCCCATCGCCTGCGCAAAATCCGCGCTGCCATCGGTCGATCCCGAATCGACATAGACAATCCGGGACAGCTGCTGCGACAAGGCGCGCAGACAGGCCTGAAGGCGCGCTCCCTCGTTCCGTCCGATGACGATCGCGGTGACGGGATAGTGCGGAAGGGAGCTGTCGGAATGTGCGGACAAGTCGATCTGCTTCATGCAATGTGCCCGATGATATGATACGAAACGGCGTCGAGACGGAAGAAAGAATTTGAGAATGGACGGTACCAGCGCCCGCAGGCACGACCATCTGAAGGCATGGTCGGCATTGCCCCAGATCGAGATGCCGCAAAAGGCCGCACTTCGCGCATTGATCGCGGACGATCACGGGTCGGAACGCAGCAGGTCCTACGACCTGCTGCGGACGCGGATGCTGCCCGAGGTGACCGAACGCGGCTGGACGCGCATCGGCGTCAGCCAGGCCAGTCCGGGCCCGGCATCGTCGCTGACCGCGCTGAACCTGGCCTTGTCCGAGGCACGCCGACCGGACCGCCACGTCCTGTTGATCGATCTGGACATCGCGCATCAACCGGTGCTGGCCCGGTTCGGCCAAGCCGGGGCGCCCGCCGGTCCGCTGTTTCGCGCCTGCACGGTGACGCCGCGGCTTGCCTTTGCCACCGTGCAGGCCGCGCCCGACCTGGCCGCGATCACGTTGCTGTCGCCGCAGTTCCAGCAGGCCCTGTCCGAGATGATCATGGGGATGGCCGCGGATGTCACCATCCTGCACCTGCCCCCTTGCCTGTCCGACGATGCCGGCCTGGCGGCGCTGCCGCTGGTCGACACGGTCTTGCTGACGATCGACGGACGCCGCGACACGGCGGCCGATCTGCGCCGCTGCGAGGCGCATGTCACCCGTCATTGCCCCGTGCTGGGGCTGTTTCTTCATAACGCCGAGGCTTGAATGGGACCGATTGTCGGAATACGCGAATTCATCGGGATGCTGTCGCGCCGGGGACCGGTGATGGCCGCGCTTCTGGTCGTTTGCGTGCTGGTCGCGCTGGCACAGGCGCTGGCGCTGCCCCGGGCGTTTGAATCGATCGCCGTGCTGCAGGTCCAGCCGACCGTCCTGACCGGCGGCGTCGACAGCGGCGACACCGCCACCCGCCTGCGCACCATCGAACAGCGGATCATGGCCCGCAACAACGTGCTGGACATGATCGACCGTTTCAACCTCTACGACGACACGCCGCTGAGCGAGGATGAAAAGGTCGCGCAGTTCCGCCAGGATGTGCGCGTCAACTTCGTCGCGGGCGTCACTGCCTCTGCCGGCGCGATGGAGGAGGTGTCCGCAATCCAGGTGACGGCGCAGACCGGCACCGCCGCCGGTTCCGCCAATCTGGCCAATGACATCGTCGACCAGATCCAGACCGGCAACCTGAGAGAGCGCGACCAGCGATTGAGCGAGCTGATCGGTACGCTGGAGACGCAGGACCGCCGCGCGCTTGAGGCGATTGCCGCGATCGAGGCCGACCTGGCGGCCTTCCGCACGGAAAACACTGACCGGATGCCTGAGAACCTGGAGTTTTTGGCCGCAGAGCAGACCCGCCTGGAAGGCCAGCGGACCGAACTGATCCGCTCCCTGCAGGCGTTGGAACGCGAGCGCCTGGCGCTGGAGGTGGGGACATCCGAACTGGGCCGCCAGGAACCGCTGGCCCAGCAGCTCCGCATCCTGGAGGTCGATCTGGCCCAAGCCCGGCGCACGCTGGCCCCGAACCACCCCGAAGTGCAGCGCTTGGAGGCGCAGATCGACGCCCTGCGCGAAGGCGATGGACAGCAGATGTCGGTCGGCCAAAGCCGCCAGATCGACCTGATCCGGCAGCAGGAGGAGTCGCTACAGCTGGAATTGGCAGCGATCGACCGCCGCCTGCCGATGATCGCCGCGAATGTCGCGGGCATTCCCGAGGTGTCGGAGACGATGGCGGACTATACCCGCCGGCTTGCCGCGCTGGAGGTACCGCGCATGGCCATTGCCGAACGCCTGTCGCAGGCGCGCCTGGACCAGAGCCTTGTGACCAGCGACTATGGTCAGCAGATGATCCTGCTGGAGAGTGCGACCGAGGCGGAATACCCGCTCAGTTCGGGCCGCAAGCGTCTGGCAATGCTGGGTGTCGTCCTGGGGTTGGGTCTGGCGCTGTTGTCCGGCTTCCTGCTGGAGGTGCGACGCCCTGTGCTGCGGACGCAGGCCATGGTGACGAAGTATCTGGGCGTGGCCCCGATCGCGTCTATCCCGTTCCGGCCGACGGCTCGGGAGCAGGTGGTTCAACGGACTCGAAATGCCGCCAGCTTCGTGATCCTGATCGCCGGTGTCGTGGTCGGGGTCATCCTGGTGCTGAACCGCTAGTGTTCTGCGCGCATCGGCCCGGATCGGGGCCGATGCGCGCAGATCGTGTCATGACGTCAGATGAAATCGAAGACGTCGTGCAGCAGGACAGAGTCGCCGCCGCCAAAGTTCAGCAGCGTGCCATCGCGGACCTCCGTCGCGGAATAGCGGCGACCGCCCAGATCCAGGACGTCACGACCCGTCTCGAACCCGTAGACGGTATCGGCATCGTCACCCGCGCGGAAGATCAGCACGTCACGATCGCCATCGCCGTTGTTGCCGTCGCCGATCCAGATGCTGTCATCGCCCTGACCGCCCCGGACCGTGTCCTTGCCCATCGATCCGTCCAGCGTGTCGTCACCGCTGCTGCCGGTCAGACGGTCATGGCCCCACCGGGTGTTGAAGTTCACGCCGTCGCCGCTGTCGGACACTCGCGCCCGCGATGCATCGATGACGTCATTGCCCGAATGGGTCCAGCCCAGTTCGAAATTGACGAAGCGCAGGCTGGCGTCACCGCCAATAGTGGTGCTGGCATTGCCCGAGAATGCGCCGTTCGACAGCACGCGGTCAACGGTGACGGTAACGCCTTCGATGCCGACATCCTCGTTATGGCCCCAGATGTCGCCGCGCTTGATCCAGATGTTGATCAGGTCGTCGCCTGCCCCGCCGTTGATCGTGTCATGGCCGGGGTTGTGATTGGCATCGCCATTGCCCCACCGGATGTTGTCCTGGCCCGCGCCACCGTTGATCCGGTCGTTGCCCGTGCTGGAATGGATGAAGTCGTTGCCGGCGCCGCCGTTGATCGTGTCGTTGCCCGACCCGCCGTCCAGCACGTCGTCATAGCGCGATCCGGCGATGCGGTCGTTCCCCGCCCCGGTGAAGATCGATACGCCATGGCCGGGCTTGCCGCCGCCGACGGTGTTCATGGATGCATTCGCCGCGGAGACGATGTCGTTGCCGGCAGTGCCATGGATGCGCTCTATGCCGGTGAACTCCACCCGTTCGCTCCCGATCCGGGCCACGCCGTCCTCGGTCGACCGAAGGGAGATGCGGGCACCTGCGCTGCCTTCCAGAAACAGCCTGTCGCCCCCGGGATTGCCGGGCGTATAGGGGTTGGCATCAAAGCGTTCGCTGCCGGTACCGCCGTGATAACGGTCATTGCCCATGCCCGGCCGCCAGTAGAACGTATCCAATCCTCCAAGACCCCAGACTTCGTCTGACTGCCCGCTGCCACGCATGGCGTCGTCGCCATTCGATCCTCTGATTGTCGGCATCCCTTGATCCCATTCATGTTGCCCGATGTACGGCAGCATTATGCGATCAAGATTAAGGCTTTATTATCCCCAACTGAAAAGGTTCCCTATCAGCAGCAAGATTTTGCAATTGCCGTATTACCTTGAGCGGATCCCCGCATTTGTGCAGGCGTATCACGTAATTTTTGGGGTTGGCAGCGATTTCCCGCTTGTCTTTCTGCCAATGCTACTTTTGCGCTTCTGCGATCCGACTCAGAAGCAACCGCGCGTTTGTTTGATGGTCGAACGAACCCAGGGCGGACTGGCGGGCCGCTTGGCCCATTGCGCCAGCAAATTCCGGGTCCGACTGCAGCCGGCGCAGCCGGTCGACGATGGCCGCAACATCGCCTTGCGGGACCAGAAATCCATCAACGCCGTCGCGAATCATGTCACCCGTTCCGCCGATTCGCGAACAGATCACCGGCAGGCCGCAGGCCATCGCCTCCATCACCGTGACCGGGGCCGCTTCGCCCTGTCCGATGGATGACAGGGCCAGCGCGTCGACGCTGCGCAGCAGATCCAGCACACGCGATTCGTCCAGCGACCCCATCATCTGGACCTGGTCCTGCAGGCCGAGCCTGTCGATTTCGGCCAGGATCGCGTCCCGTTCAGGGCCGTCCCCTGCGATGCGATAGGCGATGGAAATGCCCTGCTGCCGCAGCTGGGCCATTGCCTGCAGGAAGAACCGGTGGCCCTTCATGTGGTTCAGACGGGCCACCGTTGCGACGGTGAAATCCTGCCCCGGCGCACGATGCGACGGGGTGAAGCGCGCACAATCGACGCCCATCCAGATCACCGGGTTCGGGGTCGCGGGGCTGACCTCTGCAATCTGCTGCGCCAAGGGCCGGGTCACCGCGGCGACAAAGCTGGCACGTGCCATCTTGGCGGCATGGTCCATGCCATAGACCGGCAGATCCCCATGCAGCGTCAGGCTGTAGGTCAGGTCGCCCAGGATCGCAGCCAGTGCACCCAGATGCGCGGCATTGGCGCAGGAATGAATATGCAGGTGCCGCACATCGTGGCGTCGCGCATCCTGGACCAGATCTGCCGCCGAGGGAAGCAGCGCCAGCAGACGCAGCCTGCCGGCGATCGACGTCTGCGACAGGCCCGCCAGATAGGCCACCGCACGCGCGGTACGGACCGGATGCGCCAGCAGACGCTGCACCGCACCGATGCGGGGTGGAAACAGGTAGGTCGTGCGCGCCGCGGCCTGTTCGGCAAAGGCATGGGGGCACGACCCCGCGGGCGGGCGGCGCGTCGAATACAGGCGGACGGGCGTGCCAGCATCCTCGATCGCGCCGATCTCTCTCCAGAAGAACGCATGGGTCTGCGACGGAAATTCGGGAACAACATAGCCCAGTGCCAAGATCGCGTCTCCCTGCTGCCCGCGCGAAGCCCGTTGCCGCTATCCACAGCGCGGGACTGTAAAAATCGGTGCAATCTTTCGATCAGGCCGATGGCCTAGACCGTCCGAGTCGGCTAGTGTTTCCCTGTTGTCGGCCATCGCCCCGGCGCGTTCAAGATCTAGCGAAGAGGCCTCTGGATGTCCCTGTCTCGACCACGGGTCCTGGTGATCGCCGAAGCGGCCAACCCGGAATGGGTCTCGGTCCCGCTGGTCGGCTGGTCGCTGGCCGCGGCGCTGCATCGCCAGACCGACGTGCATATCGTCACCCAGATCCGCAATCGCGACGCTTTCCTGCGCGCCGGCATGGTCGAAGGTCGCGACTTTACCGCCATCGACAGCGAGGCGGTCGCTGCCCCCATGTACCGCGCCGCCGAGGTTCTGCGCATGGGCAAGGGTCGCGGCTGGACTACTGTCACCGCCATCGCCGCCCTGAGCTATCCCTATTTCGAACGCCTTGTCTGGAAGCGTTTCGGAGATGACATCCGTGCCAAGCGGTTCGACATCGTGCATCGCGTCACGCCGCTGTCGCCCACCACGGCCTCAACCCTGGCGCCCAAGGTGGCGGCGGCAGGTGTGCCCTTCGTGCTGGGGCCGCTGAACGGCGGCGTGCCCTGGCCCAGGGGCTTCGATGCGGAACGCCGGCGCGAACGCGAATGGCTTTCCTATGTCCGCGGCATCTACAAGCTGAACCCGCAGCTGCGCCGCACCCATGCGGCCGCGGCACTGATCATTGCCGGATCGCGCCACACCGCCAGCGAGATCCCCGAGCGCTTTCAGGACAAGGTCGTATGGCTGCCCGAAAACGCCATTGATCCCAGGCGCTTCAACCTGATCGCGCCACAGGACACGACGTTGCCCCTGCGCGCCTGCTTTGTCGGTCGGCTGGTGCCGTACAAGGGGCCGCACATCCTGCTGGACGCGATCGCACCCTTTGCGCGGTCAGGTCAGATGGTGCTGGATATCATCGGAGAGGGGCCGATGCTGCCCGAACTGACGGCGCAGGCCGACAGCCTCGGCATTGCCGACACGGTGACATTCCACGGCCACCTTCCCCACCAGCACGTGCAGCAGATCCTGGCCGCCGCAAACCTGCTGACTTTCCCCTCGATCCGCGAATTCGGTGGCGGGGTGGTGCTGGAGGCGATGGCCCTGGGCGTCGTCCCGATGGTCGTCGACTATGCCGGACCCGGAGAGCTGGTGACGGCCGAGACGGGTTTCGCCATCCCCCTCGGGACCCGCCAGCAGATCGCGGCGCGGATGGAACAGGCGCTGGCGGACGTGTTGCACGACCCGACGCGGCTGACCACGATGGCCGCGGCCGCCCGGCGGATGGTGCAGGATCACTATACCTGGGATGCCAAGGCCGCGCAGATTATCGCGATGTACCGGGATGTGCTGAAACCCTGACGAAAGCGCCCACCATCCGGGGGGATGGTGGACCTTCTTGTCACGACGAGGCGGAGATCAGCACCCGGTGCAGCGGGCAACGACCTGGAAGGTGCGGATGATTGTGGACACGTCCAGCGCCAGGCTGATTTCCCGAGAATAGCGTTCGTCGAACACCGCACGGGTCGCAAAGGTCGATCCGTTGCGGACCGAGACCTGCCACAGGCCGGTCAGGCCGGGGCGGTGCGCCGCGTAGTAGACGCCCGGGTACAGGACGCGCTGTTCGGGCATCATCGGACGGGGACCGACCAGGCTCATGTGGCCCAGGATCACGTTGATCAACTGCGGCAGCTCGTCCAGCGAGCTCTTGCGCAGGAACGCACCGATCTTGGTGACGCGCGGATCGTTGCGCAGCTTCTGATCGGCATCCCACTCTGCGCGGGCGGCGGGGTTCGCCGCCAGATGGGCCTCCAGCAGCTGATCTGCCTGGGGCTTCATGGTGCGGAACTTGTACAGGCGGAACGATCTCCACCCGCGGCCAAGACGGTTCTGCGTGTAGATCGGCGACCCGCCGTCCAGCATGACTGCCAGCGCGACCAAGACCATGACCGGGATCAGGAACGGCAGCGCAAGCAGGATCAAGGACAGGTCAAGCAGACGCTTGCCACCGTTATCATACACTTTAGGAAGTTCGATCCCGGCGACCGGGTTGGTGGCCTGCGAGGAGCCGAGCTCGTGGCCGTCATTCGACTGTAGCATCTGCGTATCTCCGCACTCGTGACAAAGAAATCGATAAACTTTTAACTAAAGGTCCCGGCGAACCGTCGCGAAGGCCCATGGGCCGCTTCTATCCAACGCACCAATATAGATACAAGTTGTACAAAAAGATGGTCCGTCGCTGCGGTTTCACCTTTTGATTTAAGGGCCGGTGCGATTTTGCACGCTAAGGTTGTGAATCACGGGTGTTTTCACCCGCATGACAGCATTTGACGCCCAAGTTTTCACGGGTTCCGTTAAAACGGCCCGAATGTTGTCCAAAAAGTCAAATTCTGGATCAATTCAATTTGATCTATTAACCAACATATAAGATCGGCCTTGGGGCACACTCCCTGCGGGTGTGCTCAGGCGGCCATCGCATTCCTGCAACCGGAAGATGCGCAGGGCCGCGTTAGCGGCCGCGATCCCAACCCTGCGATGGGCGGCCAAGGCGGACCGCGACGGTGACCGTCGCGTAAACTGCGAACCCGACCGGATCGGTCAGGCCGAGCCGCAGCATACGACCCAGGGACGGGCGGTCGCCCGATGCGTTCTGCTGCAAGTCGGGATAGCGCTCCGCCAGCTGCGCGGTCCCCGCATCCTGGCGCCGGCGAACGCGGATCAGGCGGCGAAACCCTTCCGTGATGGGCCAAGCGTACGGAACCTCGACCCGCGTCCGTTCGGCCGGGGAAAAGTTCAGCCGTGCGAACCCGTCGTCAGCGATCACAGGCGGAAACTGGTCCCACCGCGCGCGCCCTTCTGCGTTCATTGCGAACAGGCCAGCCCCCGTCACGCCGGTGACCACGAAAGGAAGCTTTTGCCAAAACCCCGCATAGGCCCGCGACAGCAGGTTCCGGGCCGGCGGCACGGTCAGCCTGGCCCCCGCATAGCGCGCAACCGGCCCCGACAGGGCGGTATGCAGCGCCTCGATCATGCCCGGTCCGATCACCACATCGGCATCCAGATAGATGCGCATTCCACCGGTCGCCGCGGCGTCGCCCATGTTCAGTGCGGCGATCTTGTTCCCGATGGCGGTTTCCAGCACCAGGACCTGCCAGCCCGCCGTCGTCAGGGCGGGCGCGGCATCGCGGGCCAGTTGTGCAGTGGCATCTGTACAGCCATTCGCGATCACGACGATCTGATGCGACACGCCGGGCACAAGACGTTGCGCACACAGCCCGCGCAGACAGGCGCCGATCCCGGCTTCCTCCTGATGGGCGGGCAGGATGACGCTGATACCATCATTATCCATCGCAGTGATCCCTACCCATGCCCCGTGCCTTCGCCTTATCGCCCGTGGGTTGCGCTCTGGCAATGCCGACGATGCGGCCGTATCCTATTGCCGCGAACCCCGCCGCGGGCTTAGATCGGACCATGAAGATGGAGGAAAAGACCAGTGTCGCGCAGGCGATCCGGGCGATGCTGCCGCAGCGCGTCGGACTGGCCGTGTGCGATATCGACGTCCCGCAGCCGCCTCTCTGGCCGGAAGAGGCGGCGGCGGTACGGCGCGCGGTCCCCTCGCGCATCCGCGAATTCACTGCGGGCCGCGCGGCCGCACGGCTGGCCATGACCGATATCGGCCTGATACCTGGCGCCGTCACCACGACCGCGGCGCGGGCCCCGGCCTGGCCGCCGGGCCTGTCGGGCAGCATCACCCACACAGCGCGGATCGCCGCGGCCGTCGTGTCGCGGCAAGCGGATTGGCCGGCGATCGGCCTGGATCTGGAGCGGGCGGAGCCGATGTCGGACGACATGGCGGAACTGATCCGCCACCCGTTGGACAGTGTTGATCCAGTGCTTTCCGAACCACTGGCAGCGACACTGCTGTTCAGTGCCAAGGAAGCTGCGTTCAAGGCCCAGTTTCCACTGACCGGGTTGTGGATCGACTATTGCCAGGCGCCGCTGACCATCACGGCCGACGGTTTCACCCTCAGCGTGCAAGGCGTCCCCTTGAGCGGCGGCTGGCGACGTGCAGGCGAACTGTTCGCAACAACGGTCCTGATAGGGAGGGAGCATGCCGACGCATTGAGGCTAGGCGAAGGCATTTGGAGTGTCTGACGCGCAGTCTGAAACTCCAATATTGTTCTATGACATTGAGGGGAAACAGTGATCCAGCAGGGCGATCTGCTAATAAACAATATCTGTAATTTTATCGCATTTTTGTTGACAATTGATGAAAACACATCTTCAGACTATTAGAATTGAAGTTTCTAAATTGCCAAAAACTCTTTGCATGCTGTTCACTTCATCGAGGAAGCCACGCCACGCAATTTCAAACCGCTATTGTATCGCGCTAAGGACTAATTTGTTTTACGACGCTTGGGCGCCTGGATACCGTTACGTCCACTGACATCGCGGCCAACCAAAAAATCGGCTTTTAGTCTCGTCGATGCTGTCGATTTGTGATGATCGGGTCTGGCCCGCGCAGTCGGGCCGTAAGATCTTACGCGTCTGCGAAGGCTGGCCTTTTGGGTTGACCAAGCCGTGGCGGCTGGCGCTCCTCAATCCCGGCAGCGTCGAGATGATATGACGGATTACCCTTTGAATACTTTACCTTAAAAGATTTCGGAGAAATCGCTCTGCTCATGAGAAATGCCGCCAAGCACCCCCCTATGGCGGATCTGATCGACACGTTAACCCCATGCCGTTGAACCGCGGCCTCGCCGCGCTGACCATCCTTACAGCGGCTGCCGTACCGACAATCCAAAAGGTCCGTCAAACATCAGTCATTTCTGCCATTTTCCACCGCATTATTCTTGCTAAGGTGCGGATGCTCCGGCATTGGCCAACCGCGGGGACAAGACGGGAGATGACGTGACGAACGCTGCAGCGCCTGACCGCCGGACGCTGTCCGACAAGCTGATGCAGGGGCTGGGCGCGGCGCTTCTGGCCCGCAGGTCTCTGCGCCATCAGGTGGTGTTCGCCCTGTCGGCGATCGTGCTGTCGACTGCGCTGCGCTTTGCGTTGAACGATGCGCTGCCGCCCGGATTTCCGTTCCTGACCTTCTTTCCCGCCGTCATGCTGACGCTGGTTTTCTCGTCGCTGCGGTCCGGATTGGCCGTGGGCGTGGCCTGCGGGGTCATCGCGTGGTATTTCTTCATCGAACCGGTGCGCAGCCTGGCCATCACGCCGGGAGCTATCGTTGCGCTGCTGCTCTATGCGCTGATCATTGCCACGGACGTGGTGTTCATCACCGCCGCCGGTCGGGCCCTGGAACAGCGCATGGCCGCCGAACAACGCGCCAACGCGTTGGCGACATCACGCAGCCTGATGTTCTCTGAACTGCAGCACCGGATCTCGAACAACCTGTCCACGGTCGCGGCGCTGCTGCGCCTGCAGTCCCAGCTGGTCGCGGACGAGACCGCGCGCCAGGCGCTGGTCGCGTCGCAGACCCGCATCCGGTCGATATCGCTGTTGCAGCGGCGGCTGCATTCACCGGACCTGCAAACGCTGGACGCGGCCGAATACCTGCGCGAGGTGCTGCATGACGTGGTGGAGGTCACGGGCGCAGGCGACGTCGATCTGGACTTCAGCGCCGACAGCCTGCCGCTGCCGCATGACACGGCCGTCCCTTTGGGTCTGATTGCCAGCGAACTGGTGATGAACGCCATCGAACACGGCGCCCCCGAAGGCCGCAACACGGAGATCACCGTCAGGCTGACCGTCGACGCGGCCACCCCTGACGGACGCATCCCCGCGACGCTGCGCATCGTGGACCACGGCCCTGGCCTGCCCGAAGGCTTCGATCTGGAGACGTCGGACAGCCTGGGGCTGATCGTCGCACGCCAGTTCGCGACGGCGCTGAACGGCCAACTGACGCTGGCGAAAGGCAAGGACGGCGGCACGGTGGCGCGGCTGGACTTCCTGATCGACCCGACCAGCATTTGATGCCGGAACGGACGCCCACGGGCGGCGTTTCGAACCCATGGACACACATATGACCGCCAGGACCATCGCGATCGTCGGCACCGGCCCGACCGGCATCTATACGCTGCTGCACCTTCTGGACACTGGCCTGCCGCTGGCGGTCACGCTGTACGAAAAGGGACCGCGTGCCGGGGTCGGCATGCCCTATTCACCCGAGATGTCGAACCGCGCGATGCTGGCCAACATTGCCAGCATCGAGATACCGCCGATTGCGACCACCTATCTGGACTGGCTGCAGGATCAGCCGGATGCGCGGCTGAGATCCTACGGCCTGGACCCCCAGGACGTGGACGAGCGTCAGTTCACGCCGCGCCTGCTGTTGGGCGAATATTTCCGCGATCAGCTGATGGCGCTGGTCGATCGGGCGCGGTCACGGGGCCACCGGATCGACATCCGCGAGGCGACCGAGGTTCTGGACATCCAGTCCGACGAAGCGGGCCTGAGCGTGATGACCGCGGACGGGCGCGACGGGCCCTTCGACCGCGTGATCGTCGCCACAGGCCACGCCTTCCCCGATGAGGACGAGGCCACCCGCAGCTATTTTCCCAGTCCCTGGTCCGGACTGATCGAGGCCGACATTCCTGCTGTGCGGGTCGGCATCATGGGCACCTCTCTCAGTTCGATCGACGCGGCGATGGCGGTGGTGAACCAGCACGGTCGTTTCCGCCGCAAGGGTGATGACCTGCGCTTTGATCTGGACCCGGCATCGGCAGATCTGCGGATCGTGATGATGTCGCGGTCGGGCGTCCTGCCCGAGGCCGACTTCTATTGCCCCATCCCCTATGAACCCCTGACCATCGCCACCGCCCCGGCGCTGGCCGCCTGCCTGTCGACCCCGGCGCCCTTGGATGCGGCCTTCGATCTGGTCCGGGCCGAGATCATGCAGGCCGACCCGGCCTTTGCGCTGAAGATCGGGTTGGGCGGGTTGGATGTGGACAGCTTTGCCGATGCCTATTTCGCCGCGCGCGAGGCCGCCGATCCGTTCAAATGGGCCCGCGCCAATCTGGACGAGGTCGAACACAACAAGGCGCACAAGATCACCGTCGCCTGGCGCTATGCCCTGCTGCGCATGCATGAACAGGTCGAGGAGATCGTGCCGGACCTGTCCGACGACGACCGCGACCGGTTCGACAGGAGTCTGAAGAAGGTGTTTGTCGACAACTATGCCGCAGTCCCGTCGGAATCGATCCGGCGCGTGCTGGCGCTGCGCGATGCCGGCATCTTGTCGATCATGCCCTTGGGCGAGGATTACGACCTGACCCGCGATGGCGCAGAGACCGTCATCGTCCATGACGACCGCACCGAACGCTTTGCCGTGTTTATCGATGCAAGGGGACAAAAGCCCCTCAGCACCGAAGACCTGCCCTTCCCGACCTTGCGGCGCGCGCTGCTGGATGCGGGTCACGAAATTCCCGATGTCGCGCAGGATTACAGCCTGCTGGGCGCAGGTCCGTTCAGTGGCAGGCTGTGTTTGGCGGCGATCCCCTACCTGATGCACGACCGCCCGTTCGTTCAGGGGATCACGGCTTGTGCCGACATCGCAGAGGCCATCGCGCGGGGCATGGCAACCGGACGCCGTCGCAGGCTGGTGTCGTAGGAACTGACTGACAAAGATCAGGTCGCAATCCTTCTCTTGGACATCCATATGGATGGTATAAGGAAGGGATAGCAATCATGGCGACCGCCTCTCCGGCCCGGACGGCCGATACCGAAAAGATCACCATCAATCTGGGCTTCGTCGATCTGGGACGGATCGACCTGCTGGTGCGCGAAGGCTTCTATGCCAGTCGCAGCGACCTGATCCGCACCGCGATCCGGGCGCAGCTTGACCGACACGACGCCTCGGTGGCCCCGGCCATCGTGCGCGACGATTTCGTGATGGGTCTTCGCGATCTGTCCCGGGCCGAACTGGAGGCCCTGCAGGCCGCGAACCAGATGCTGGACCTGCGGGTGATCGGGCTTGCCCGCTTTGCCCGCGACATTCCCCCGGACCTGATCACCGCCACGATCCGCTCGATCGAGGTTCTGGGCACCATCCAGGCGGATGCCGGAGTCAAGGCGGCGCTGGACGCCTGCCGAACGAACAAGGGAACACGATGATGACCGAACAGATGCCGATGAACATGGCCCGCATCACCGAATTGATGCGGTCGGGCGATCTGGCGCAAGCCACGCAGATGATCCAGTCGGGATTGGGCGGGGGCGCGATGCCGCGCATGTCGGCTGGCGGCCTGTCGATGCCGCAGATGCCCCGGATGCCGGCGGGCTTTCCCGCAGGTGCGGCCATGCGCGACAGCACGCCGATGGACATCCCCCAGGGTGCCAGCTGGACCACACACCAGCATCAGGCGGCAGGGCAGTCGCGCGACTATCGCCTGTACCTGCCCGCGTCGCTGGAGGGGCGCCCGGCTGCAGGGCTGTTGCTGCTGCTGCACGGCTGCACACAGGACCCGGATGATTTCGCCCGCGGTACCGGCATCATGGCGGCGGCAGAGCGCCATCGGATGATCGTCGTGGCCCCCGCACAGACGTCACAGGCCAACATGAACCGCTGCTGGAACTGGTTCGAGGCCCGTCATGCCGCCCGCGACGGCGGAGAGGCCGCCTTTCTGGTCGATCTGACCCGCAGCGTCGCCCACGACCACACCGTGGCCCCCGACCGGCGCTTTGCCGCAGGGCTGTCGGCCGGCGGGGCGATGGCGGTGATCCTGGGCGCGGTCTTTGCCGACGATTTCGGTGCCGTGGCCTGTCATTCGGGCCTTCCCAACGGCGCGGCTACGGACATGGCGGGCGCGTTCCAAGCGATGTCGCAGGGCGGATCCGATCGAGGTGAGGGCGTGGGCTGCCGGCTGTTCGTCGTGCATGGCGCGACCGACAAGACCGTGTCGCCGCGCAATGCCGATGCCGTAGTGGCGCAGGCGCTGCGGCGGCAACCCGGCCTGACCCGACGCGCGGCGGATGCACGGCTGAATGACCGTGCCGTGCATATCGGCCGATACCGCGATGACGCGGGCACGTTGCGGATTGAGACATGGCGGGTTCAGGGACTGGGTCACGCCTGGTCCGGTGGTCAACCTACCGGCAGCCACACCGCTCCGGGACCCTTGGCCACTGATGCGATGATGGCGTTCTTTCTGGCGTGACGAAAACGGCCCCCGGATCACCGGGGGCCATCCTATGTGGTCAGGCGTCGTGGTCGTCGTATTCGGCGGCCGCGTCGTTCACCGAATCCTCGGCCAGTTCGGTCAGCTTGGTGTCGGCCGCGCTTTCCTGAGCCAGGATCCCCTCCAGGTGGGTCTTCGCCTCATCCATCCCCAAGGCCTCGGCAAAGGCGCGCATCGAGCCGTAACGCGTGATCTCGTAATGCTCGACCGCCTGACAGCTGAAGATGATCGCGGCGTCGGCGGCAACGCTGTCACCGAAATCCTCCAAAAGGCTTTCGCCCTCTTCCAGGATGCCGTCGATGGCGTCGCATTTCACGGCCTTGGCACGCTTGCCCAACAGCTCGAAAATCGCCTCCAAGGTTTCGATCTGGCCAGCGGTCTCCTCGCGATGCGCGGTCAGGGCGGCGATCAGGTCGGGATGGTCTGCCGCCTTGATCATCTTGGGCAGCGTCTTGTAGATCTTCTTCTCGGCGTAATACATGTCCGCCAAGGCGTGTTCGAACAGATCCGCAAGGCCCTTGTCCGTCGCCGCGGGCTTGGCGGCCTTGGCCTTTGATTTGGCAGCCACGGCCTGCGACCGCTTGGTGCGGGCCTCGGCGGTGGGTTTCGCAGTCTTCTGCCCTGCTGCGCGGGCGGATTTCTTGGTTGCGGTCTTGGTCTTGGTGTCGTCGGAGGCGGTCGCCATGATGTCTCTCCCTGGCCCGGCAGGATCGCGGGGCCGTATGCTGTCGATGAAACGGGCTGTCGTGACGCCACGTTCCGTTGACATAAGTTCAGTCGCGCGCGGCCCTGTCCCACAGCCGGCGCACAACCAGCGCCGAGACCAGCCCCAGAACCGCACCGGCCACGACATCGCCGGGATAGTGCTTGCCCCGTGGCACCTGGATTCCCGCGATCATCGCCGCGACCCCCAGGGCGGGCACGGCCATGTGCGGCAGATCGCGCGCGACGACGACGGCCACCGCCACCGCACCCGCCGTGTGCCCCGAAGGAAAGGACGTCTCGTGCCCGTCCCGGCTTTCGCCCGGCTCGCAGCGATAGTCCTGCCGCTTGATCATCTCGACCGGGCGGGTGCGGCGAAAGCGGTTCTTGATCACCCGCTTGACCGAATTGGCCAGGACATGCGCCGCCATCATCCGCAGGCCGGTGCGCGCGACATGATCCTGCCCGGACAACGCGCCGCCCAGGATCACGCTGCCGCAAACCAGGGACAGGGGCACCTGGTCGGCCACCTCGCTCAGCGTGCCGACGGCCATGACGACCGGATGGTGGCGGTGGCGCGCGGCTTGGGCGGCGGCCTCCTTGTCGGCCTGTTCCAGCGGGCCCGCATCATCGGCGCCGGGGGTGCGGATCGTGGTGTTCATCGGGAAAAACTCTCGTCTGTTCGGGACCGGCCCACCCTTGGGCCGGTCGGCAGCGCAACGGCGCGTGACGCGCCCGGTTCCGGTATCATATGATGCGCGCGGCCGGCCGGATGGCCGTCGGCGGGCATCCGCCCGTAGCGACGGAACCGGGGCCTTCGTGCCGTGTTGACCAGCGCCCCCGTGCAGGGGGCATGTCGGGGGACCATCATGACACTGAACATTTCGGGGCCGCGTCAGGCCCCGCACGACCTGCTGGGGCCGGACGCCAATGCCGCGGTCGCCGCGCCCGACGGTCGGGTCGACATCGTGCGCATGGCCGCGTGGCTGGTCGTGGGCACGGTCATCATCGGCCTGCTGTATTACGGACAGGAGGTGCTGATCCCGCTGGCGATCGCCTTCCTGATCAGCTTTGCCCTGGGACCGCTGGTCAAGGTTCTGGTCCGTCGCGGCATTCCGCAGGTGGCGGCGGTGTCGGTGGTCATGCTGACGGTCATCGCGATGCTGCTGGGGTTGGGCCTGCTGATCACGTCGCAGGTCAGCGTGCTCAGCGCCGAACTGCCCGCCTATCAGTCCACGATCCGCGCCAAGATCCAGGGGCTGGGCCAGCAGATGGAGGGGCCGGGTCTGTTCGACGGCGTGTTCCAGACCATCGCCACCGTCCAGGAACAGCTGGCCACCGCCCTGCAGGATGCCCCCGGCGCCGTGGCCGACCCGCTGGCCGTGACGGTCGTGGGCGACGGTCCGTCCCCCTTTGCCACCGCCAGCGCCTGGCTGGCCCCCGCCCTGGCGCCGCTGGCGACCCTGGGCATCGTGGTCGTCTTCGTGTTCCTTGTCCTTCTGGACCGGGGCGATCTGCGCGACCGTCTGATCCGCCTGCTGGGCGGCAACCTGCACCGCTCGACCGACGCGCTGGAGGAGGCGGGCAAGCGGATCTCGAAATACCTGCTGATGCAGCTGGTGGTGAACGTCACTTATGGCATTCCGATGGCGCTTGGCCTGTGGGCCATCGGCGTTCCGGGCTGGATCCTATGGGGCACGCTGGCTGCGATCATGCGGTTCATTCCCTATGTCGGGCCGATGCTGTCGGCGATCTTTCCGCTGGCCCTGGCCTTCGCCGTCGATCCCGGATGGCAGATGGTGCTGATGGCGCTGGCGCTGATCGTGTTCCTGGAACTGGTCAGCAACAACATCGTCGAGCCGATGCTGTACGGCACCTCGACCGGCCTGTCGGCGCTGTCGCTGATCGCGGCCGCGACCTTCTGGACGGCGCTGTGGGGGCCGCTTGGCCTGATTCTGTCGACGCCCCTGACGGTCTGCCTGCTGGTCGTGGGCCGCAACCTGCCGCAGCTGGCCTTCTTCGACACGCTGCTGGGGTCGACCCCGGCGCTGGACCTGCCCACGCGCATCTATCAGCGTTTGATCGCCAACGATCCCGACGAGGCCTATGAAATCTCGTCCGATGCCATCCGCACGACCGGGATCGCCGCGTTCTACAACACGACGGGGATGGAGGTTCTGCGCCAAGCCAGCGACGATTACCACGCCAATGCACGGGTCGAGCATCGGCTGCGCGTGGTCGACGGCATGGACCAGCTGCTGGAAGACCTGCGCGAGGATCACCCGGCCACCCCCACCGGCACCCCGCGCGTCGCCTGCATCGGCGGCAAGTGGCAGGTCGATGCCATTTCGGCCGAGATGCTGGTTCACGCCCTGGCGCTAGCCGACATTCCTGCGGTCCAGCGCGCGACCGGCACGGTCACCGCGCGCTATGTCGACGGTCTGGACCTGGAGGGGATCGACACCGTCTGCATCGGCTATTTCAGCCGCGATCCGGACGCGGCGGTGCGCGGTTTCGTCCGGCGTCTGCGCCGTCGCTGGCCCGACCTTCGGATCGTCTTGGCCCTGTGGAACGCCCCCGAGGATCAGGCGGGCCCCGACCGGGCCGAGGCGCTTGGCGTCGATCAGATCGTGCTGTCCATGGACGAGGCCGTCCAGTGGCTGACCCCGGCCCACGCACACCGCGCCGCGATGCAGGCCCCCCCGCCCCCCGCGGACGAGGCCGCGCGTCTGGACGCCCTTGCCCAGACCGCGGTCCTGGACGGACGCGCGCGCGAGGATCTGGACGATCTGGCGAAACGTGCGGCGGACGTGTTCGATGTCAGCCTAGCCTTCATCTCCGCGATCGATGCCGATGCGGAATACATCGTCGGGCAAAGCGCGGACCTGCCCGGCCGCCGCACGGAGACCGAGCCGCGCATGAACTGGATGCCGCGGGCCGAGGCGATGTGCAATCACGTCATCGCCGCCGACGACACGCTGGTCGTGCCCGACACCGACCGCGACGTGCGGTTTTCGGACAACCCGGCGGTGCGCCAGTGGCAGGGACGGTTCTATGTCGGAACGCCGCTGCGCACGGCCGACGGCCACGTGCTGGGCGCCCTGTGCCTGATGGACCGCGAACCGCGCCAGATCGAGGATGCGGAACTGGACCTGCTGGACAAGATCGCCGCCGATGTCGTGGCTGTGATGACCGATCAGGATGCCGTTCCGACCGAACCGCGGCGCGAGGAACCGCCCGCCCCCCGCGGCGTCCTGGGTCAGCGCATCCCGGACTGAAGCGCCGGTTCGGCCCCGCGCCCCGCCAGCGACAGCGGCAGTTCGATGGGCAGAAAGTTGACCGGTGGCGCGGGATCGTGCCGCCGGTCGATCGCCTCGACATACAGCGCCTGCAGCGTGTCGATCATGCGGTCCAACCCAAAGTGGCCGGCCACATGGCGGCGCGGCACGTCACGAGGGATCTGCATCGCCTCGATCAGCGCGCGGTCCAGCCCGGCCCCATCGGGGGCGGCGAACCGCCCGGCCGGGCCCAGCACCTCATGGACCGCGCCCATCGCGACGGCGGCCACGGGCGTTCCGCAGGCCATCGCCTCGATCGCGGTCAGGCCGAAGGGCTCGTCCCATTGCGGCGTGAACAGCAGGGCCGATGCACGACCGTATTCCGCGGCCAGATCCGGTCCCGCCAGGTGCCCGCCAAAGCGAATGTCCCCCAACAGTTGCGGCCGGACCTGCGCGTCGAAGTAATCGCCATCCTCAATGCTGCCAAAGATCGTCAGGGCGACGCCCGCGCGGCGCGCGGCGGCGATCGCCAGATGGGGTGCCTTGTTCGGCGTGATGCGTCCCGCCCAGACCGCCTGCCCATTACCCTGCGGCGAATAGGGCCATTGCGCCAGATCGATGCCGTTCGGCACCACCCGCGCCGATGCGGGCGGGCCTTCGGGGAAATAGGCCGCCAGATGCCTGCGCGAACATCCTGTCGTCACATGCCACGGGGCCACGCTGTCGCGCACGGCCCAACGCAGCGCGTCAAAGGGCGGCACGTGCAGCGAGGTGACCATCGGCACACGCGTCGCCCGCGCAAAGCGCGGCGGAAACCGATGAAGCGTGTTATTGTGGATGACGTCGAAATCCATGTCCGCCAGCGTGGCCAGGCTGGCGGCATGGTGACTGTCCAGATGGGCGTTCAGCGGTTCGGTGCCGTGATATTGGTGCCACGGATAATCACGGTCGTAATGCTGCGCCATCAGGGGCAGCAACGGCACGTCCACCCGGCTGTCGCCCGCCGCGACCAGGGTCACGTCATGCCCCCGCGCCCGCAGGGCGTTGACAAGGTGGTGGGCATGACCCTCCATGCCGCCCATGAACGGGGCCGCGATGGGGTGACGGCAATGTGCCATCACCGCGATCCGCAACGGGCGGCCGGTCATTCGGCGGCGGGCATCAACAGGGCGCTTTGTTCGCGTGCGACACGTTCGGACGACATGCGGTCGTCTTCGGCAAGCCTGTGCAGGTGGTCGATGACACGACGGGAATTGGCATAGGGCATGTGCCCCTGCTGTTCGCACAGGGCGAATTCCGTCGGGCCGGGTTCGCGCAGCAGCTGCAACCCCTCGGGCGCGTTGCGGATCAGGCCCATCAGCTGGAACGCGTACAGCCAATGTTCCATCGTGCGGTGACCCCATTTGCGGGCAAAGACCTCGGTGTTGCGCAGGACAGAGTGCAGGTGATGAACCGGGGGCATGCAATGCGGATGGTACTGATGATAGACGCGGCCCCCCGCGATCCACCAGATCGGGGCGCCGCCGTCCGACCACGCGCGGCCGAAATCGGTATCCTCGCCGCCATATCCGGAAAAGCTTTCGTCGAAACGCGGGCCGTCCAACCAATCCTGGCGCCACATCGCAAAGTTCAGCGACCAGAAGCATCGGTAGTCGGCACAGGCCGCCACCCCGGAGGCCGGGGGGCCCTGGCGGTCGGAATGCTTGACGGCGATGTCGGCGAAGCGGTCGAAATCCAGCCCCCCGTCGGTGCCGCCTAGGGGCAGGTACATCACCTCGCCCATGAACAGGCCGCGACGGTCCGCCATGCGGTCCAGATAGCCGCTGATGAAATCGGGCGCCGGGATGCAGTCGACATCGACAAAGACCAGCAGGTCGCCCGTCGCCGCATCGGCCACCGCATTGCGGGCCGCCGACAGCGGCATTTCGGGCGCCGTCACGCGGATCTGGCGGATGGGAAAGTCGGTCCGGGGCAGGTCGGTATAGTCGGCGTCCTGCATCACGCCGATGATCAGTTCCGACGGCTTGTGATGCTGGGCCTGAAAGCCCGCGACGACATTGCGCAAATGCGCCTCGCGGCCCGCAGCGATGGTCAGGGCGGAAACGTGGATCATGCAGGGGCTCCTTCGGGGATGCGTGTCGGGGGGGCGGCGGACCACAGGTCGCGCGCTAGGGTTTCCAGCCATCGGGCCGTGTCGGCCGCGGGATCGGGAGTGACCAGGCGCGCCTGTGCCGCGGGGTCGTGACCATCCATCGCCCGTGCGACTGCCGCGCGCCAGGCGTGTGCGCTGGACGGCAGATGCGGCAGGTGCAGCGCGACGCCCGCGCGGGCCAGGGCCTCGGCCTTCAGGCGCTGTTCGTCGAAATAGCGCCATTCCGGCACCACGATCCACGGCCGCCCGGCGGCCAGAACCTGCGCGCAGGTGGTGTTGCCCGTCGAAGAGATCACCAGATCCGCCGCCGCCACGTGGGTCGCCGGGTCGTCGACCCAGCCCCGGTGGGTCAGGTTGCCGCCCTGCGTCGCGTGCCAGTCGGGCTGGGTCGCGCCGATGGTCATCCAGTGCCAGTCGGGAAAGGCCCGCGCGGCCACGCCCATTGGCGCCTGTGCAAAACCGGTGCCGCCCGCACCCGACACCAACAGCGCCATGGGGCGGTCGGGGTCCAGCCCCAAGGCCCGCCGGGCCGCCGCCCGGTCGGGGGGCGTGATCGCGGGAATGCCCAGGCCGGGGGCATAATGGATGCGGTCTGCAAGTGGCTGCCAATCCGGCTGCGCCAAGGCGGCAGAGAACGGCGCCAGAAGGCCCACGGCCCCTGAATAGGCGGCTTGGTGTCCCTGATCGCCGCGGTCGCCATGCTGCAGGATCTTCACATGGGGGACCGAACAGATGCGCGACAGCTGTGCGATCTCGGCGCTGACATCGCAGATCATCAGTGCGGGATCATCGGTGGCGAACCAGCCAGCGATCCGGCCCATCGCCTGACGGATGCCCGGCCAGCCCAGAGGCGCGCAGTGCAGCGTGTCGGGCGTGGGCACGTGGTCCATGTCGCATTCGGCGCCGGTCCGTTCGAACAGTGATGGGATGGTGACGATGCGCGCCTGTGTCGTCAGCGGCGGAAAGATGTCGTCCCGGGCGCAGAAGATCGTGACGGGCCGGTCGGTGGGAAGCGCATTGACGATGGCCGCGCAGCGTTCCGCGTGGCCCCGTCCCTGGTGGTGGACGAAATAGCCGAAGGGACGCTTTGCCGTATCGTCAGGGACCAGATCACGCATGCTGCGCCAGCCCAAGCTGCGCCAGACCGTCGATGACCCCCGCGGCGTGGTGATAGCGGCTTTGATAGATGCCCCGGCCGCGCAGGTGGGCCAGTTCGGCATAGGCATTCGACGGCAGGATCGACGCCCCACTGGCTGCCAGCATGTCGGCATCGTTGCCGCTGTCGCCTGCGGCGATGCAGTGGCGCAGGTCAAGGCCCCGGCGCGTGGCCTCGAACCGCAGGGCGGCGGCCTTGCCGGCCGCCTGCGGCAGCACGTCGATGAACTCTCCGTGCGAGGCGATGACGCGTGCTGCCAACCCGGCGCGCGCCAGATCGCGTTCGATCCCCGCGGCCTGCGCGGCGGTACCCAGCAGCGACAGCTTCCACCGCCGCTGTTCATAGCCTGCCTGCCAGACGGGGGTGCGGGCCTGCAGCACGGCCTGCACCGCATCGCGGTCCCAGTCCGCATCCAGCAGCGCGGCATAGTCGGTGCAGGGGTGCAGGCGGTCGCCCGCGCCCCACCGCCAGATCTCGGACCCGACCGAGGTGATGAACAGGTCGGGCCGCGGCAGGGCCCAATCGGCCAGCACCCGGCGCGCCTGCGACACGGACCGCCCGGTGGCGACGGCGAACAGCAACCCGTCGTCGCGCTGCGCGTGCCAATCGACGAACCGTGCGGCGGCCACCGGGCAGCCGGTCAGCGTGCCGTCGATGTCGCTGGCCAGAATGCGGCGCACCGCGCGACGTGGCAGGGGGGCGGCGCGCTGCAGGTTCCGGCAGATCGCCACCGACCGTCGCGCCCAGTCCCGCCAGTCAAAGGCCTCCAGCGCGCGGGCCTGCGCGCGGATCGCGCCCTGCGGGTCGTCCATCATGCGCAGGCAGGCTGCGGCGACCTGCGCCGCGTCGCCGGGATCGACCAGCGCGCCGTGGCCCAGCTGTGCCACGATGTCCACGGGGCCGCCGTTCCGGGTCGCAACCACAGGAACGCCAGCCTGCGCCGCCTCGACCAGGGTCAATCCAAAGGGTTCGTGCAGCGCCGGGTTCACGAAGACGCCTCCCTGCGCTGCCCGCGCGTACAGCGCCCGCAGCTGACCCGCATCATGGCGCGGCGGCAGGGCGACCTTGCCCCACAGGCCATGGCGGTCGATCCGGTCGAACAGTCCGCGCAGCACCTGCGCCTGTTCGGCGGGCCCGCCATCGATGCCGTCGCGCAGCCCGGCCAGGATCACCAGGTTGGCGCGGTCCTGCAGCTCGGGCGATGCGGCATAGGCATCGACCAGCCCGGCCAGGTTCTTCTTGGCCACGGGACGGGCCACCGCCAGAACGATGGGACGATCCGGCCTGCGCAGGAACGGCGCCAGCAGCGCATCGGCCGCCGCGGTGCCCGCATACGGCAGCAGCGTCACGCCGGGAGACACGCAATGGCTGCGCCCCTCGGCCGCCTTGCCATAGGGGCGCAGCTGGCGCTCGGCCTCGTCGCGCGAGGACACGATGATCGCGGCGGCACCCTCGACGGCCGACCGCTCGGCCGCGATCCGGTCGCGCAGATCGGGACGGCGGGCGGCGGCAGGGTCCTTTTGCAGGGCCAGCGAATGGGGGGTATAGATCCAGGGAATGCCGAACCGCTTCTGCGCCGTCCGGGCCAGGCGCGCGGCGTCGGCGAAATGTGCGTGAATCACGTCGGGCTTCTGCGACATCCCGCCAAGCATCGCGCAGAACGCCTCGGCCAGGGCGGGCAGCTCCGCCTCCAGGGCCTCCTTGGCCAGATAGGCGCGATTGGCGGTCGACAGGCGCAGGATGCGGCAGCCGGGCGCGACATCCTCCACCGCCTGCGCGTGGATGGGATCCATGCCGTCGAACGCACGGGTGACGATGTCGACCGATGCCACCTGCGGCAGCGCCGCCTGTGCCATGGCAGCACCCAGGACATAGGCGATGTGGCCGCCGGTATCCTCGGTCACGCCATAGCGCACGGGGGCAGCCTTCAGGCAGCCGCCCAAGGCAAGGTGAAGAATGTGCATGATTGCACCTTTCGGCAAACTGACTGCAGACCGTGCAATGCGGCCATTGCACAGCGAACAACGTCACGCCGCCGCGGGTTCACCGGAAAGCGACCAAGTAAAGAAAGATGAACTCTCCCCTTCCCGGCGGTGCCTTGCCGATGGGCAGCATGTCGGTGCGAAAAAAGCACCGTGGCGCTGTAACGCGCGCCCCATCCGCCGCGATCTGATCTGCATGAAGGCGGGCTGACGCGCCTTCGACATCAGAACGGAGATGATCATGACCGCATTCACGACCCGCCTTTCGCTTGGCGCCTCGCTGGCCTGTGCGCTTGGTGCGATGGCCGCCACCCCCGTCATGGCGCAGGAGATGGAGAAATGCTTCGGCGTCGCCCTGGCCGGGCAGAACGACTGCGCCGCGGGGCCGGGCACGACCTGCGCCGGCACCTCGACCGTCGACTATCAGGGGAACGCCTGGACGCTGGTCCCCGCCGGCACCTGCACCACGATGGAGCTGCCCGCGCAGGCCGACGGCACCGCCCGCATGGGCATGCTGGAGGAACAGATGCGCGACCTGCCCGCCTGATCCGATACGGACCGCGCGGGGATCGTCCCGCGCGGCCATTCCCAAAGGGTGATGCCATGTCCCGCCTTCCCGCCACCCCCGGCGTCGGTTTCAAGCCCCAGCATTTCGCGGCGATCCGCCAGGACGCCCGCCCGGTCGGCTTCTTCGAGGTCCATGCCGAGAACTATCTGGGCGCGGGCGGCCTGCCCCACGCGCAGCTGACCGCGCTGCGTGCCGATTTCCCGCTGTCGCTGCACGGTGTGGGCCTGTCGATCGGCAGCCCGCATGGGCTGGACCGGGATCACCTGGCGCGGCTGCGCGCGCTGTGCGACCGGTATCAGCCGGACAGCTTTTCCGAACACCTGGCATGGTCCAGCCACGGGGCCGAATACCTGAACGACCTGCTGCCCCTGCCCTATACGCCCCAGACCCTGGCGCTGATCATCGATCATGTCGACCAGGTCCAGACCGCGCTGGCGCGTCCCATCCTGCTGGAGAACCCCGCCACCTACCTGCTGTTCCAGCAGTCCGAGATCCCCGAAACCCAGTTCCTGCAGGCCATCGCCCAGGCCACCGGCTGCGGGCTGCTGCTGGACGTCAACAACCTCTATGTCTCGGCGGTGAACCATCGGCGCGATCCCTGGGCATGGCTGGACGCCTTTCCTCTGGACCTGGTGCAGGAGATCCACCTGGGCGGCCACGCGACCGAGGACCTGCCCTCGGGCCCGCTGCTGATCGACGATCACGGCAGTGCCGTCGCCGACCCGGTCTGGGCGCTTTATGCTGAGGTCATCGCGCGCCAGGGCCCGCTGCCGACGCTGGTCGAATGGGACAACGACCTGCCCGACTGGCCGATCCTCGCGGCCGAGGCCGCGCGGGCCGACGCCATCCTGCGCCATGCGGGGCTGGCCCATGCCGTCTGAGCACGCCCATTTCACCACGGCCTTCGACGTCGCGCTGCGCGGCGGGCCGCTGCCCCCCGGCGTGACCGGCCCCGAGGCCGAGCGCCGTTTCGCCGTCTATCGCAACAATGTGGCGGTAGGCCTGTCCGCCGCGCTGGCACAGCGTTTTCCCGTCATCCGCCGGCTGGTTGGGGCCGACTATTTCGCCGCGCTGGCCGCAAGCTTCGTCGCGGCCGACCGCCCCCGGTCGCCGGTGATGGCCGAATGGGGCGCGGGGTTCGCGGCCTTTCTGGCCGATTTCCCGCCGCTGGCCGGCTGGCCCTGGATGGCCGACGTCGCGCGGATCGAACATGCTCGTGGGCTGGCCTTTCACGCGGCCGACGCCGTCCCGGTCCGCCCGGACCGCCTGACCCGCGCCGACCCGGACTTGCTGAGGCTGGGCCTGCACCCGTCGGTCATCGTGCTGCCGCTGCACCATGCGGGCGTCGCGGTCTGGGCGATGAACCAGCCCGGCGCCACCCCCGGCCCTGTCCCCGCGGGACCCCAGATCGCGCTGATCCTGCGCGATCCGTCCTGGGGCGTTCCGGTCACCGCGATCAGCCCCGCCGACGCCGCGATGATCGCGGCCCTGACTGCGGGAACGCTGACGCAGGCCGCCCGGGCCGCCCGGGCGGTGCAGGCTGACCACGACCCTCAACCGCTGCTGCTGCACCTGATGCGGTCCGGCAGCCTGACCGACCAGGAGACCGTGCCATGACCCCCATCCTGACCGACCTTGCCGGGCTGGCCCTGCGCGTGTTTCCGGCGGCGGTCTTCTGGCAGTCGGGCCGCACCAAGGTCGACGGCCTGTCCATCAAGGACGGCACCTGGTTCCTGTTCGAACACGAATACGCCCTGCCCGTGATCCCGTCGGACTGGGCAGCGGTGGCCGCGACCCTGGCCGAACACCTGCTGCCGGTGCTGCTGATCCTGGGGCTGATGACGCGGCTGTCGGCGCTGGCGCTTCTGGCGATGACGGCGACGATCCAGATCTTCGTCTATCCCTCGGCCTGGATGACGCACGGGCTGTGGGCCGCCGCCTTCCTGGCGCTGATCGCGCATGGACCGGGGCGGTGGTCGCTGGACCACGTCCTGCAGACCCGCCGGGTGCCGGCATGATCGCCGTTCCCGCCATCGTGCCTTGCGGGGTGGGCATCCCTGCGGCTAGCCTGAGGACAGGCGCGCGGAGGCGGGGCATGCAGCAGGACGGCACCGAATGGGCGGCACTTCTGGCGGCGGCGCAGGCCGGCGACAGCCGCGCCATGGCCCGGTTCCTGACCCAGGTCACGCCGCTGATCCGCGCCGTGGTGCGAGCCCGCGGGCAGCCTGCCCCGTGACCTGCACGAGGATGTCGTCCAGGAGGTGCTGCTGGCCATTCACCTGAAACGCGACAGCTGGCAGCCGGACACGCCCCTGCGTCCCTGGCTGTACGCGGTCACCCGCTACAAGGTGATCGACGCGTTCCGCAGGCGGGGCAGCCGCGTCCACCTGCCCATCCACGACTTTGCCGAGATCATGGCCGACAGCCGCACCGACGACCCCACCGCCGCCCGCGACCTGGGGGTGCTGCTGGCGCGCATCGACGCGCGGTCCGCAGGCATCGTCCGCGCCATAGGCATCGAGGGGGACAGTGCCGACGACGTCGCTGCCCGCCTTGGCATGACCGACAGCGCGGTCCGGGTCGCCCTGCACCGCGCCATGAAGAAGCTGTCCGCCATCGGACTGGGAACACGCGAATGACACAACCCTCCTCGACCGAGGCGCTGATTGCGCGACTGGCGGCCGAACCCCTGCCCTCGACCCGGTTCTCTCCGGCGCGGATGATCGCCACGATGGCCGGGACGGCGCTGCTGGGCCTTGCGCTGCAGATGGCGCTGTCCGGGCCGCGCCCCGATCTGGCTGCGTCACTGGCCGCGCCGGTAACCCTGGCCAAGCCGCTGCTGCCGCTGATGGTGCTGATGCTGGCCTGGCCCATGGCGGTGCGGCTGGCACGGCCCGGCGCGCGTATCGGGCTGTGGCCGCTGGCGGTCCCCGCCGCCTTGGCGATGGCCCTGGCGATCTGGGCACTGGTCGCGACGCCCGTCGACCGGCTGGCCCATGACTGGCTGGGCCATTCGGCCGATACCTGCGTGCCTGCGGTGCTGGCCCTGTCGGCGGCGCCCCTGTTTGCAGGCGTGCGGCTGATGCGTCGCGGCGCCAGCACGCATCCCGTCCTGGCCGGCGCGCTGATCGGACTTGCGGCAGGCGCCGGTGCGGCGACCGGCTATGCCCTGTCCTGCACCGAAGATTCGCCGCTGTTCTATGTGTTCTGGTACGGCGCGGCGATCGTGCTGGCATCCGTGGCCGGGGCCGTGGCGGGTCACAAGCTGCTGCGCTGGTGATCCAGGTTATCCACAATTTCCGGGGACAGTTCCGGGGGTAACCGTAAAAAATCGCTTTGTTGCAGGACCTTGACCGCTGCACCTGTCACGCCACCAAGTAGCGGCACAGTGGTACCAACCTACGCCGGTGCCCTGAGGAATCTCCGTTTGCACCCAACGCTACGCGCCGATGCTGCCCACCAATCCCCGCGTTCATGGTGGCAAGTCCGAAGGTGAGAGTGCCGCAGCAGGATGGCCAATAACGGTGGCGCCGCGGGTTTGCATGACCATCGTCTTTGAGGGAGTGAGATCGGTGACACCCGGCATCCGATGGTTGCCTAGTGGACTGCACGGGTTCGTCGCGGGCCGCGGGCCGTCGAGATGCATGTTTGAACCGTTTGGCGAACCGACTGCGGCGGCCACGCACCGTCCCGCTGATGAAGAAGCACTGCACCAGACAGTCCTTCGCGATGCGCTGCGATAGTCGCCCAGCAGGCAGGCGCTGCTGCCATACTTCCTGCGTGACCTCTGACGCAAATAAATCGCTTGGCCGCCGGAGATCGACGCGATGGGTCGGTCGGACGATGCCAGTAGGGCATTTGCATCCGCGAGGACGTGCGAGATCATCCAGCACATGACCCCTGCATGCCGAACATTCAGGGTCAACGTCTTGGTTAACGTGATGGCGCGGGGACAAGTCACAACGACGCCACGCTCTATCCTTGGGGAGAGGCCCATCGCACCTGATTCCCGGACGTCCAGCCTTCCAGACAGGCAGGTCGGCGAATTCGCCTCATCATAAGGTTGCATTTTAACCGAATGCTTAAACTTCGGGCAGTCGACGTCATTGATGGGGCACGGGCAAACCATTGCACTGTAATGGTTCGCATTTCTGAGCCACCGAACAAAGGCGCGGGGACAGGTATCCGCTGTGCAGCCGCTCAATCACAGTCGATCACGCGTCATCGCGCTTGCGTGACGGCAGATTTGTGACAGCATGAACCAATAACGGATTGGTTCGCTTCATGGACATGCCTGATCTTCCTTTTGCCGATGACGGTCCCGCCAGGGGTCAGGGAAACATGACCTCTGCCTATGCGCTGGAACAGCTGCGCGCTTGGGTGGACGATCCGGGTCATCCGAACGGCACCCGCCTGCCGACCGAACGGCAGCTGTCCGAGCAGATGGGCATCGGCCGCCGCGCGATCCGCCGCGCGCTGGAGGTGCTGGAGGCCGAGGGCCGCATCACCCGCCGCCAGGGCGCCGGAACCTTCGTCGGTGGTCAGATCGACAGCGCCGCCCCCGCGACTGACTTTTTCGAGATCATGGAGGTGCGCCTGCGCCTGGAGCCGCAACTGGCGGCCCTTGCCGCGCTGCGCGCCAAGCCGGTGCAGATCGCCCGCATGCACGAATTGTCGGACCGCATCGCGCAATGCGTCGACGCCGACGAAGGAGAGCTGTGGGACGGCACCCTGCACCGCCAGATCGCCGAGGCCGCCGGCAATGCGCTGTTCCTGTCGCTGTTCGACGTGGTCAACCGCATCCGCCAGGACCCCGCCTGGCAGGCGGTGCGCGAACGCGCGCGGGGTGGCCTGGCCGGTCACGCGCTGCCCGTGGCCCAGCACCGCGCCATCGTCGACGCCATTGCTGCCCGCGACCCGCAGGCGGCCGCCGAACAGATGCGCCTGCATCTGCTGATGCTTCAGGAAAAGCTGATCCGCCTTGGATCGGCCGACCTCCCCGCAACCGATACCGGAAGGCCGGACCAACCGGCCCATGCTTGACCCCCATCAGGAAGGACATCCCATGACCCGCCATCTGCTGACCGCCACCGCGCTTGCCGCCCTGCTGACCGCCCTGCCCGCCGCCGCACAGGAGATGCGCATCGGCCTGGGCGACGACGCGGACATCCTGGACCCCGACCAGTCGCGCACCTTCGTGGGCCGCATCGTCTATGCGGGCCTGTGCGACAAGCTGGTCGACCTGGACGCCGACGCACAGATCATCCCGATGCTGGCGACGGACTGGACCTATTCCGACGACGGGCTGCAGCTGGTCATGAACCTGCGCGACGACGTGGTATTCCACGACGGAACGGCGTTCGATGCCGATGCGGTGGTGGCCAACATCACCCGGTCGATGACCCTGCCGGAATCGCGGCGCAAGTCCGAGCTGTCCTCGGTCGCCTCGGTCGAGGCGACGGGACCGCTGCAGGTGACCTTCACGCTGACCGCGCCGGACGCGTCGCTGATCGCGCAGCTGTCGGACCGGGCGGGAATGATGATCTCTCCGACCGCGGCCGAGGCGGCCGGCGCTGATTTCGGCCAGAACCCGGTCTGTTCGGGTCCGTTCAAGTTCGTCGAACGCATCCAGCAGGACCGCATCGTGCTGGAGAAGTTCGCGGATTACTATGACGCGGACCGCATCAAGATCGAACGCGTCACCTATCGCCCGATTCCCGACACCACCGTGCGCCTGGCCAACCTGCAGTCTGGAGAGCTGGACATGGTCGAACGGATCGCCGCCACCGACGTGGGCACCGTCAACCAGACCGACGGGTTGAGCCTGCAGGAGGTCGTGGGCCTGGGCTACATGGCGATCTATGCCAACATCGGCAACGGCGACCGCGCCCTGACCCCGATAGGAGAGGACGCGCGCGTCCGCCAGGCCTTCTCGCTGGCCATCGACCGCGAGGCGCTGAACCAGGTCGTGTTCGACGGCACGGCGCGCGCGGGCAACCAGCCCTTCCCGCCGACCTCGCAATGGTACAACCAGGATCTGCCCGTCCCCGCCCGCGACGTCGAGGCCGCCAAGGCCCTGCTGGCCGAGGCCGGACAGGAGCGCGTCGCGGTCGAGATCCAGCATGCCAACAATCCCGTCGTCACCCAGATGATGCAGGTCGTCCAGGCGATGGTGGCCGAGGCGGGCTTTGACGTCACCCTGCGCGCGACCGAATTCGCGACGCTTCTGTCGGAGCAGACGGCGGGCAACTTCCAGCTGTCGCGGTCGGACTGGTCGGGGCGTCCCGACCCGGACGGCAACCTGCACCAGTTCGTCACCTGCGAGGGCGGGATCAACGACCCGAAATACTGCAACCCCGAGGTCGACCGCTTGCTTAATGAGGCGCGCGCCGTCACCGACCCCGCCGCCCGCAAGGCGCTGTACGACGAGGCCGGCGTGATCCTGAACCAGGACCTGCCTGTGATCTATCTGGGCCACCAGACCTACATCTTTGCGCTGGACGACAAGGTCCAGGGCTTCAAGGCGCTGCCCGACGGGATGATCCGCCTGCAGGACGTCACCCTGGCCGAGTGACCATGACCGGGGGCGCGCCAGCCGCGCCCCCGCACCGATGGTGAAAGGACCCCCATGCTGATCTATATCGCCAAGCGGCTGATGGTCGCCCTGCCGACGCTGCTGATCGTGTCGATGCTGGTCTTCGGGCTGCAGATGCTGCTGCCGGGCGATCCCGTCCTGGCCATGGCCGGAGAGGAGCGCGACCCCGAGACCCTGGCCCGCATCCGCGAACAGCTGCACCTGGACGACCCCGTGCCGGTCCAGTACCTGCGCTGGCTGGGGGGCGTGGTGACGGGCGATCTGGGCACCTCGCTGCGGACCGGGGAACCCGTGTCGCAGCTGATCGTGCAGAAGCTGCCGGTGACCATCCAGCTGGCGGTCATGTCGATGATCTTCGCGATGCTGATCGGCATTCCCGCAGGCATCATCGCGGCGGTGCGCAAGGGCAGCGTGACCGACTGGCTGGCCAATTTCGTGGCGTTGTCGGGTCTGTCCATCCCGAACTTCTGGCTGGGGATCATGCTGATCCTGCTGGTCTCGGTCAATCTGGGCTGGCTGCCGGCATCGGGATATGAATCGATCTTCGTCGATCCGGTCCGCTCGCTGCAGACGATGATCATGCCGGCCTTCGTGCTGGGTACGGGGCTGGCCGCGACGCTGATGCGCCACACCCGGTCATCCATGCTGGGCGTGCTGTCGGCGGACTATATCCGCACGGCGCGGGCCAAGGGCCTGACCGGCCGCCAGGTGGTGCTGAAGCACAGCTTCAGGAACGCGCTTTTGCCGGTCATCACGCTGACCGCGCTGCTGTTCGGCGAATTGCTGGCGGGCGCGGTGCTGACCGAACAGATCTTCACCATTCCGGGTTTCGGCAAGCTGATCGTCGATGCGGTGTTCAACCGCGACTATGCCGTGGTGCAGGGGGTCGTGCTGTGCACCGCCGTCGGTTTCCTGCTGATGAACCTGGTCGCGGACGTGCTGTCCGTGATGCTGAACCCCCGGATGAGGGCCGCCCTATGACCGCCATCGACATGCCCGCCCCCCGCGCCAAAAGCCGCTTCTGGCGCAAGTTCCGGCGCAACCGCGCGGCCTTGGTCGGTGGCATCATCGTGGCCTTCTTCGTCCTTCTGGCCTTGGCCGCGCCGATCCTGCCCATCGCCGACCCGCTGGCCACCAGCTGGACCGCGATCCGGCTGCCGCCCTCGGCCGAATACTGGCTGGGCTCGGACGAGATCGGTCGCGACATCCTGTCCCGGATGATCTGGGGCGCGCAGGCGTCGCTGATGGCGGGGGTGATCTCTGTGGCGATCGCCGTCGTCACCGGCGTGCCTATCGGGCTGATCGCGGGCTATTTCGGCGGTTGGACCGACACGATCATCTCTCGCTTCACCGATGCGCTCTTGGCGATGCCCTTCCTGATCATGGCGATCGCGCTGGCCGCCTTCCTGGGGCCCAGCCTGACCAATGCCATGATCGCCATCGGCCTGTCGGCCATGCCGATCTTCATCCGCCTGACCCGCGCCCAGGTCATGTCCGTCAAGACCGAGGATTACGTCGAGGGCGCCCGCGCCATCGGCCTGGGTCACATGGCGATCATGGGCCGCTACATCCTGCCGAACATTGTGCCGCCGATCATCGTGCAGGCCACGCTGACCATCGCCACCGCCATCATCGCCGAGGCGTCGCTGTCCTTCCTGGGCCTGGGCCAGCAGGCCCCCGCGCCAAGCTGGGGGTCGATGCTGAACGTGGCCAAGAACTTCCTGACGCAGGCGCCCTGGATGGCCTGGTGGCCGGGGGCCGCGATCTTTCTGGTCGTCATCGGCTTCAACCTGATCGGCGACGGGCTGCGCGATGCGCTGGACCCGCGCGAACACTGACATTGCAAGGAGTCGTCATGACCCAATTCACCACCCGCCCCGAGATCACCGGCACCTTCGGCGTCGTCACCTCGACCCATTGGATCGCGACCGCCGTGGGCATGGCGATTTTGGAAAAGGGCGGCAACGCCTTCGACGCCGCCGTCGCGACGGGCTTTGTCCTCCAGATCGTCGAGCCGCATCTGAACGGCCCAGCGGGCGACCTACCCGCGATCATCCATTCGGCCAAGACCGGCAAGACCCAGGTGATCTGCGCCCAGGGCCCTGCCCCGGCCCGCGCCACCATCGAGCATTACCGCGCCGAGGGGATCGACCTGATCCCCGGCAACGGGCTGCTGGCCACCGTCATCCCCGGCGCCTTCGACGGCTGGATGCTGATGCTGCAGGAACACGGCACGATGACCGTCTCCGAGGTCCTGGCCCCCGCCATCCACTATGCCCGCCACGGCCATCCGATGCTGCCCCGCGTGGCCGACAGCATCGCCGGTCTGGCCGATTTCTTCGCCGCCGAATGGCCCACATCGCACGCGACCTGGCTGCCCGGCGGGCAGGCCCCGCAGGCGGGCGCGCTGTTCAAGAACGACGCGCTGGCAGACACTTACAGCCGCATTGTCGAAGCCTCGGAGGGTGCGCCCACGCGCGAGGCGGGCGTGCAGGCCGCGCGCGACGCCTTCTATCGCGGCTTCGTGGCCGAGGCGATCGACCGGTTCTGCCGCACGACCGAAGTGATGGACGGCAGCGGGGCGAAACATCGCGGCGTCCTCAGCGCCGACGACATGGCAGGCTATGCCGCCACGAGCGAGGAGCCGACCTGGGCCGACTATCACGGCTGGTCCATCGCCAAGACCGGGCCCTGGGGTCAGGGGCCGGTGCTGCTGCAGGGGCTGAAGATCCTGGAGGGCATCGACATCGCCGCGATGGACCCGAACGGTCCCGATTTCGTCCATACCGTGATCGAGACGATGAAGCTGTCCTATGCCGACCGCGAGGTCTATTACGGCGACCCCCTGATGCACGACGTGCCGATGGAGACGCTGCTGTCGGACGCCTACGCCGCCGACCGCCGCGCCCTGATCGGCGACCGCGCGTCGCTGGACCTGCGCCCCGGCACCGTGCCGGGGTTCGAGGATCAGCGCGCCCGCACCCTGTCGCTGCTGGACGGCCTGGGCAAGGGCGCGGTCTATGAGCCGACCATGGCGCACCTGTCGGAAAAGCGCGGCGATACCGTGCATATCGACGTGATCGACCGGTGGGGCAACATGGTGTCCACCACGCCCTCGGGCGGCTGGCTGCAGTCGTCGCCGATCATCCCTGATCTGGGCTTCTGCCTGAACAGCCGGGCGCAGATGTTCTGGCTGCAGCCCGGCCTGCCCACGTCGCTGGCGCCGGGGCGGCGGCCGCGCACCACGCTGACGCCGTCGCTGGCGCTGCGCGACGGGGTGCCGCATCTGTCCTTCGGCACGCCCGGCGGCGATCAGCAGGACCAGTGGCAGCTGGTCTTCTTCCTGCGCCATGTCCATTTCGAGCCGAACCTGCAGGCGGCCATCGACGCGCCGCTGTTCCATTCGACGCATTTCCCGGCCTCGTTCCACCCGCGCACCGCGGCACCGGGCGGAATGCTGATCGAGGATCGCGTGGGCCAGGCCACCATCGACGAACTGCGCCGTCGCGGCCATGACGTGACCGTCACCGGCCCTTGGGACATCGGCCGCCTGACCGCGGCCAGCCGCGATGCGCAGGGCCTTCTGCGCGCGGCCGCGACGCCGCGGCTGATGCAGGCCTATGCGGCGGGGCGGTAGGATGACGGATCCTATCCTAAGCCTGCGCGGCCTGTCCGTCTCCTTCCCCACCGATGACGGGATGAAGGAGGTCGTGCGCAACATCAGCTTCGACGTGGCACCCGGAGAGACCGTGGCCATCGTCGGCGAAAGCGGATCGGGCAAAAGCGTCACGTCGCTGGCGATCATGGGCCTGCTGGACAAGCGCGCGCGCGTCACCGGACAGGTCCTCTTGGGCGGGCGCGACCTGACGCGCCTGTCCGAACAGGAGATGCGCCGGGTCCGCGGCAACGACATCGCGATGATCTTTCAGGAACCGATGTCCTCGCTGAACCCGGTCTTTCCGGTGGGCGACCAGATCGCGGAGTTGCTGATCCGCCATGGCCAGGTGCCCCGCGACCAGGTCGGGGCCGAGGTGCTGCGCCTGATGGACCGCGTGCGCATCCCCAATGCGGCGGCGCGCATCAGGGACTATCCGCATCAGTTTTCCGGCGGCATGCGCCAGCGGGTGATGATCGCGATGGCCCTGGCCGCGCGCCCGCGCCTGCTGATCGCCGATGAGCCGACGACGGCGCTGGACGTGACCATCCAGGGCCAGATCCTGGACCTGATCAAGGAGATCCAGGAGGAGCAGGGCATGGCCGTCCTGTTCATCACCCATGACATGGGCGTGGTCGCCGAGATCGCCGACCGCACCGTGGTCATGTTCCGCGGCGATCACGTCGAGACCGGCACTACCGCGGGCCTGTTCCAGGATGCGGGCCACCCCTATACCCGCGCGCTGCTGGCCGCGGTGCCGCGGCTTGGGCAGATGGCGGGCCAGCGCTGGCCGCTGCGCTTTCCCAAGGTCGACATGGCCAGCGGCGCGATCGCGGCCCAGCCCGCGGTGGTCGACACCGTGGACCGCAGCGCGACACCGGTCCTGTCGGTCCGGAACCTGGTGACGCGCTTTGCCGCGGGGTCGGACCTTCTTGGCCGCCCGACGGGCAAGGTCCACGCGGTCGAGGATCTGAGCTTCGATCTATGGCAGGGAGAGACGCTGTCGCTGGTGGGCGAATCCGGCTGCGGGAAATCGACCACGGGTCGGTCGATCCTGCGGCTGGTGCAACCGGAATCGGGGCAGGTGACGCTGGACGGGTTCGATGTGCTCAAGGCCGGCCCGGCCGATCTGCGCCGAATGCGTCGGTCGGGGCAGATGATCTTTCAGGACCCGTTCTCCAGCCTGAACCCGCGCATGACGGTGGGCCAGACCGTGGCAGAGCCGATCCTGGCGCACAAGCTGGCCGGCCGGGCCGAGGCGCGCGACCGCGCCGCCGAACTGCTGGCCCAGGTCGGCCTGGACGGGTCCATGCTGGACCGCTATCCGCACGAATTCAGCGGCGGGCAGCGCCAGCGCGTGGCGATCGCGCGCGTTCTAGGCCTGAACCCCAAGGTGATCGTGGCCGATGAGAGCGTGTCCGCGCTGGACGTGTCGATCAAGGCGCAGGTCTGCAACCTGCTGATGGACCTGCAGGAGCGTCTGAGCATCGCCTATCTGTTCATCAGCCACGACATGGCGGTGGTCGAACGCGTCAGCCACCGCGTCGCGGTGATGTATCTGGGCGAGATCGTCGAGATCGGCCCGCGCGAGGCGATCTTTGCCGACCCGCAGCATCCCTACACGAAGAAGCTGATCGCCGCCGTGCCGGTCCCGGACCCCGCGCGCCGGGGCCTGCGCCGCGCTATGCAGGTCGATGAGCTGAAAAGCCCCGTCCGTCCGATGGGGTTCGAACCGCCCAAGCGCGACTGGCGCCAGGTGTCGGATCGCCATTTCGTGATGGTCTAGGGCGCCAGCCACTGTCCGCGCCAGCTCGTCTCGCGCGTGTATCGCGCGCGGCGGTGCTGCGGGCCCAGATGCACCGCGTCGATGGCCAGCACCGTCAGGCGCACCAACGCGAAACAGGCGGCGTCTGGACGTTTCGCATAGGCCAGCGCATCGTCGATGGGCGTGCCGGGCGGCGGCTGAGAGCCATAGCTCTGTCGCGACGGGTCGGGCACGCGCGCCCAGTCCTGCGCGACCGCCGCGCCCGTCAGGATGGCGGCACGCGCCTCGATCCGGGTCTGCAGATGCGCGCCAGCGTCCCAGACATGCAGTGCCGCCATCGGGTTGACGCGCAGATCACCCACCTTCGCGGACAGAAGGTCGGTGTGAACCTCCAGCACGGCTTCGTCGGGGTCGGCCCCGCGCAGCACGACCGTGCGCGCCTGCGGCATGCCGCCCGGCGTGACGGTGGCCAGCACCGGGTGGCGGGCGGGCGCATGGCGGTCGGCCACGCCGCGGTGCAACCGCAGCCAGACCTGGTCGTGCAGGCTGTCCAGCCCCGCGGCCCAGGGATGCAGGTCGGTCATTCGAAGACCGAGCGCGGGAAATAGAACGACACGACCCAGTTCGGCATGTCGACGATCTCCGAGATCCGCAGATCGCCGCAGGTGGACACCAGCATGTAGGCCTCGACCGCGGGCATGCCGTGGCGCGCGCACAGCAGATCGACCATCTGTTCGACCGCCTGCCGCGCGCCGGTCATCAGGTCGGGGCCGATGCCGGTCGTGACCTCGTACCCCTTGGCGTCCAGGTGCGGCGTGACCGGTCCTGGCGTGGTGAACCGCGGCATCGCCAGGTTCGCGCCCTTGACCAGGTCCAGCGTCAGCGTGACGTCCATCGGGCTTTCGATGGCGGTGCCGCAGACCTCTCCGTCGCCCTGCGCGGCATGGGTGTCGCCCACCGAGAACAACGCGCCCGTCACCTCGACCGGCAGATACAGTTCGGCCCCGCGCGACAGGTCGCGGATGTCCAGATTGCCGCCCGTGCGCCGCGGCGGGACGATGGAATGGGCACCCGGCTCTGCCAAGGCCACGCCGATTGTCCCGGCAAAGGGCTTCAGCCCGACCCGGCCGTGACTGCCCCAAAGCGCCGGCGCCAGCGTCGCCGCATCATAGCGCCACAGCGTAAGGGCGGGGTCGGGGAACTGGTCCGCCAGCAGACCGAACCCCGGAATGTTCGCGGTCCAGCCCCAACTCTGCCCGTCCTGCGCCTGCGGGGCGAAATCGACCAGCGTGATCTTCAGCGCGTCACCGGGTTCGGCCCCGTCGACATGGATCGGCCCGTTGACCGGGTTGATGCGCCCGAAATCCAGCGTGGCGATGTCGTCCGCGGTGCTGGACAGGTTCAGCTGCCCGCCCGACGCCTCCATGCAGGCAAAGTGGATCGTCGATCCCGGCGCCACGGTCTGGACCGGGGCGATCGCGTTGTCCCAGCCCAGGTGATGCTGCGCCGCATGGATGGTATAGTTGCACTGTCTGCACATCGTCTGGTCCCCCGTGTCGGTCTGCCGCCACTGTCGGCGTAATTCGCACGACGTGCAATTCCCTGCCGGCGTCAACGATCCGTTCATGTGTCGCCGCTATGTCTTGTCGGATCATACCGGGAAGGCCGCTGCATGACCTTTGGAATCTCACGTAAACTGACCCTGCTGACCGGGGTTGCCGTCGCGCTCAGCATCCTTGCGATGTCGCTGCAGCTGTCCTCGCTGCACCACCTTCTGTGGAAGGACCGCAAGGAGCTGATCGCGACCCAGGTCGAAAGCACGGTCAGCATGCTGACCCATTTCGCAGCCCAGGCCCAGTCCGGCGCGATGACCCTGGACGAGGCCCAGCACCGCGCCAAGGAGGCCGCCCGCGCCATCCGCTATGGCGACGACGACTATGTCTTCATCTACGACCCCCAGGGTCTGCGGGTCATGCATCCCGATACCGAACGCGAGGGCACGAATGCCTGGGAGGCCACCGATGCCAACGGCAAGCTGCACATCCGCGAGATGATCGTGACCGCGCGCGCGGGGGGTGGTTTCACCGAGTATTTCGTCGCGCGTCTGTCGGGGGGCGATCCGCTGCCCAAGCTGTCCTATTCCACGCTGTTCGCGCCCTGGGGCTGGACGGTCGGCGCGGGTCTTTACGTTGACGACATCACCGCCGACTTCATGGCCGAGATGCGGCGCAGCGGGCTGTGGTCGGGGCTGCTGCTTCTGGCGCTTATCGCCTGCGCCATCCCGCTGTCGCGCAGCATCAGCAAGCCCATCAAGGCGCTGACCGCGATGATGGGGCGCCTGGCCCAGGGCCAGACCGACGACACCGTCCCCGGCGCCGCCCGCAGGGACGAGATCGGCGCCATGGCCCGCGCGGTCGAGACGTTCCGCGCCGCCACCATCGACCGCGACCGCCTGGCGCGCGACGCCGATGCCGTGAACGCGCGGCAGGCCGAAATGGTCGAACAGACCAACCTGCGCGCCGCCCAGCTGCAGCATTTCGTGGGGGCGATCAGCACCGGCTTCGACCGGCTAAGCCGAGGCGATCTGACGGTGCGCATCACCGATCCGGTCGCGCCCGAGTTCGATGCCGTCAAGGATCAGTTCAACACCTCGCTCGGTCAGCTGGACGAGGCCCTGGGGCTGGTGGTCGACGGCGTGGCCGTCATCCGCGGCGGCCTGGCCGAGATCAGCGCCGCCGCCCATGACCTGGCCCATCGCACCGAACAGCAGGCTGCCAACCTAGAGGAGACCGTGGCCGCCCTGAACGAGGTGTCGCGCGGCGTCGATCAGGCGGCCGAGGGCGTGTCCACCGCCCAGACCAGCGCCGAGACTGCGCAGCGCAACGCGCAAGGCGGCGGAGAGATCGTCCAGAAGGCCGTGGGTGCCGTGGGCGAGATCGAGGAATCGACCCGCCAGATCGGCACCATCATCACCGTCATCGACGAGATCGCGTTCCAGACCAACCTGCTGGCGTTGAACGCGGGTATCGAGGCCGCGCGCGCCGGAGAGGCCGGGCGTGGTTTTGCCGTCGTCGCCCACGAGGTCCGCGCCCTGGCCCACAAGACCGCCGAGGCCGCGCATCAGATCAAGGACCTGATCGGCGCCTCGACCGTCCATGTCCGCGAGGGGGCGGGCCTGGTGCGCAGCTCGGGCGCATCGCTGGTCACGATCGTCGAGGAGGTGTCGGCGGTGCGCACGATCATCACCATGATCGCCTCCAGCGCGCGCGAACAGTCGCAAAGCCTGCGCGCGCTGTCGGCGGGGGCCGACCAGATGGACAAGGTCACCCAGCAGAACGCCGCCATGGTCGAGGAGACGACCGCCGCCGCCCGCGCGCTTGAGGAGCAGACCGATCAGCTGGCAAGCAAGGCGCGCCAGTTCCGCACCACGCCTCAGCAGGCCCTGCGTCCCGCAGCCGTCGAACCCCGACGTACCGCAGGCTGGTAGGGCATCTCCGCCGGGGTTGCGACACCATCAGCGTTTGACGCCCCGGCAGGGGTCGCTAAGGTGCGGCTTCGACAGCAAGGGGGCGGATGATGGATTTTCTGGCACGGGCGACCGCGGTCGTGGGCGGCACGATGGTGGCAATCAGGCGGTTCGGCGCGCCCAAGGTTCAGGCGGTAGGCACCGCACCGACCATTCCCGACGCCAAGCGGCAGGGAATCATGACGCTGAAGATGCCGACCGCCAAGGGCTGGGCGCCGGGCCATGTCCCCGACACGGCACCGGGTCTGGCGGTCAACGCCTTCGCCTCGGGGCTGGACCATCCCCGCTGGATCGAGGTGCTGCCGAACGGCGACGTGATGGTGGCCGAATCCAAGGAGCAGCCCAATCCGCCCAAGACGCTGATGGACCACGCGGCCCAGGCCACCATGCGCCGCGCCCGCGCCATCGGCACCAGCGCGAACCGCATCACGCTGTGGCGCGATACCGACGGCGACGGCGTGGCCGAGACACGCGAAGTGTTCCTGGAGCGGCAGAACCAGCCCTTCGGCATGGCACTGGTGGGTGACACCTTCTATGTCGGCAACACGGACGGAATCGTGGCCTTCCCCTATCAGGAGGGCCAGACGACGATCACCGCGGCGGGACGCAGGCTGGTCACGTTCAAGCCGAACGGCCACTGGACGCGCAGCCTGATCGTGTCGCCCGACGGAACCAGTCTTTATGCCGGCGTCGGATCGCTGAGCAACATCGGCGATCAGGGCATGGAAGCCGAGGAGGGCCGCGCCGCCATCTGGCGTCTGGACCTGGAGACCGAACAGGCCGGCATCTTCGCCTCGGGGCTGCGCAACGCGGTCGGCATGGCGTGGGAGCCGTCGACAGGCACCCTGTGGACGGTGGTCAACGAACGCGACGGCCTGGGCGACGAGACGCCGCCCGATTACCTGACATCCGTGCGCGAGGGCGGGTTCTATGGCTGGCCCTACTGCTATTGGGGCCAGACCGTCGACGACCGCGTGCCGCAGGATCCGGCGCTGGTCGCCCGCGCCATCACGCCGGACTATGCCCTGGGCGGGCATACCGCCTCCCTGGGTCTGTGCTGGATGCCCGCGGGCACCCTGCCCGGCTTTCCCGACGGAATGGTCATCGGCCAGCACGGGTCGTGGAACCGCTCGACCCTCAGCGGGTACCGGGTGATCTTCGTGCCGTTCGCAGGCGGCAAGCCGTCGGGCCCGCCGCGCGACATCCTGTCAGGCTTCCTGTCGGATGACGAAAAGACCGCCTATGGCCGTCCCGTGGGCGTCGCCATCGGCGCTGACGGAAAGTCGCTTCTGGTGGCCGACGACGTGGGCGACATCATCTGGCGCGTCACCGCCGCGTGACGTCAGGCTGGCCATGACGATTGCGCAAGCCACCGTCACGGCGATCAGCAGGATGGCCGAGGCCAAGGCAAGACGCGGGCGCATCGGTCACACCATCTCGAAGATTTCGGCGTGGATCGCGGACAGGGGCGTGCCTCTGCCCGCCAGCCCCGCACGAATTGCCGAAAGCATCGGCGCAGGCCCGCACATCATGTGCGGCCAGTGACGCGTCCGGTCGGGCAGCACCTGGTCCAGCATCGCGGCGTCGATCCGCCCCTTGACCGCCACGTGGCCGCCCGTGTCCCAAGGTTCGGGCGGCTCCTCGATCATATGGGTCACGCGCAGGTCGATGTCCTGGGCGATGCGGGCCAGCTGATCGCGGAACGGCACGTCGTCCCAGTCCTTGTTCGCATAAAGTAGGTGGATGGTGCGCGGATCGCGGCGGGCCTGCAGCGCGTGAAGGTTGGCCAGGATGGGCGTGATGCCCACCCCGCCCGCGATCATCACGAACCCTTCGGCATCGGCCTCGCGGTCGATGGTGAAGACGCCATAGGGCCCGTCGATCCAGGCCACGCTGTCCACCGGCGTCTGCGACAGGCGGCGGCTGTCGTCCCCCAGGGGCTTGATCGAGAAGCTGATGTCCGGCCCCTTGTCCGGCGCGGTCGAGATCGAGAACGGATGTTCGCGCAGAGAATAGGGCGTGCCGCCAACGGCCAGCCATGCGAACTGTCCCGGCCGCCAGTTGCGCAGCGCACGCCCCTCGGGGCGCAGGACCAGGGTGCGGATGCCGTCACCCTCGTCACGGTTCTCGATCACGCGCCAGGGGTTGCGCGACTGTCGCCAGGGGCGCAGCACGCGCGTGTAGGCGATCAGCCCGCCCCAAGCCAGCGTGATCGCCAGCCACAGCCCCCGCGTCCCGTCGGCCCCGGTGAAATGCCCGGCCCCCAGCACATGCCAGATCGCCGCCGCAAACCCGGTCAGCGCCAGGCCGACATGCAGATACCTCCACCACAGATAGTCCAGCCGCAGCCGCTTGCGGAATTCCGACGTGATCACCATCGCCCCGAAGCAGACCAGCGCAACCCGACCCGCCGTCATGTAGGGATCGGCCTTCAGCGGATTCAGGACGCCCATGTCGTCCTTGTGCCAGATGTACATCATCGCGAAATGCCCCAGCATCAGCGCCACCGCCCCCCAGCTGAGGAGCCGGTGAAAGACCGGGATGATGTCGGCACCGAACGGACGCAGCAGCGGCTTCAGCCGTCCGGTCAACGCGAATTGCAGCCCGACCAGCGCCAACGCCCCGAAGCCAAGCCCAAAGGCCATCGTCTGCGTGAAGGCCGCATCCCGCGGTGGATCGCCGGCCAGGATCACCGCAAAGGGCAGGATCAGGGCCGCCAGCGCCAGCAGGATCCAGCCCGCGGCCTGCAACCGCACGGCCCCTGTGCGGTCGCCGGGGCGGATATGGGCGTCAGGATTCTGGCTTGGGACGACGGTCATGGGGGGCAAACGCGACCGCTTGCACGCAGTTCCGAATGCTTGCATGGAACCCGGGGCGCAGGCCATTGTTGGGGAACGACATTGCGCGCGCCCGCCCGCAATCCGCAACCAAGGAGACACGATGACACAGGCGCTGATGCCCTATTGCGGCCCGGCACCGGCGCCGGACCACCTGTGGTCCAGCTGGAACCTTGACCCTTGGGTGCTGATCGGCATCGCGGCACTGGCGATGGTCCTGGCGCGCAAGGCGGTGCCTGACCGTCGCGGTCCCGCGGCCCTGGCGGTGGGGGCGCTGGTCGTGGCCTTCGTGTCGCCCCTTTGTGCCCTGACGGTGGCGCTGTTCTCGGCGCGGGCGGCGCATCACCTGGTGCTGATCACGCTGGCCGCACCGGCGCTGGCCGTGGCGCTGCCGCTGGTGCCGCGACTGCCGGCCGGGCTGTCGCTGGCGGCGGTCAGCGCGGCGATGATCGCATGGCACCTGCCGGGGGTCTATGACGCGATCTGGGCGTCTGACGAGCTGTACTGGCTGATGCAGGCGGCGATGCTGCTGCCGGCCTGGGCGTTCTGGTCGGCGGTCCTTGCCCCCGGTTTCGGGGCCGAGGAGGCGATGCGCCGCGCCGTGCTGATCGGCGGGCTGGCCGGCATCATGGGCTTTCTAGGCGCGATCCTGACCTTTGCCCCCGACATCCTGTATTTCCCGCATGTGGGCGGCGCGATGGCCTGGGGCATGTCGCCCCTGACGGACCAGCAGTTGGCGGGCCTGATCATGTGGGTGCCGGGCTTTGTCCCCGTGGCGGCCATCGCGGGTCGCATGGTCTGGCATGCCTGGCGGCGGGGATTCGCCGCATGATGGTCGCGGGGCTGAAGTACCTGCACCTGGCGGCCATGCTGTGCTGGTGCGCGTCGCTGGTGGCGCTGCCGCTGCTTCTGCATTTCTATGGCCAGATCTGGCGCGGCAAGGCCGACAGCAGCCAGACCCAGGCCCGCTATGCCGAATTCCGGCTGATCACGCATTTCGGCTATGTCGGCTTTGCGACGCCGGCGGCGGTCATCGCCATCGCGGCCGGGACCGGCCTGATCTTTGCCGATCAGGTGTTCGACCTGTGGTTTGTGGCCAAGCTGACGCTGGTGGCGGGCATGGCGCTGGTCCATGCCTGGATCGGTCACCTGATCCTGACGTCGGGGGAACATCGCGGGCTGCAGAACATGCCGTCGGCCCTCTGGGCGCTGGTTTTGGGGCTACCGCTGATGATGGGCGTGCTGTGGCTGGTGCTGGCCAAGCCGGATCTGGCCTGGGTCGCGGACTGGATGCCCGATTTCATGCTGGCCCCCCGCGGTCAGTCGGTGGACCAGCCATGACGGCCCGCCTAGCCGCCCGCCCCGTCGCTTTTCGTGCCGATCTGATAGTCGAAGACCAGCTTGCCCCCATGCCAGCCGGTGATCCCGGTCATGGCCGCCGTCAGCGCCGACAGCAGGATGCCCCAGGGCAGCACCACGTCCTGCGGATCGGGCAGGCGGAACCCCCAGTTCAGTCCCAGCAGGGACAACAGCATCACCGCGAGGATGAAATGCGTCCAGCTTGCCGCCCGGATGCGGATGCCGGGCACCATCAGCAACTCGATCGTGCCGGTGATCCCGGCCAGGACCCCCAGGCCGAAGGCCGCGCCTGTCGCCCACAGCGCGACGCGCGGCCAGAATTCGTCGGCGGTCAGCCAGTACATCGCGTCGGCCCCGAAGGTGGAGAAGGCCAGCGCGATGGGAAAGGCCACCATCATCGCGTGCAGCGGATGGCCGGACAGGGCAATCTTGGTCTCGGTGTCGTTGAAGGCGACATGTTCCTCGATCGGGTCGGCAAGGCGGCGTCGCTGTTTCCAGGTGCGTCTCTGGCGCATGGGCACTCTCGTTGGGTCAGGGGCTTCTGGCACAAGGCATTGGCGGGGGCCGTGGTTCCGCTGCTGGCCGCATGCGGCGGCGGGCACAGCACGCTGAGCCCCGCGGGCCCCGCGGCGCGCGACATCGCGCTGTTGTGGTGGATCATGCTGGCGGGCTCGGCGCTGATCTGCGTCCTGGTCTTCGGGCTGCTGGTCCTGGCGGTGCGCAACAACGGCGCGCGGCGGTCGGAACGGACGTGGATCTGGGGCTGGGGCCTCGGGTTCTCGATGTCGGTGCTGGTCGTCCTTTTGGGGTTTTCGCTGTGGCTGGGAGAGGGGTTGCTGGCGCGCGCCGACGACGTCCCCCGCGTCCAGGCCCATGCCGCGCAATGGGAATGGCGGTTCGACCAGCCCGGCTTCGACGGCGCCATCGTGCAGACCCGCGATACGCTCTATGTGCCGGCGGGACAGGATTTCGACGTGGTCATCACCGCCCAGGACGTCATCCACAGCTTCTGGGTGCCGCAACTGGGCGGCAAGATGGACGCCATCCCGGGCCACCAGAACATCCACCGCCTGCGCGCCGACCAGCCCGGCACCTACGAGGGCCTGTGCGCCGAATTCTGCGGCACCGGGCACAGCTTCATGCGCTTCACCGTCGTGGCCTATGACCCGAACGGCCCGATGCCCGACATGTCGGGCGCCCTGATCCCGGAGACCCGCCCATGACCGATCCGCAGCCGCAGGGCGGCCGGACCATCGCCCCGATGGACCCGATGTTCGACCCCGCCAGCGACGTGGCAGCCAACGCGCCACAGCGCGCGCTGGCCCTGCACCGCCAGCTGGACCGCACCTGGTCGGACGAGCCGGGATGGCGGGGGTTCTTCACCTCGGTCAACCACGGCACGATCGGCCTGCGCTTCATGGCGACGTCCTTCGCGTTCTTCGCCATCGGCGGCGTGCTGGCGATGCTGATCCGCGCGCAGCTGGCGACCCGCGACGGCGCCTTCCTGGATGTCGAGCTGTACAACCAGATCTTCACGATGCACGGCAGCATCATGATGTTCCTGTTCGCCATCCCCATGCTGGAGGGGCTGGCCCTGTGGCTGCTGCCCAAGATCCTGGGCGCACGCGACATGGCGTTCCCGCGCCTGTCGGCCCTGGGCTACTGGTGCTATCTGTTCGGGGGCACGGTGATCGTGCTGTCGCTGGTGGCGGGCGTGGCCCCCGATGGCGGGTGGTTCATGTACGTGCCGCTGGCCGACAGCACCCACACCCCGGGCATCAACGCCGATGTCTGGCTGTTGGGCGTAACCTTCGTCGAGATCAGCGCCATGGCCGCCGCGGTGGAGATCACCGTGACCATCCTGCGCTGCCGTGCGGCGCATATGCCGCTGACCCGGATGCCGCTGATGGGCTGGTACCTGCTGGGCACGGCTGTGATGATGCTGGTGGGCTTTCCGCCGCTGATCCTGGGATCGATCCTGCTGGAGGTACAGCGCGCCTTCGACTGGCCGTTCTTCGACATCGCGCGGGGCGGCGACCCGCTGCTGTGGCAGCACCTGTTCTGGCTGTTCGGCCACCCCGAGGTCTATATCATCTTCCTGCCCGCCGCGGGCGCGCTGTCCACGATCATCCCGATCATGTCGCGCACCACGATCCTAGGATACGGCGCGATCGTCGCGGCCATCGCGGGGCTGGTGTTCCTCTCCTTTGGCCTGTGGGTCCACCACATGTTCACTGTGGGCATCCCGCACATGGCGCTGGCCTTCTTCAGCGCGGCATCGGCGCTGGTGGCGGTTCCCACGGCGATCCAGGTCTTTGCCTGGATCGGCACACTGTGGGACGGCAAGGTCAGCTTCCGCCTGCCCATGCTGTACGTCATGGGGTTCTTCTTGACCTTCGTCTTGGGCGGGCTGACCGGCGTGATGCTGGCCATGGTGCCGTTCAACTGGCAGGCGCATGACACCGCCTTCGTCACTGCGCACCTGCATTACGTGCTGGTCGGCGGCTTCGTCTTTCCGATGCTGGCCGCGGTCAGCTACTGGATGCCGCTGATCTGCGGGCGCTGGCGGGTGCGGGGCCTGGGGGAATCGGCGTTCTGGCTGATCCTCATCGGATTTCACGGCACGTTCTTCCTGATGCACCTGACAGGCCTTCTGGGCATGCCACGCCGCGTCGCGGTCTATCCCAACAACCCGGAATGGGAATGGCTGAACCTGATCTCGTCGATCTTCGGCATGATCATGTCGGCGGGCTTTGCGCTGTTCGCCTTCGACGTGGTGATGCAGTGGCTGTTCGGGCGGCGCAGCTGGCGCAACCCCTGGGGCGCGCCCACGCTGGACTGGGCGATGCCCGTGCCCGCCCCGTCCTACAACTTCGCCTCGCTGCCCGGACCGCGCCAGCCCGATTCCTCGGCCCTATTGCCCCTGGCGCGGGGCGAGGGGTTGCTGCCCGGCGCGCCGCGCGACCTGCGAGAGACTCTGGCCCTGGACGCGGGCAGCGGTCGGCCCGACCACGTCGCCGTCCTGGCCAAAAGCACCATGCTGCCGCTGTTCACCTCTGCCGCCATCGGCAGCTTTTTCGGGGCGGTGCTGGCCGGGCTCTACTGGCTGGCGCCCGTGGGCATCGTGCTGACCCTGATCGCTGCATGGAAATGGGGCGACATCATGGGATCGACGACCGATCATCCCGACGTTCGGGTGGCACCGGGCCTGACCCTGCCGCTGCATTGGCAGACGCGCAACACACTGGCCCGCACGGGGACGGTGGCGCTGCTTCTGGCGGACGGGACGCTGTACGCATCGTTGCTGTTCGGGGTGGGCTTCCTGTCGGTCGTGGCCCCCGCATGGCCGGCCCCGGCCAGCGGCCTGTCGACCCTGCCGATGGCGGTCACGGCGGCGCTGGCCCTGGCGGCGATGGCGGTCGGCCTGATCGCGGCCCACCGGGCCGAGGCGCTG